>JAPLSJ010000053.1 GCA_026398695.1 Arenimonas sp.
TACCTGCGCACCGACGCCAAGGTGGGCTACGTGGTGATGGACGTCACCGCCACCGAGCAGCAGGCCGACGTGCTGCGGCAGGCGCTGTCGGCGATCCCCGGCACGCTGCGGGTGCGCGTCCTGTACTGACCCCACGCCATGTGTGGGAGGGACTTCAGTCCCGACGCTTTTTGGCGAAGGGCATCGGGACTGAAGTCCCTCCCACAGTTTTTTTAAGCCAGCTTGTCGGCGTCCAGGTGCACGATGCGGTCGGCCAGCGCCAGGCTGGCGGGGCGGTGGGTGATCAGCAGCACGGTGCGGTCGCGCAGCAGGTCGTGGCACTGCGCGATGAAATCGCGCTCGCCTTCGGGGTCGAACATCGCGGTGGCTTCGTCCAGCACCAGCACCGCCGGGTCCTTGAGCAGCGCGCGCGCCAGCGACAGGCGCTGCCGTTGGCCGCCTGACAGCCGCACGCCTTCGTCGCCAATCACCGTGTCGTAGCCCTGCGGCAGCTGGCTGATGAAGGCGTGCGCATGCGCCGCGCGCGCCGCCTGTTCCACCTGCGCCTGGGTGGCGCCGTGGCGGCCGTAGGCGATGTTGTGGCCGATGGTGTCGTTGAGCAGCAGCACGTTCTGGCTGACCAGCCCGATGTGCGAGCGCAGGTTGCGCAGCGTGAACTCGCGCACGTCCACGCCGTCGAGCGTGATGCGCCCGGACGACGGATCGGCGAAGCGCATCAGCAGGTGCACCAGCGTGCTCTTGCCGGCGCCGTTGGGGCCGGTGATGGCCACGGTTTCGCCTGCCTGCAGGGCCAGGTCCACGCCGTCGAACACCGGCGGCCGGCCGGGATAGGCGAAGGCCACCGCTTCGAACGCTATGGCGCCGCGCACCGTGGGCAGCACGAGTTGCCCGCCCTCGGGCTCGGGCTGCGCCGCGAACGCGTCCTGCAGACGCTGCGCTGCGCCGCGCGCGGCATGTGCGCCGCCGTACACGCCGGCCAGCTGGCTGACCGGCTGCGTCAGCAGCAGGCCGTAAAGCAGCACCGCCACCAGGTCGGCCGGCGACAGCTGCCCGCCCACCACGCCCTGCCCGCCCAGCCACAGCAGGCCCAGCACCGCGGCCGACGCCACCAGCCGCACCACCGGCGACAGCAGCGATTCGGTCCACAGCTGGCGGATCTCCAGGTCGCGCACCTTGTGCGACTGCGCCAGGAAACGCCGTGATTCCTCGCCCTCGCGGGTGAAGGCCTTGATCACCGGCAGCACCGACAGATTCTGTTCGGCCAGGCCGAAGCGCTCGGCGTCGGCCTGGTTGGCCGCATGCGCCAGCGGCCGCAGGTGGCGCGTGGCGATCTTGAGCCCCAGCACCATCAGCGGCACGCCCACCGCCACCACCAGGCCCGTCATCGGCTCGATGCGCACCAGCATGAACAGCGCGCCGGCGCAGGTGAGCAGCAGCGGCAGCAAGGGCACCACCGTGCCGGAAAGGAACTGGCCGAGCTTCCACACGTCATTGCCCAGCAGCGACAGCACCTCGCCGCGCGCCCGCGCGTGGTGCCAACCCACCGGCAGCGACTGCAGGTGGTCGTAGAGGTCGCTGCCCAGGTCGGCCGTGATGCGCGAACGCGTGATGCCCAGCAGCATGCCCTGCGCGAACGCCACGCCAGCCAGCGCGGCCATCACCACCAGCCAGGCCAGCATCAGCGCGCCGGGCAGGCGGCCGGCCAGCATGCTTTCAACCACCTTGGCGGCGAACCACGGCATGGACAGCGTGAGCAGGCTGCCCAACCCCATCAGCACCACCGCACCGGCCAGCGCCGCCCGGTGCGGCCGGGCGTAGCGCAGCAGCAGGCCGACGAGGCCGGGGCCGGACGGAACCGCGCTGGCCGATGGGCTAGACTCCGCCTGCGCTACGTCATCGTCGCGCATGGCCCACCACGACTTCGGACAAAGATTTTCCCCATGCACATAACGCTAGCACAGCGCGCCAAACCCACCGCCGACGTCCTGTGCCAGGACGTGGGTGGCGAAGTGGTGCTGCTCGACCTCGCCAGCGAACGCTACTTCGGCCTCGACCCGGTGGGCACGCGCATCTGGCACCTGATGGCCCAGGACCAGCCGCTGCAGCAGGTGCTCGACACCCTGGCCGCCGAATACGACGCCCCGCGCGAACGCCTGCACGACGACCTGCTGGCCCTGGTGGCCCAGCTCGCCGATGCCGGGCTGGTGACGGTCGACTGACCATGGGCCGGTCGCTGGCGGGCTGGCGTGCGCTCACCGGCCAACAGAAACGACAGCTCGTGGTGCTGGCGACGGTGCTGCCGGCCATCGGCGCACTGATCCGCGTGGCGGGATTCCAGCGGGCCGCGAAAGCCTGCGCCCGCGTGGGCGGCCAGGCCCCGCTGCGGCCCGCGACCGCCGACGACCTGGCGCAGGCCGAGGCCTACGCCCAACTCGCCGCCATCGCCGGCCGCCGCGGCCCCGTCACCACCACCTGCCTGCGTCAGGCCCTGGCCGTGCGCACCTCGCTGCGCCGCCGCGGACTGGATGCGCAGCTGAAGATCGGCGTGAAAAAAAATGGCGAGACCCTGGATGCCCACGCCTGGGTGGAGCTCGAAGGCGTGGCCCTGGCCCAAAGCCAATTGACCCACCACCCCTTCCAAGGCCTGTAACCCACCCCTGTAGGAGGGCCTTCAGGCCCGAAGCTTTTTGGCGAAGGGCTTCGGGCCTGAAGGCCCTCCTACAGGGGCCGGCGCTCAGCGGCGAAGCTGGCGCAGCGCGCGGCGAATGCGATCACCCAGCAATCCGATGCCCGCCACGCCCACGTCTTCGCGGTAATGCGCGGTTGGCCGCAGCCGCTGCCATATCCACAGCAGGCGCGAACGCGCGTCGGGCAGCGCGCGCAGGTTCTGGCGCTGGAAATAGATCCACCCGCGCAGCCGTGCGACATCGATGGTTTCCTCCGATGCGGCCACCCGAAGCACGGCCATCTCCCTCTCGGGCAAGGGCGTGCCGAACAGCCGCGCGGCCTCGGCCAGGCCATCGGTGCACACCCCCGCCAGGCCACGCTCCACCGCCAGCGCGCGCAGTTGTTCCCAGCCCGCGGCATCCAGCGCGCCGGCCAGCACGTGCAGGTCGTAGAGCCACTTCAATTTTTCACCGCCGCCGTTGGACAGGTCCGAGGCGCGGTGCAGGCAGGCGTGCAGCAGGGCGTGCACCGCGCACAGGCCGCGGGCCCCGGGCGCCAGCGCGGGCAAGGGGATGGACGCGGCCATCAGCTCGGCGAAAGTGAAGCGGTCGGCGAAGACCGGGGCGCTGGACAGCGCCCAGTGCATGTCCATTTCAATCGCGGCGCCGGTGTCGGCGTTGCGCCGGCACAGGAACTCGCGCGTGGCCGCTTCGCCGAAATGCTGGCGCAGCGCGTACCCGTCGTCCGCCAGCAGCGCCGCGGCGGCCAAGGCGTCGCTGCGGGAAGCAAACAGCAGGTCCACGTCGGCGCACCGCCGCAGGTGCGGCGCGGGGTAGGCCCAGTACGCCAGCGCCGAGCCCTTGAGCATCAGCACCGGCAGGCCCGCCTGCGCGAAGCGCGCCAGCACGCGGCGGGTTTCGGCCTGGCGCAGCATCAGCTGCGCGGCCTCGCCGCGCGCCGCGTCGGCGAAGGCGCGCTGCACCGCCTCGGGCACGGCTGAGGGGGCCGAGCGGATGCGCGCATCCACCAGGGCCACCACGTCTTCGGCCATGGCCGCCTCGAGCCCCGCGGACGCCGGCCACGGTGTAGCAGCCCTGGCCAGGTAAGAGGCCAAGTCGTCGCGTGCAGTCATGCCGGGAATGCCAGGTTCATGCCGCCATCATAGCCACGCCCCCTGCGTATCATTGGCGCCATGCGTTTGACCGAACCCAGCACCCCATGAGTGGCATCGCCGGCCTCGTGCGGCTCGACGGCGCCCCCGTGGCGGTGGCCGACGTCGAGGCCATGCTGGCGCCGATGCGGCGCCGCGGCCCCGACCGCCAGGCCGCGCGGGCCGAAGGCAACGCCGGTTTCGGCCAGGCGCTGCTGGCCACCACGCCCGAAGCCCTGGCCGAGCACCAGCCCTGGGTGCACCCGGATACCGGCTGCGTGGTGGTCTCCGACAGCCGCCTGGACAACCGGCCGCAGCTCCTGGCCGAGCTGGGCATCGCGCGCCCGGCGGACGAGGTGGGCGACGGCGAACTGCTGCACGCCGCCTGGCAGCGCTGGGGCGAGGGCTGCGCCGACCGCCTGCGCGGCGACTTCGCCTTCGCCCTCTGGGACCCGAAGGCCCAGTCCCTGTTCTGCGCGCGCGACATCATGGGCGTGCGGCCCTTCTGCTTCCACCACGTGCCGGGCAAGCTGTTTGCGTTCGCGTCCGACACCGACGCCCTGCTGGGCCTGCCCGACGTGCCGCGGCGTATCAACGAGGGCCGCATCGCCGATGCCCTGATGGGCGACCTGGAAGGCATCGACCGCACCAGCACGTTCTGGCTGGATGCCGAGCGCCTGCCCCCGGCCCGTACCCTGCAGGTGGACGCCAGCGGCGCCCTACAGGCCGAGTACTGGCACCCCCTGATGCACCGCCCCACTGACCTGCCCACCACCGAAGCCGGCTGGGTCGAGGCCGTTCGCAGCACGCTGGAAGCCGCCGTGCGCGACCGCCTGCGCGGCATCGGGCGCGTGGGGTCGATGGTGAGCGGCGGGCTGGATTCTTCGTCGGTGGCGGCGCTGGCGCAGGGGATGCTTCCCCCCGGCGAAAGGCTGCCGACGTTTTCGGCGGTCAACAGCCAGGGGCCGTGCATCGAAACCGAGTGCGTGCGGGCGATGGTCGATTCCTTCGCATTCGATGCCCATCTGGTGGACTTGGCGGCGCTCGACGCCGTGACGCCTGCGGTGCACGACCAGCTGGACCACATGGTGGAGCCGTTCGACGGGACGATGCCGCTGGTGAGTGCGGTGTATGCCACGGCGGCGCAGGCGGGCGTGCGGTGCGTGATGGACGGCGTGCCGGCGGACAATCTTTATTCCGTGGGCGACCATTACCGCGGGTTGGCACGGACGCGTCAGTGGCGGCTGCTTTGGGCCGAGGCCCTGGCGACGCACCGGGCCGCGCGAACCCGCTGGCCAAGGCTGCGCGCCCTGCGGTCGTGCCTCGGGGCTGCGGTGCCGGCGCCGTTCCGCCGGCCCTGGGACGCTTGG
>JAPLSJ010000094.1 GCA_026398695.1 Arenimonas sp.
GTGGCCGCCGGCCAGATCGCTTCGGGCCCGGCCCGTGCCCGCCTGATCACGGTGTTCGGCGCCGGCTACAACCCGGAAGAAACCATCGCCAACGCCCATGCGCTGCTCAAGGTGGTCGAGGCAGAGCTGCAGGGCCGCCAGTGGCTGGTGGGCAGCAAGCCGACCATCGCCGACGTCGCCGCCTACACCTACATCGCGCATGCGCCGGAAGGCAACGTTTCGCTGGATTCGTACCCGGCCGTGCGCGCCTGGCTCAAGAACGTGGAGGCGCTGCCGGGCTTCGTGCCCATGCAGGCCACCGCGGTCGGACTTCGCGCCTGATCGAACTTCGGCAACACCACGGCGGCTTCGGCCGCCGTTTTGCTTTTTGAACCATTGCCCGTCGCGCCCTGGAGAACTGCATGAACATTGCACCGCCATCGCCCTTCCATGCCGGTGAAGTCGCCATCCAGCAGCAGCTGGGCGTGGCCGACCGGATGGCGCAGTTCGGCAGCCGGGTGGTGCGCGACTTCATGCCCGACCAGCATCGTCGGTTCTATGCCCAGCTGCCGTTCATGGTGCTGGCCACGGTGGACGCGCAGGGTGACCCGTGGGCAACCCTGCTCGAAGGCGAGCCCGGCTTCGCCACGTCGCCCGAGCCGACCTTGCTGGACTTCTCCGTGGCGCCGGCCGCGCACGATCCCGCCCTGGCGGGCTGGCAGGCGGGCGCCGCGATCGGCCTGCTGGGCATTGAGCTGCATTCGCGCCGGCGCAACCGGGTGAACGGACAGCTGCAGCCGACACCGCACGGGCTGCAGCTCAAGGTGGAGCACGCCTTCGGCAACTGCCCGCAGTACATCCAGGCGCGCGGCCTGCAGTTCGCGCATGCGCCGGGCAGCCAGCCCGCCGGCGACGTCCGCCACGGCCAGGCGCTGGACGCGGCGGCCATCGCCATGGTCGAAGCGGCCGATACCTTCTTCGTCGCCAGCTACGTCGACCACGCCGACGGCGCGCGCGCGGTGGACGCTTCGCACCGCGGCGGCAAACCCGGCTTCGTGCGCGTGCAGGGCAACCGGCTGAGCGTGCCGGACTTCGCCGGCAACCTGCACTTCAACACGCTGGGAAATTTCCTGAGCAACCCGCGCGCCGGACTGCTGTTCGTCGATTTCAGCACCGGCGACGTGCTGCAGCTTTGCGGCCGGGTGGTGCTGGACTTCGACGCCGAAGAGGTGCGGTTCTTCCAGGGCGCCGAGCGGCTGTGGCACCTGGACGTGGAGCGCTGGGTGCTGCGGCGCGGTGCGCTGGCGCTGCGCGGCGATGCCGGGCAGGCGTCGATGAATTCCATGCTGACCGGGTCGTGGGAAGAAACCGGCCTGCGCCTGCAGGCCGAACAGCTGCGCGAGCAGTGGCGGCCTTTCCGCATCGCGCGCATCGTGGACGAATCGGCGGTGGTGAAGTCGTTCTGGCTCGAGCCCGAAGATGGCGGCGGGCTGGGCCTGTTCGAGGCCGGCCAGCACCTGCCGGTGCGCGCCGTGCTGCAGCCGGGCGAGGCGCCCACCGAACGCACCTACACCCTGTCGGTGGCGCCCTCGGACGGCGTCTACCGGCTGAGCATTCGCAAGCAGGGGCTGTTCTCGAGCTTCATGCACGAGCGCGCCAGGGTGGGCGACCTCATCCAGGCGCGCGCACCACGCGGCACGTTCACCGTCGATGCGCTGCAGGCCCGGCCGCTGGTGCTGATTTCCGCGGGCGTCGGCATCACGCCGATGCTGGCCATGCTGCGGCACGTGGTTTACGAAGGCGTGCGCAAGCGCCGCATCCGGCCCACCTGGTTCATCCACGGCGGCCGCGACGAGCGTGAGCGTGGCTTCTTTGACGAAGTGGCGAAGGTGGCCGAATCGGCGCGCGGCGAAGTGCAGGTGGTGCACGTGCTGGAAGAGCCCGGCCCCGACGCGCGCGAGGGCGTGGATTTCCACGCCAAGGGCCGCATCAACCTGACCCTGCTCAAGTCGGTGCTGCCGTTCGACGAGTTCGACTTCTACCTGTGCGGCCCGCCGCCCTTCATGCAGGCCCTGTACGCCGGCCTTCGCAGCCTGAACGTGCCGGACGGACACATCCACGCCGAATCGTTCGGTCCGGCGGGGTTGCGCCGCGACAATGCGCCGGTGGCGGCGGAGGTGTCCAAAGAAGCGGTGCCGGTGTTCTTCGCCAACTCGGCAAAGGAAGCGCGCTGGACGCCGGACAGCGGCAGCCTGCTGGAGCTGGCCGAATCGCGCGGCTTGAACCCCGCCCATTCCTGCCGCCAAGGCATGTGCGGCAGCTGCAGCCACGCCCTGAAATCCGGCAGCGTGACCTACGCCACGCCGCCCGCCAGCGTGGTCGAACCCGGCCACGTGTTGCTGTGCCAGGCGGTGCCCGCTGCGGGCAGCGGGCCGCTGGTGGTGGAAGCCTGAAAGCCAAGAACCTGCCCCCGTTCATGCTGAGCAAGCTGCGCGACATGGGCCGCCTGAAGAAGGGCGACCGCGTGGCCCTGCTGGGCATCGGCTCGGGCCTGAACTGCTCGATGGCCGAGGTGGTCTGGTAATCAATGAAATGCCCTGGGTAAATACCCAGGGCATGTTTTCAAAAGCGACCCGCGTTGCTCAGAGCGCCTGGTTGCGATAAGAGCCGTAGATCGGCTCCCAGCCCACCAGAATCTCCTGGGCGTACGTCACTCCGTTCACGGTGACATAGCCGGTCATGTAAATGGGCCGGAAGCCGACCACGCCGAACGAATATCCGCCGCTGCCGGTGAAGTTGCCGCCCGAGCCGCCGCTGCCAACCGGACGGGTGTTCCAGTAAGGGCCGCCGCTGTCCGCAACCCTGGACACCAACCTGAAGCTGAAGCCCGAGAAGCGGTAGGTGGCGCACGTGGTTCCGTTGCAGATCACGACCGTATCGCCGACCTCGTACTGCCCGTCATCGTAGTTGTTCACCACCTCGCCAATGAAGAGCTGGGTTTCCCCATCGGGCGGCACGCCAATGGCGCCTGCGAAGGTGCAGCCGGTCCCGCAAAGGAAGGGACCGTATTCGTCGGCCTGTGCGCTGGACGACGCCGCAAGGAAAAGAAGGAACGAGAACAGATACTTCATGATTGTTTTCCCCAAGTTGGATGCAGCGATTTACTTCTTCTAGTTGCAGCATTGACGGTAAAGGCGATCCCCCAGAAGCGTCGCCTGCCGCAATTCTTGTTGACTCAACCGGGCGCCAAGACGCGCCAGCGCCGGATTCGCCGAGCTCGCCAGTCCTGATCGGCTCACTGCATGCAGGTACGCAAACGCCTGCAGGTCGCTCTGCGCAGTGAGCAAGCCCTGCCTGTGCGCGTCGGACATGGCCAGCAGGCCCTCCACGCTTCCCGACCTGGCGGCCGACGACAGATAGCGCATCGAATCCGCCTTGAAACTTTCGAACTCATCGGTGTTCCGGGCGATGTCGGCCACGGTCTGGAACTGTGCGCTTGCGAAGCTCACATAGCTCAACTGTGCCTGGAGCACGCCAGAGTCCGCCGCGATCCTGAGGAACTGGAGGGATTCACCCATCTGCTCCGGGGTGATGCCTGCGCAGTCGATCCCTGTTTCAAGCCCGGGTTGGGCCAGGATCCGCTGCTCACACTCGGTGAGCACGCGAAAGATCGCATAGGCCGCCTCTCCGTCGCCTTGCAGTGCGTCTTGTCTGTATCGCGAAATGATCTCGAGCCCGTTGCCTGAGAGTTCGCTTGCCGTCGGCAACAGGAAGGGGCTGCGCAACGACGCAGCGGAGTGGGAGCCACCCGGCCGTGGGCCTTCGTTGACCGGGCGCGCCTTGTCCGCGGTCGCGTGGGTCGAGCTCACCGGAGGAGCAGCGGCGCCGGTTTCATCCTGAGCGCGAAAGAACAGGAAAAAACCCGCGGACAATGCCATCGCGGCTGCCACAAGAAGCGATATCAAGCGAACCATTGCGATGGCTCCAAGCGGGGGGATGCGGTGGTTTGACGACCCACCGCAATTCAAGTGCCGTTGCCGCGCGACGCACCAACATCCGGTTCTGCGAAGACTGCAGCAGGACAGTTGCAGCTTCGCGAAGCCCGCCAGACATTGCATCGTGCGTTCACGGGTTGTCAACGAAAAGTGCGATGTTAGCGATGGCCTACAGCGATGCTGATACTTACATCGCTGCGCGCGAATTCGGCGGTGTCCACGAAAAAAATTCAGACGAACTCCGCCCAAAAAAATACCGCCCCATGGGGGCGGTTTTCCTTTCGGGGGAGGAAAAAAGCGGGTCGTACGACCCGCCGGGGAAAACAGATTTTCAGGCGGCCCGCTGGATCTTCGGCGCGGCGGCCAGCTCGCCGAACAGGTCCTTCGGGTCGCGCAGCGACGGGATGAGGCCGGCGTCGTGGCCCAGGCCCATCTCGAGGGCGCAATCGCGCACCAGGCGCAGCGCCGAATAGTCTTCCAGCGCGAAGCCCACCGAATCGAACAGCGTGACTTCGGCGGAGTTGCGGCGGCCCGCGGCCTGCATCGTCAGCACGCGCCACAGTTCGGTCACCGGGAAGTCGGCGGCCATCTGCTGCACTTCGCCTTCGATGCGCGACTGCGGCTCGAACTCCACGAACACCGACGCCATCGCCACCACGTCGGTGGCCAGCTCGGTCTTGCCGGGGCAGTCGCCGCCGACGCCGTTGATGTGCATGCCGGGCTCGATCATGTCCGCCGTCAGGATGTCGGCGTTGGCCTTGTCGGCGGTGACGGTGGTGACGATGTCGGCGCCGCGCACGGCCTTGGCGACGCTGGCGCTGCGCACCACGCGCAGGCCCGGCGCGGCGGCGGCCAGGTTGCGCACCAGCTTGTCGGTGGCCGCCGGGTCGACGTCGAACACGCGCACTTCGTCGATGCCCATCAGGTGGTGGAAGGCGAGCGCCTGGAATTCACTCTGGGCGCCGTTGCCGATCAGGGCCATGGTGCGGGAGTCCTTGCGCGCCAGCACCTTGGCCGCCATCACCGAGGTGGCGGCGGTGCGCAGCGCGGTGGTCAGGGTCAGCTCGCTGATCAGCGAGGGCATGCCGGTTTCCATGTCGGCCAGCACGCCGAAGGCGACCACGGTCGACAGGCCCAGCCGGGTGTTGCCCGGATGGCCGTTGACGTACTTGAAGCTGAAGTCGCGCGCGTCGGAAATCGGCATCAGCTCAATCACGCCCACCTCGGAGTGGGCCGCGGTGCGGGCGCACTTGTCGAAGTCGGGCCAGCGGCGGAAATCGGCCTCCAGGTAGTCCACCAGGCGGCCCAGCAGGGACGGCAGGCCGTTGGCGGCGACGATGCGCGTGAGGTCCTGGGTGGTGAGCTGGGTCATGGCCATGGTCGGTCTCCGGCGGGGTGGGTTCGTGTGCCGCCATTGTCCGCAGCCGCGCGGCAGCGCGAAACGGCAGGAATGCCACGTTTTCGTCAGAAACCTGCTAAATAGCCAGTAGGAATTGCCGGAGTGCGCAAATGGACGACCTCGACCACCGCCTGATCGCCAAACTCCGCCACGACGCCCGCGCCGCCGTGGCCGACCTGGCCAAGGCCCTGGGCGTGTCCCGCGGCACCATCACCAACCGCATGGCGCGCCTGCAGCGCGAGGGCGTGATCACCGGCTACACCCTGCGCCTGCGCCCCGACGCCACGCCCGACGAGATCCGCGCGTGGACCTCGCTGGCCGTGGAAGGCAACCAGCACCCGGTGGTGCGCGCCCTGCTGGGCGAACCCGGCGTGGCCGCCCTGCACGACACCAACGGCCGCTGGGACCTGCTGGCGGAACTGCGCGTGGGCAGCCTGGCCGACCTGTCGGCCGCACTCGAGCGCATCCGCGGCATCCCGGGCGTCAGCGCCACCGAAACCAGCGTGCACCTGCAGACGTTCCGGGGCTGACCCGCCGTGATCACGAAGATTCGCAACGGCATGTGCCTGGCCCTGGCGCTTCTTGCCCCGGGCCTCGCGTGGGGTGGGGACGCATCGACGGCGCCCGGCCCCTCCCTGGTGGGCATCGACCACATGCCGGTCGTCGTGGACAACCTCGAACAAGCCGAGGTGTCGTACCGGCGGCTGGGATTTTCGCTCAAGCCGGGCCGAGCCCATGCGAACGGGCTTCGCAACAGCCACATCAAGTTCAAGGATGGCTCGGGCATCGAACTGATCTCGCCGCCCGCCCAACCCGGCGACGAACTGACGCGGGTGTACTCCCGGTTCCTGCGCGATGGACAAGGCCCCGCCTTCCTCTCGTTCCACGCCAGGGATTGGCGGGCGCTGACATCGGCGCTTGGCCGTTCGGACATCGGATTCGTGGACGAGAACGGCCTGCTCACCCTGGTCGACCCGCGGCTTGATTTCATCTTCTTCGTTCGCGACAACCGATCACCGACGGACAGGCCGGAGCACCTGGTGCATGCCAACACCGCCGTCGCCATGCCGGAGGTCTGGCTGGCGCTGGACAGGCCGGGCGGCGAAAGCCTGCGCGGGCTGCTGTTGGCACTGGGCGCCGTGGCAAGCCAGGAAACGGTCCGGGTGCCAGGCAGGGCGCGCGCTGACGTATTCACCGTCAACAATGGCCGCGTGGTGGTGGTTTCGGGTGCGCGGCAAACAGGTCCGGGCCGGCCCATCCTCGGCGTTCAGTTCCGCGTCCAGGATCCCGGTATCGCGAAAAAGCACCTGGGCGCCGGGTATCCCTGGGTGCCGCCGCTCGAAGCGCGCGGCCTGTGGCTGCGGTTCGAGGGTCCGCGTTGACCTCCCTCGGTGGCGGCAACGGCGAGGCGAGGGGCAGTGATGCGCCACATGCCGGCACGCCGTTGGGCCGCGATTCCGTATCGACGCCGCTTAATGGGGCTCGTTCCGCACGGAGATTGCCATGGCCACCGTTCAGTTCCGTTTGACCGCCAGCGAAGATGACGCGGCTGCACTGATGAACCGCGTCGCCGCGCTCGAAGGCATCGAGTCGGTCGAGGAAATCGCCGACCTGATGCCGCACATGGACGACCCGGACTCCAGCTCCGCCGGCCTGAGCGACGACATCGGGCCGGGCACGCACCTGGTCGCGGTCGCCGCGACGGACGACGACGGAATCCAGCGCGCACTGGACGTCGCGCAGGACAGCGCGCGCAGCCTGGGCATCGTGCTGGAGGTCGAAGAACGCTAGCCCATGACCCCGCTCTCGATCCTCGACCTCGCCCCCGTCACCGTCGGCAGCACGCCGGCGCAGACCTTCGCCAACGCGCTCGACCTCGCGCGTGCCGGCGAGCGCCTGGGCTACCGCCGCTACTGGCTGGCCGAGCACCACAACATGCCGGGCATCGCCAGCGCGGCCACGGCGGTGCTGATCGGCCACGTGGCCGGCGGCACGAAGACCATCCGCGTGGGCGCCGGCGGCATCATGCTGCCCAACCATTCGCCGCTGCAGGCGGCCGAGGCCTTCGGCACGCTGGGCTGCCTGTTCCCGGGCCGCATCGACCTGGGCCTGGGCCGCGCGCCGGGCACCGACCAGGCCGCGGCCAAGGCGCTGCGGCGCTACTACGCCAACGCCGAGGAATTCCCGTCCGACGTGGTGGAGCTGCTGCGCTATTTCGAGCCCGCCGCGCCGGGCCAGGCCGTGCAGGCGGTGCCGGGCGCGGGCGTGGCCATCGAAGCGTGGATCCTCGGCTCGAGCCTGTTCGGCGCACGCCTGGCCGCGGCGCTGGGCCTGCCCTACGCGTTCGCCTCGCACTTCGCGCCCGACGCGCTCGACCAGGCGCTGGCCGTCTACCACCGTGAGTTCACACCGTCGGCCAGGCTGGCACGCCCGCACGCGATGCTGGCGCTGAACGTGGTCACGGCCGACACCGACGAAGAAGCCGCGCGCCTGTTCACCACCCAGCAGCAGGCTTTCGTGAACCTGCGCCGCGGCCGCCCGGGGCTGGTGCCGCCGCCGCTGGAAAGCGCCGCCGCCATCGACGACTACTGCACGCCCGCCGAGAAGCACATGATCGACAGCACGCTGGCCTGCCGCGCGGTGGGTTCGCCGGCCACGGTGCGCGCGGCCATGCAGGCTTTCGTCGAGCGCCATCGTCCCGACGAACTCATCCTCACCGCCAACGTCTTCGACCACGCCGCGCGCGTGCGTTCGTTCGAACTCACCATGGATGCCTGGACCGCATGAGCACTGCCAAACTCTTCGAACCGCTGGGCATCGGCGCGCTGCAGCTGGCCAACCGCATCGTCATCGCGCCGATGTGCCAGTACTCGGCCGTGGACGGCGGCATGACCGACTGGCACCTGATCCACCTGGGCCAGCTGTCGCATTCGGGCGCCGCGCTGCTCACCATCGAAGCCACGGCGGTGCTGCCCGAAGGCCGCATTTCCTACGGCGACGTGGGCCTGTGGGACGACGCCACGGAAGCGGCGATGGACGCCGTTCTGAAAGGCGTGCGCCGCTGGTCGGCGATGCCGATCGCCATCCAGCTCGCACACGCCGGCCGCAAGGCGTCCACCGACCTGCCCTGGCACGGCGGCAAGCAGATCGCCCCCGACCATGCGCACGGCTGGCAGACGGTGGCGCCCTCGGCGCTGCCGTTCAACGAGGCCGACCTCGCGCCGCTGGCGATGACCCGCGAGCAGATGGACGAAGTGCGCGACGCCTTCACCGCGGCCGCGCGCCGCTCGGCGCGGCTGGGCCTCGACGCCGTGCAGATCCACGCCGCGCACGGCTATCTGCTGCATGAATTCCTGTCGCCGCTGTCGAACCGGCGCGACGACGACTACGGCGGCTCGCTGGAAAACCGCATGCGCTTCCCGCTGGAAGTGTTCGACGCCGTGCGTGCCGCCTTCCCGGCCGAGCGCCCGGTCAGCGTGCGCCTGTCGGGCACCGACTGGGTGCCGGGCGGCTGGGACATCGAACAGACCGTGGCCTTCTCCAAGGCACTCGAGGCGCGCGGCTGCAGCGCCATCCATGTGTCCAGCGGCGGCCTGCATCCGGCGCAGGCCATCCCCGTGGGCCCCGGCTACCAGGTGCCGCTGGCGCGCGCGGTGAAGCAGGCGGTCGGCATTCCGGTGGTGGCGGTGGGCATGATCACCGACTTCGACCATGCCGAAGCCATCGTCGCTACCGGCGACGCCGACCTGGTGGCGATTGCGCGCGGCATCCTCTACGACCCGCACTGGCCCTGGCACGCGGCCGCGCACCTGGGCGCCTCGGTGGCGGTGCCGCCGCAGTACCTGCGTTCGCAGCCGCGGCAGTTCCCCAAGCTGCTGGTGAGAGGCAAATAACGCGGCTATTTGCCGCTGTCGCTTTCCAGCCGGCCGTCCACCAGCGTCAGCGTGCGGTCGCACTGCTCCGACAGCCGCGGGTCGTGTGTCACCAGCAGCACGGCGCAGCCGAACTCGCGGTTGAACTTGCGGAATAGTTCGAACACTTCCGCCGCCGACTTGCTGTCGAGGTTGCCGGTGGGTTCGTCGGCCAGCAGCAGGGCCGGGCGCGTCACCAGCGCGCGGGCCACGGCCACGCGCTGCTGCTGGCCTCCCGACAGCTGGTCGGGCTTGCGGTGTTCCAGCCCGGCCAGGCCCACTTCAGCCAGCAGGCCGCGGCCGCGGTCGAGCTGCTCGCGGCTCGGCTTGCCGGTGGCCACCATCAGCGGCATCAGCACGTTCTCCAGCGCGGTGAAGGCCTGGATCAGATGATGGAACTGGAACACGAAGCCGATCTCGCTGCCGCGCAGCGCCGTCAGGCGCGCGTCGTCCATGGCGCGGGTGGCTTCGCCGAGCAGGAACAGTTCGCCGTCGGTGGGCTTGTCCAGCAGCCCGATCAGGTTCAGCAGCGTGCTCTTGCCCGAGCCCGACGCGCCCACCAGCGCGGCGAAATCGCTGCGCTGCAGGCGCAGGTCCAGCCCGTGCAGCACTTCCACCTCGGTGGGCTTGCCGACGTTGTAGCTTTTTTTCAGGCCCTGCAGCCGCAGCACTTCCTGGGCGCCGTCGTGGGTGTCAGACATGGCGGATCGCCTCCACCGGGTCCAGCCCCGACGCGCGCCGCGCCGGGATGGCCGCCGAAACGATGCCGGTCACGGTGGCCAGCACCGACGCCGCCACCAGCAGCCACGGGTTGACCGGGATGTAGAAAAGCTTGGGCCCGAAGGTATTGAACGCGCCCACCAGCCCGTAGCCAGCCAACCCGCCGATCACCGAGCCCGCCGCGCCGAACAGCGCGCCCTGCACCAGGAACACGCGCAGCATTTGCCCGCGCCTGGTGCCCATGGCGCGCAGGATGCCGATCTCGCGCGTGCGCTGCACCACGCTCACCGACAGCACGCTGGCGATGCCCAGCGCCACGCTCAGCGCCACGAACACGCTGATCATCTGCGTGCTCAGGCTCTGCGAGCGCAGGGCGTTCATCAGTTGGGCATTGGTTTCCATCCAGCTTTCCGCCTTCAGCCCGGTGAGCCGGGCGATGCGCGCGGCCACGGCCTTGGCGGCGAAGATGTCATCCACCGTCACGTCGATCAGGGTGGCCGCGCCCGGCAGGTTGAGCAGCGACTGTGCCTGCTTCATGTCCAGGTACACGTAGCGTGCGTCGAGCTCGCGCACGCCCAGCTCGAAGATGCCGGCCACGTTCACCACGCTCTCGCGGCCCTGGCCGCCGTCGAGCCGCAGCTTGTCGCCCACGCGCAGGCCCAGGTCGGCCGCCAGCTGCTTGCCGATCACCGCATCGCCGGCACCGATGCGGAACACGCCGGCGATCACGTCGTCCTGGATCGGGATGATGCGCTGGTAGCGGGCCGCATCGATGCCCACCAGCGCCACCGACTCGATCGCTTCGCCGCGGCGCGCGAACGCCGGGCCGGAGATCACCGGGGACACCGCGGTGACCTGCGGCATCGTATCCAGCACGTCGCGCACCTGCTGCCAGTTGTTGATAGACCGCAGGCGCTGGGCGCGCTTGTTTTCAAGCACCAGCTGCACCGCGCCGTCGGCCGGCGCCAGGATGCGGTTGCTTTCTTCGGTGGGCTGCACCTTGATGTGCGCCTGCGTGCCCAGCGTGCGGTTGATGATGTTGCCCTGCAGGCCGGTGATCAGCGCGGTGAGGAACACGATCACCGCCACGCCCACCGCGATGCCCACCAGGATGAGCGTGCTCTGCGCCTTTCCCTCGCGCAGGAACTTGGTGGCGATGGTCCACTCGATCCACATCGGCGTCAGTCGAACTTGGCCGGCAGTTCTTTGCGGGTGGCGGCGTCGGTGGTGCCATCGGGCAGCGCCGCCTGCCGCACGCGGGCGCGGCTGCCCTCTTCGATGTCGGCCTTGGCGTCGGCCAGGATCCAGTCACCCGCCTCCAGCCCGCCCGTGATCTCGGTCATGGCCAGGCCGCGCAGGCCCAGCACCACCTCGAGCCGGGTGGCGCGGCCGTCGGCCACGCGCCACAGCCGCGCCCGGTCGCCGTCCACCTCCGACAGGGCGTCGTTGGGAACCACCAGGGCGCTGTCGCGGCGACCGGTTTCGACATTCACCGACACCGTCATGTCCTGCCGCAGGAAGTCGGGCACGGGGGCCACCGTCAGCCGGATGTCCACCGAGCCGCGCTGGGGGTCGACGCTGGGCGCGATGAAGGTGACCCGGGCGGGGAAGGGCCGCGACGGATAGGCGTCGGCGATGCACATCGCCGGCTGGTCCAGCGCCAGCACTTCGAGGTTTTTCTCGTCCAGCGGCACCAGCACCTCGGTGGCGCCGGCACGGGCGATTTCGAACAGGATGCGGCCAGGCTGCACCAGGTCGCCGGGCTCGGCGTTGCGGGTGAGCACGGTGCCGGCCACTTCGGCGCGGATCGTGGTCTTGGCCAGCTGGGCCCGGGCAGTGGCCACGCGGGCGCGGGCCGCGGCTTCGTTGGGATTGCCTTCGGACAGCGAGCTGGACGCCAGGCGCGCCTGTTCGGCGGCGCTGCGGGCGATGGTTTCGGCCTGCACGGCCTGTTCCATCGCTTCGCGCGCGATCAGCTGGCGCTGGAACAGGTCGCGGCGGCGGGCCGCCTCGCGGCTGGCCTGGGCCAGGCGGGCCTCGGCCTCGCGCAGTGCGGCCTGCGCCTGCGGCCGGGTGGACTGCTGCAGCTGGGCCAGGGCGGCCTCGGCCTCGCGCACGGCGGCCTGCAGGTCGTCGCTGCGCAGCACGGCCAGCACGTCGCCGGGCTTTACGGCGTCACCCTCCTCGACGCGCCGCTCCAGCAGCACGCCGGTGACCGGGCTGCCCACCTGGGCCCGGGACACCGCCACCACCCGGCCGGTGGCCACCACGGTCTGCACCAGCGGGCGCGACGCCACCTGGTAGCCGTCCAGGGCCGGCCCGCGCAGCTTCTGCACCACCACCCAGCCCACCGCCCCCACGGCAAGCACCAGCGCGGCGGCGACGACGAGTGGGCGTTTCATGGACGGGCTCCGGGGCACGGGACAACCCCCACGATACCCATTGCGAAGGGGGCGCGTCAGCGGCCTGACACACGTACTTGGTGCCTGTCCGGCGGCCTCGCGTAGAATCCCGCCCCATGAACCCGACCACCCTCAGCGCCGAACAGGCCCGCGTCCTCGCCAAGGGTCCGTTCCCGGACTATCCCTTCACGCCCAAGTCGTTCGTGCACCCGAACGGCCTCACCCAGTCCTTCCTGGACGAAGGCGAGGGCGACCCGGTGGTGATGCTGCACGGCAATCCGTCATGGTCGTACTACTGGCGCCACCTGGTGCTGGGCCTGCGCGACGACTATCGCTGCATCGTGCCCGACCACATCGGCATGGGGCTGTCGGACAAGCCCAGCGACGCCGATTACGGCTACACGCTGCGCAACCGCGTGCAGGACCTCGACCGGCTGCTCGATCATCTGGGCCTGGGCGACAACATCACGCTGGCCGTGCACGACTGGGGCGGCATGATCGGCTTCGGCTGGGCGCTCAAGCACGCCTCGCGCGTGAAGCGGCTCATCATCCTCAACACCGGCGCCTTCCCGCTGCCGGCCGCCAAGCCGCTGCCCTGGCAGTTGAACCTGGGCCGCAACTGGCGCCTGGGCGAATGGCTGATCCGCGGCGCCAACGCATTCGCGGCCGGCGCCGCCAACGACGGCGTGGTCAACAAGCTCGATCCCGACGTGAAGCGCGCGCTGCTGGCGCCCTACGACAGCTGGGCCAACCGCATCGCCACCGTGCGCTTCGTGCAGGACATCCCGCTCAGGGAAGGCGACCGCGCCTGGGACCTGGTCGAGGACGCCGGCCGCCGCCTGCCCGAGTTCGCCAACCGCCCGGCCTTCATCGGCTGGGGGCTGAAGGACTTCGTGTTCGACCATCATTTCCTCAAGGGTTTCGAGGACGCGCTCCCGCGCGCCGAGAAGCAGATCTACGAAGACGCCGGCCACTACGTGCTCGAGGACAAGTACAAGGTGCTGGTGCCGCGCATCCGCGACTTCCTCGATCGCAACCTGCTTGACTGAAGCCTGCAACATCGCCGCCGCGCTGCCGCGGCTGGCGGCGCAGTCGCCCGACCGCATCGCCATGCGCTGCCCGGGCCCGCGCGGTGCGGGTGGGATGGCGCGCTACGACGTCACGCTGACGTATCGCCAGCTCGACCAGCGCTCGGACGCGCTGGCCGCCGGCTTCGCCAGGCTGGGCATCGTGCGCGGCACGCGTGCGGTGGTGATGGTGCGGCCGTCGCCCGAATTCTTCCTGCTGATGTTCGCGCTGTTCAAGGCGGGCGCGGTGCCGGTGCTGGTGGACCCGGGCATCGACAAGCGCGCGCTGAAGCAGTGCCTGGACGAAGCCGCGCCCGAGGCCTTCATCGGCATCCCGCTGGCGCACGCCGCGCGCGTGGTGCTGGGCTGGGCGCGCAGCGCCAAGGTGGTCGTCACGGCGGGGCGGCGCTGGTTCTGGGGCGGTGCGAGCCTGGACGACGTGGAGGCCTCGGGCGCCGGCGCCGGGCCGCAGCTGGCCGACACGTCGCCCGACGACGTCGCGGCCATCCTGTTCACTTCCGGCTCCACGGGCGTGCCCAAGGGCGTGGTGTACCGCCACCGGCATTTCGTGGCGCAGGTGGACATGCTGCGCGACGCGTTCGGCATCGTGCCCGGCGGCGTGGACCTGCCGACCTTCCCGCCGTTCGCGCTGTTTGATCCGGCGCTGGGCGTGAGCTCGATCATTCCCGACATGGACCCGACGCGGCCGGCGAAGGCCGACCCGCGCAAGCTGCTCGACGCGATCGAACGCTTCGGCGTGGACCAGCTGTTCGGCTCGCCGGCGCTGATGCGCGTGCTGGCCGACCACGGCGCACCCCTGCCCGGCCTGCGCCGCGTCACTTCGGCCGGCGCACCGGTGCCGGCCGACGTGGTGGCGAAGATGCGCGAGCTGCTGCCGGAAACGGCGCAGTTCTGGACGCCCTACGGCGCCACCGAGTGCCTGCCGGTGGCGGTGATCGAGGGCCGCGAGCTGCAGTCCACGCGCGAAGCCACCGAACAGGGCGCCGGCACCTGCGTCGGCCGCCCGGTGCCGCCCAATCAAGTGCGCCTGATCGGCATCAGCGATGACGCCATCGCCGACTGGTCGGACGTGGTCGAACTGGGTGCGGAGACCATCGGCGAAATCACCGTCGCCGGACCCACGGCCACCGATGAATACTTCAACCGCCCGCAGGCCACCGCGCTGGCGAAGATCCGCGAAACCCTGCCCGACGGCAGCGTGCGCATCGTGCACCGCATGGGCGACCTGGGCCGGATGGATGCGCAGGGGCGGCTGTGGTTCTGCGGCCGCAAGTCGCACCGCGTGCGCACCGAGCTGGGCGGGCTGTACACCGAGCAGGTCGAACCCGTCTTCAACACCCACCCCGACGTCGCGCGCACCGCGCTGGTGGGCGTGGGCGAGCCGGGCAAACAGCGGCCGGTGCTGTGCGTGGAAATGCGCAAGGGCCTGCCGAAGGCCGAGCACGCGCGCGTGATCGCCGAGCTGCGGCGCCACGCGATGGGCTACGTGCACACCGGCCGCATCGAAACCTTCCTGGTCCACCCGGGCTTCCCGGTGGACATCCGCCACAACGCCAAGATCGGCCGCGAACACCTCGCCCTCTGGGCCAAGAAAATGTACCAGGTACATTTTCAGGGAGAATGAAAATGTACCTGGTACAAATTCCGTGAACGTTCTGGTGACGGGTGGGGGCGGGTTCCTGGGGCAGGCGCTGTGTCGCGCGCTGCTGGCGCAGGGGCATGCCGTCAGCAGCTTCCAGCGCAGCCACTCGCCGGCGCTCGAGGCGATGGGCGTGCGCCAGGTGCGCGGCGACCTGGCCGATGCGGCGGCGGTGCATGCGGCGTTCGCGGGGCAGGAGGCCATCTTCCACAACGCCGCCAAGGCCGGCGCCTGGGGCAGCCACGCCAGTTACTTCGACGCCAACGTCACCGGCACGCGCAACGTGCTGGCGGCGATGCGCGCGCACGGCATCGGCCGGCTGGTGTACACGTCCACGCCCAGCGTCACCCACAGCGGCCGCACGCCGGTGGAAGGCGGCAACGAGGCCGACACGCCCTACGGCAAGCACTTCAAGGCGCCCTACCCGGCCACCAAGCTCATCGCCGAAATCGAAGTGCTGGCCGCCAACGACGCCACCCTGGCCACCGTCGCCCTGCGCCCGCGCCTGATCTGGGGGCCCGGCGACACCCAGCTGCTGCCGCGGCTGGTGGAACGGGCCCGCGCCGGCCGGCTGCGCTTCATCGCCGGCGGCCACAACCGCATGGACACCACCTACATCGACAACGCCGCCCAGGCCCACCTGGACGCGTTCGCCGCGCTGCGGCCCGGCGCGGCCTGCGCCGGCAAGGCCTACTTCATCTCCAACGGCGAGCCGCGGCCGGTGCGCCAGATCGTCAACGACATGCTGGTCGCCGCCGGCGTGCCGCCGGTGCAGGGCACCGTGCCCTACGCGGTGGCCTATGCCGCCGGCGCGGTGCTCGAACTGGCCTGGCGCGTCCTGCGGCTGGGCGGCGAGCCGCCGATGACGCGCTTCCTGGCCGAACAGCTGTCCACCCCGCACTGGTACGACATCTCGGCGGCGCGGCGTGATTTCGGCTATTCGCCCAGCGTGTCCACCGAAGAGGGCCTTCGCCGCCTCGCGGCCTGGTGGTCTGCCCGGTAGCGCACGCTCGCGCCTGCCTGAACCGCCCGGGAAGCCGGGCCCCCGGTGTCAGGGGCGAGTCAGCCTGGGGGGGCTAGGGTCGGCCTGCCTGCACGGAACCCTTCGCAGCCGGGCCCACCAAAAAAGGAGAGCAACCATGCTCCATTACGCGCTGATCTTCCTCGTCGTCGCCATCATTGCGGCGGTCCTCGGCTTCGGCTCGCTGGCGGGCCTCGCGGCCACCATCGCCAAGGTGCTGTTCGTCGTCTTCCTGATCCTGGCCATCGTTTCCTTCCTGAAGAAGGGATAGTCGGGTCCACGCCGTTTCTTTCACGCGGCCCCGCTAGAATGGCCGCATGACGGACCGCAGCGCTTCCCCCTTCGACGCCCTCAAGCCCCTGGCCGGCCGCGCGCTGGAACAGGCCTTGAACCGCCTCGTCGCGCTTGACCCCGACACCGCCCAGGCACTCCAACGCCTGGGCGGCCGTCGTATCGGCCTGGCCCTGGAGGCCCCGCCGGTGGCGCTGGACATCACCGTGGCCGATGGCCACCTGAAAGTGGGCCCGCCCACCGACGAACCCGACCTGGGCATCCGCGCCACGATTTCCGGCGTGCTGTCGCAGCTGCCCTTCCTGCGCACGCCCGGCGCACCGCCGGTGGGCAAGGTGCGCATCAACGGCGACGCCGAACTGGCGCGCACCGTGCAGCACCTCGCCCAGCGCTTCGACCCCGACTGGGACAAGCCCTTCGCCGACCTGCTCGGGCCGATCATCGGGCCGCAGGTGGCGCGCGTGCTGCGCGAGGCCTTCAAGGCCGGCACCGGCTTCGCCCAGGGCTTCACCCGCGACACCGCCGACTACCTCACCGAAGAATCCCGCGACATCATCGGCAAGGCCGAACTGGCCGCCTTCCACGACGACGTGGACGACCTGCGCGACCGTGCCGAACGCCTGGCCGCGCGCTTCGCCCGCCTGAACCCGGACCGCCCCGCATGAGCACCGTGGACCTGGTGCGCGGCGGTTCGCGCGGCGTCACCTCCACGCTGCGTGCCATTGGCATCGCGCGCGTGCTGCTGCGCCACCGCCTGGACGACTTCCTCAAGCCCACCGTGCTCGGCCCCTGGCTGTGGCTGCTCAAGCCCGTCACGCCGCGCCGCAGCGGCGAGGGCGAGCTGCCGCGCGGCCAGCGCCTGCGCCTGGCGCTGCAGGAGCTGGGCCCGATCTTCGTGAAGTTCGGCCAGGTGCTGTCCACCCGCCGCGACCTGCTGCCGCCCGACATCGCCCAGGAACTCACCCTGCTGCAGGACCGCGTGGCGCCGTTCCCGGGCGAGGAGGCGCGCGCGCTCATCGAGGCCGCGCTAGGCAAGCCCGTCAGCGAAATCTATTCCGAGTTCGAACTCACCCCGCTGGCCTCGGCGTCCATCGCCCAGGTGCACGCCGCGCGCCTGCAGGACGGCCGCGAAGTGGTGGTGAAGGTGCTGCGCCCCGACATCCGCAAGCGCATCAACGCCGACATCCAGCTGCTGCGCACGCTCGCGTCGCTGGCCGACCGCCACCACCCCAACGCCGAGAAGATCCGCGCCCAGGAAGTGGTGTCGGAAATCGAAGCCACCCTGTTCGCCGAGCTCGACCTGCAGCGCGAAGGCGCCAACGCCAGCCAGATGCGCCGCACCTGGCTGGGCAGCGACGACCTGTACGTGCCCGAGGTGTTCTGGGACTACAGCACCGAAACCGTGCTGACCATGGAGCGCGTGCGCGGCATCCCGTCCGACGACGTTGCGGCGCTGGACGCAGCGGGAATTGACCGCAAAGCCCTGGCCGCCAAGGGCGTGCGCGTGTTCTACACGCAGGTGTTCCGCGACAACTTCTTCCACGCCGACGCCCACGCCGGCAACATCTGGGTGGACGCCGAGCGCAGGGACAACCCGCGCTTCATCGCCATCGATTTCGGCATCGTCGGCCAGCTCGACCGCCGCGACCAGTACTACCTGGCCGAAAACTTCATGGCCATCTTCCAGCGCGACTACCGCCGTATCGCCGAGCTGCACATCGAGGCGGGCTGGATGCCCTCGCACATCCGCATCGATGAACTGGAAGCGGCCACGCGCTCGGTCTGCGAACCTTATTTCACCCGCCCGCTGAGCGAAATCTCGCTGGGCGAAGTGCTGGTGAAGCTGTTCAAGACCGCCCAGCGCTACGAGCTCACGCTGCAGCCCCAGCTGAT
This sequence comes from Arenimonas sp., assembly GCA_026398695.1. Classification (GTDB taxonomy): domain Bacteria; phylum Pseudomonadota; class Gammaproteobacteria; order Xanthomonadales; family Xanthomonadaceae; genus Arenimonas. The sequence continues at coordinate 18,339 of JAPLSJ010000094.1, forward strand.
CCTGCTGCAGAAGACCCTGCTCAACATCGAAGGCGTGGGCCGGCTGCTGGACCCCAAGCTCGACATCTGGGCCGAGGCGCGGCCCGTGCTGGAGCGCATCCTGCGCGAACGCTACAGCCCGCAGCGCCTGGGCGAAGAGTTCCGCAAGCGCCTGCCCGAGCTGATCACGCACGCGCCCGACATGCCGCGCCTGCTGCACGACTTCCTGGCCCAGCAGGTGCGCGGCCAGCACAGCATCCACATGCGCAGCGAAGACCTGGCCGAGCTGGCCCGCATTTCCAAGGCCGGCCAGCGCCAGACCGTGTACGCCATCCTCGGCACCGGCCTGATGGTGGTGGCCGCGGTGCTGGTGGGGCTGGATGCGGGCGGCCCGCGTTTGTTCGGCATCCCCGCTGCGGCGGGCATCGCCGGGCTCGGCGCGTTTGGTGCGTTCCTTGCGGCTTGGCCGCGTCGCTGAAGCGTCGGGACTGAAGTCCCTCCCACATCACGGTTCGCCCACCAGGAGTCGCCGCGCATGTTCCAACCCGGCCAGATGATGGACCGCCCCCTGCTGATCTCGGGGATCATCGAACACGCGGCGGCGCAGTTCGGCAACGTCGAAGTGGTGTCGCGCGAAACCCACGGCCCGCTGTTCCGCTACACCTGGGCCGACTGTGCCGTGCGCGCGCGCCGGCTGGCCAATGCGCTCAAGGCCCTGGGCCTGGGCCCCGGCAGCGCGGTGGGCTCGATCGCCTGGAACAACCACCGCCACCTCGAGGCCTACTTCGCGGTATCGGGCAGCGGCATGGTGATGCACACCTGCAACCCGCGCCTGCAGGCGCAGCAGCTCATCTACATCATCAACCACGCCGAAGACGAGGTGGTGCTGTTCGACGCCACCTTCGCGCCGCTGGTGAAGGGCATCGCCGCGCACTGCCCGAAGGTGAAGGCCTGGGTCTGCCTGAGCGACGGCGACAACACCGTGGCCGTGGACGGCGTGGCGAACGTACTGTGCTACGAAGACCTGATCGCCGCCCACGACGACCGCTTCGAGTGGCCCGACTTCGACGAGCGCACCGGCGCGGCGCTCTGCTACACCTCCGGCACCACCGGGCATCCGAAAGGCGTGCTGTATTCGCACCGCGCGATCGTGCTCGAAGCGCTGTCGGGCTGCCTGCCGGGCGTGATGTCGCTGTCGCCCAAGGACACCGTGCTGCCCGTGGTGCCCATGTTCCACATCAATGCCTGGTGCATTCCCTACGGCGCGCCGATCGCCGGCGCGCGCCTGGTGCTGCCGGGCCCGCGCCTGGACGGCGCCAGCCTGTACGAGCTGATGGAGGCCGAGCGCGTCACCGTCAGCGCCGGCGTGCCGATCATCTGGCTGGGCCTGCTGCAGCACGTTCAGCAGCACGGCCTTCGCTTCAGCACCATGAAGCGCACCACCGTGGGCGGGTCGGCCATGCCCGCGGCGCTGATCGCCAAGTTCGCCGAGGACTACGGCGTGGAAGTGCGCCACGGCTGGGGCATGACCGAAACCACGGCCGTGGTCACCATCGGCTGCCTCACCCCCGAGAACGAACGGCTGCCGCCGGCCGAGCAGCACGCCATCGTCGCCAAGCAGGGCAAGTCGCTGTTCGGCTCGGAGATCAAGGTGGTGGACGAAAACGGCGCCACCCTGCCGCGCGACGGCACCTCGCAGGGCGAACTGATGGTGCGCGGGCAGTGGATTCTCAGCGGCTACTTCAAGGGCGAAAGCTCGCCCCTGGTGGACGGCTGGTTCCCCACCGGCGACATCGCCACCATCGAGCCCGGCGGCACCATGCAGATCCGCGACCGCACCAAGGACGTCATCAAGACCGGCGGTGAATGGATCAGCTCCATCGACCTCGAGAACGCCGCCATGGGCCATCCCGACGTGGCCATGGCCGCGGTGATCGGCGTGAAGCACCCCAAGTGGGAAGAGCGGCCGCTGCTGTTCATCGTGCGCCGGCCGTGCAAGGCGCTGGAGAAGGACGAAATCCTCTCGTTCGTGTCCGAGCGCGTGGCCAAGTGGTGGGTGCCCGACGACGTGGTGTTCGTCGAATCCCTGCCCGTGGGCGGCACGGGCAAGGTGCAGAAGGCCGAGCTGCGCAAGCAGTACGGCGGCGTGTTCAGCTGACCTTGGCGGCGGGCCCTAGGGGCAGTTCAAACCCCGCGTCGTATTGAGCTTGTCGAGCTGCAGCACCTGGGTGCCCTCCTCGCCCGTGAGCTCGATGGTGGCGCGCCGGCAGCTCTCGAAGATCACGCGCGCCGTGCCCCAGATGCGGCTGGGCGCCGGCGTGAAGTTCTGGAAGCCGCCGCCCTCGAGCACGTACATGTTCACCGTCAGCGGCTTGTTCCAGGCGAAGGTGGCGCTGCCCGGGTTGTAGTCGCCGTAAAGCCACAGCTGCCTGCCCGCGTTGTTGAAGCCGTAGAAATACATCAGGAACCGGTTGGCCGACACCAGGTCGAGGTTGAAGCCCTGGCCGGAGGTCTGCACGTTGAACCAGCTGCCGGACAGCTCCGGCGGGAAATCGACCGCGGCGGCCGGGCTGCCGGCCGACACCTGGAAATTGTGCCGCGTGGTCAGGCCCTGGAACGTGGCTTCGAAGGCCCACAGGCCCAGCGGCGCGTTGGCCGGCAGCGTGGTGTTCCAGTACCAGTACGAGCCGTTGTAGGTGGTGCCGGTGTTCTGGCTGTGGTTCCAGCTGTCGAACACGCTGCCGTCGGGACGCAGCACCCGGTAGCTGGTCACCTGGCCCGAGCCTTGGTCGCGGTAGGCCGCCATCATCGTCACCGGGTCGCCCGGCACGAAGCTGTTTTTCAGCCGGGGCTGTTCGGTGGTGGACGGGCAGCTGGCGAAGCTGGGCGCCGCGCTGTGCGTGGACAGGCGATTCACGCGCGGCTGCTCGTACTCGCGCTGCTGCGCCCAGCGCGTGGGCACGTTGTTGCAGGTGCCGTTGTGCGGTTCGATCACCGCGGCGCCGACGGTGTTGTTGGCGCGCAGCTCAAGGTGCAGGTGCGGGCCGGTGGACACACCGCTGCTGCCCACCTTGCCCAGCGGCGTGCCGGCCGGGATGGGCGCACCGATCGGCAGCGTGGTCACCGAGCCGGTCTTCATGTGCAGGTAGCGGGCGATGGTGCCGTCGGAATGCTGCACGGTGGCGTAGTTGGGCGTGTCGGGGGCATCGAACGAACACGAGCGGTCGGGGTTGCCGTCGCCCTTGCCCACCAGCGTGCCCGGCGCCACGGCCAGCACGTCCACGGCGCCGGCGTCCATCAGCGTCCAGGCGAAGGGCCAGATGAAGTAGTCGATGCCGCGGTGGTTGTAGCCCGACGTCGTGTCGTAGCTGCGCGCGGCGCAGGTGTAGTCGCGCACCTGGTTGGGGAAGGCCGGATTGAGGTCGACGAAGTTCGAGATGCCGTGCCACTGCGTGCCCGCGCCATTCACCGGGCCCAGCGGCCAGCTGATGGCGGTGAGCGACTGGGTTTTCGGCGGCATCTTGCCGGCGGCCTGGAGCCGGGCCACGTTGGCGCTGACTTCGTCCACCAGGCGGCGGTCGAGCTCGGCGCTCATGTGGTCGGCGGCGTCCTCGGGCGCCAGCACGCCATGGCCATCGGGCGGCCGCGCGGCGGCGGCGGCCGAGAGCAGGGCGGCGGCGCCCAGGGCGAGTGCGCGGTGCAGGGTGGCCATGCCGATGTCTCCCGGGATCCTGGCCACAGACTAACGCGCGGGCGCGGGCCGCGCAGCGTGCCGTCCGCCACGGGGATCGGGTGCGGCGGCGCCGTGCGAGAATCGCGGCCCGCACCCCGCCCAGGCCGCACGTGACCCTCGCCCTCGACGTCCTTTTCGCCGACGACCGCCTCGCCGTGGTCAACAAGCCCGCCGGCCTGATGGTGCACGACAGTGCACTGGCGCGCGGCGAAACCGACTTCGCCGCCGACCGCCTGCGCGAACAGTTCGGCAAGCCGGTCTTCCTGGTCCATCGCCTCGACCGCGCCACCAGCGGCTGCCTGCTGCTGGCCTTCGACCGCGACACCGCCTCGGCGCTGGGCAAGAGCCTGATGTCGCAGGCCTTCCGCAAGGACTACCTGGCCGTGTGCCGCGGCTGGCCCGAGCCGGAGGAAGGCGTGATCGACCATCCGCTCGACGGCGGCCCCGGCAAGCCGCAGAAGAAGCCCGCCATCACGACGTACCGCCGCCTGGCCACCGCCGAACTCGACATTCCCAGCGCGCAGCATCCGACGTCGCGCTATGCGCTGCTGCTGTGTTCGCCGCAGACCGGGCGCTTCCGGCAGATCCGCCGGCACCTCAAGCACATCCACCACCACATGATCGGCGACTCGAGCCACGGCGACGGCCGCCACAACAATGCCTTCCGCATGCGCGGCGTGCACCGCATGCTGCTGCACGCCTGGCAGCTGTCGTTCCCGCACCCCGCCGACGGCCGTGAACTCACCGTCACCGCGCCCGGCGACGCCGAATGGGAAAAGGCCATGGCGCTGCTGGGCTGGACCACGCCCATCGCGCCACCGTGACTTGCGACCGATTACCGTGGCGGCGCATCCCCTCTATAGTCCCGCTGCCCCCTGCCACCCGGAGTCACCGATGAAGTCCGCCCGCCCCCTGCTGCTCGCCCTGAGCCTGGCGCTGCTGTCGCCGCTGCCCGCCGCCGCCCTGGCGCCCGAGCCGGCCAGCACCCAAGAGCTGGTGATGACCTCGGCCGGTTTCCTCAGCTACCACCCCGACCTGCGCTTCCGCCTGCTGGGCCTGGGCGAATACCGCAAGGGCAACTACGCCGAGGCGATGGTGCATTTCCGCCGCGCCGCGCGCTACGCCGACAAACCCTCGCAGGGCATGATCGCCGAGATGCTGTGGAAGGGTCAGGGCACCGCCGTGGATCGCCCCGCCGCCTACGTCTGGATGGACCTGGCCGCCGAGCGCGCCTACAAGATGATGCTGGTGCAGCGCGAGAAGTACTGGGCCGACCTCACCGAGGCCGAGCGTGCGCGCGCGCTGGAAATCGGCGACGCGCTGCACGCCGAATACTCCGACAGCGCGGCCCGCCCGCGCCTTGACCAGAAGCTGCGCCAGGGCAAGCGCCGCGTCACAGGCAGCCGCACCGGCTTCGTCGGCAACCTCAAGATTTCCATCCCGGGCCCGAACGGCTCGCGCAGCATCGACGGCTCCACCTTCTTCGACGAGCAGTACTGGAACACCAACCTCTACCTGCGCATGCAGGACGGCGACTGGAAGGAGTTCGGCGAGGGCCGCGTGGACATTGGCGAAATCCAGTCCACCGGCGAGCTCACCGTGCCGGCCGACGCCGCCCCCGAGGACGAGGACCAGGACGACAGCCCGCGCTGACCACCCCGCGCGCCGCGGCCCCCACGGCGGCCGCGGCGAGGCGATAATGGCGGCATCCCGCCCGCCGGAAACCGCCTTGGCCAAGCTCTATTTCTACTACTCGGCAATGAACGCCGGGAAGACCACCACCCTGCTGCAGAGCGCGCACAACTACCACGAGCGCGGCATGCGCACGCTCATCCTCACGCCGCGGCTGGACGACCGCTACGGCGAGGGCGTGGTGGCGTCGCGCATCGGGCTCAAGGCCAAGGGCACCATCTTCGGCCGCGACGACGACCTGCAGGCGATGGTGGCCGCCGACATCGCCGCCAAGGGGCCGCTGCACTGCGTGCTGGTGGACGAGGCGCAGTTCCTGTCCAAGGCGCAGGTGTGGCAGGTCACCGAAATCGTCGACCGGCTGAACGTGCCGGTGCTGGCCTACGGCCTGCGCACCGATTTCCGCGGGGAGCTCTTCGAGGGCAGCCAGTACCTGCTGGCCTGGGCCGACAACCTGGTGGAGATCAAGACCATCTGCCACACCGGCCGCAAGGCCATCATGGTGCTGCGCGTGGACGAACACGGCCGCGCGCTGTCCGACGGCCCGCAGGTGGAGATCGGCGGCAACGAGCGCTACGTGTCGGTGAGCCGCGGCGAGTTCAAGAAAGTGATGGCGGGCGAAGGCGTGATCGACCTGCAGCAGCCGCAGCTTCCGCTGGGCACGGGCGGCGACTGATCGCGGCGGTCAGCCGCGGCCGCAGGGGCTGCTGAGCCCGGCGATCTCGTCGAGCAGGCGCTGGCGCTCGGGCTGTTTCGCACTCGCGGCGTCCAGGGTGGACGTGGCCAGCTGGCGGCCTTCGCCGGCGCGGCCCTGGCGGCAAAGCAGGCGCGCCTGCAGGGCCTCGGTGCGCCAGGTCACGTCGTCCCATTCGAAGGTGCGCTGCCGCGGCTGCGCGCGCAGGGTGTCCAGTGTGGCCTGGGCCTCGGCGAAGTCGCCTTCGTCCACCAGCAGGCGCGCGCGCGCAAGGTTGATCACCGCCACCACGGGCGCCGCCGGGTCGATGCCCTCCGCCAGCAGGCGCTGCTTGGCCGAGGCCAGCAGGGCGCTTGCGGCCTGCGGGTTGCCGCGTGAGCTGGCCACGTCGGCCAGCAGGCGTTCGGCGCGCGACGCCAGCACCGGGTCGTAGGACAGCGCCTGCTGCTGGCATTCGTGCGCCAGCAGCTCGGCGCTCTCGGCCTGGCCCAGCGTCAGGCGCGTGCGGGCCAGGTCGCACAGCACCGAACCGCGCGCGCCCAGTTCGTTGCTGCGGCGGCGCAGCTGCAGGCTTCGCTGCAGCGCGTCCTGGGCCTGCGCCAGGCGGCCCTGCTCCAGCGCCAGTTGGCCCAGCGCCTGCCACGACGCCGCCACTTCGGCATGTTCCGGGCCGAAGCGTGCGAGCAGGCGCTCGTGCGCCTGGCGCAGCAGGCGCTCGGCCTCGGTGAGCTTGCTGGCTTCGATCAGGATCGCGCCCAGCGGCCGCTGCACGCCGGTGCTGGCGGGGTGGCCGGGCCCGAAGCGGTTGAGCGCGATTTCCAGCGCCTGCCGGTACGAGGCCTCGCTTTCCAGCCGGTCGCCCACCATGCGGTGCAGGCTGCCCAGGTCGCGCCAGATCTCCACGCCCAGCGCATTGCGGTCGCCGCCGCTTTCGCGCAGCAGGGCCAGCGCTTCGCGCATGGCGCTGATGGCCTCGGCATGGCGGCCTTCGTCGGCCAGCAGGCCGGCCAGGTCGGCCTTGCTTTCGGCCTGCAGCGCCTTGGTCTCGGCGGGCCCGCTGCGCAGCGCCAGCGCCTTGCCGAACAGGTCGCGCGCCACGTCCAGCCCGCCCAGCTGGCGATGGCAGCGCCCGAGCTGCGAAAGGAATTCGGACACCGCGCGCGGCTGCGCCGACGCCTGCTGTTCGCTCACCGGCATCCACGGCACGAGGGCGCGCACGCAGACCTCGGGCTGGCCCAGCGCACGCAGGCTGCGCCCGCGCAGCGCCGCCGATTCGATGCCGATGCGCGCCGGCGCCTCGCCCGCCAGCGTCGCCAGCACCTGCGACTGCCGGTCCAGCAGCTCCAGCGCCTGGCGGTCGTCGCCCAGGCCCTGGCGCAGGCGCACCACCAGGCCCAGCAGTTCGGCGCGGGCCTGCGGCTGGGCCAGCAGCTCGGTGTCGGCGCGGCGCACGCCGGCGTCCAGCAGCGTGCGCACGTCCAGGCCTTCGCCGCTGCCGGCCTGGTCGGTGTTCTCGAACAGCGCCACCACGAAGTCCTGCATCGCCTGGGCGCGCTGCGCTTCGGTGATGGCCATGCTGGACTGCCAGTACATGAAGCCCAGCGCCGTCACCATCAGTCCCACCACCGACATCACCACGATGATGGCCACCGAGTTGCGGCTGACGAATTTCTGCGTGCGGTAGCCCAGGCTTTGCGGACGCGCCAGCACCGGCTCGCCGTCGAGGTGGCGGCGAAGGTCCTGCGCCAGCGCCTCCACCGACACGTAGCGGTCCTCGGGCGCCTTGGCCAGGGCCTTGAGCAGGATGTTGTCGAGGTCGCCGGCCAGCTCCGACGCCAGCCGGCGCGGGTTTGGCGCACCGCTCTCGCGCGCCAGCCGCAGCGCGGCCACCGACGGCCGCACCGGGTCGCCGGTGAGGATGGCTTCTTCCCAGGCGGCGTCGCTCGGGCGGGCCGGGTCGTAGGGCTTGCGGCCCACCAGCAGTTCGTAAAGCACCACGCCGAGCGAATACACGTCGGTCATGGTGGTGATCACGCCGTGGCGCAGCTGCTCGGGCGCGGCGTAGTGCAGGGTGAAGGCGCGCGTGCCGGTGCCGGTGATCTCGCCCTGGCCGTCGGCCGGGTCGTCCAGCAGCTTGGCGATGCCGAAGTCGAGCAGGCAGACCTCGCCGGCCGGCGTCACCATGATGTTGGACGGCTTGAGGTCGCGGTGCACCACCAGGTTGGCGTGCGCGTGGCTGACCGCGGCGCACACCTGCAGGAACAGGCGCAGGCGTGCGGGCATGGGCAGCGACAGCTTGCGCACGTAGTCGGTGATGGGCTCGCCCTGCACGTAGTCCAGCGCCAGGTAGGGCTGGCCGTCGCTGCTGACGCCGGCGTCGAGCAGGCGGGCGATGTGGGCATGGCCCAGGCGCGCCAGGATCTGCCGCTCGCGGGTGAAGCGCGTGCGCAGGCCGGCATCGCCCAGGCCCGGGCGCAGCAGTTTCAGCGCCACGCGGCGGTGGTACAGGCCGTCGGCGCGGATCGCCAGCCACACCTGGCCCATGCCGCCTTCGCCGATCGGGCTTTCGAGCCGGTAGGGGCCGATGGACTGGCCGGGCTGGGGCGAAAACACCGCCGCGTCCACCACCGATTGCGCCAGGAAGTCGGGGCGCTCGTCCTCGAGCGCCATCATGCGCTGCAGCTCGTCACCCATCCCGGCGTCGGCAAGTACGATTTCGGCCAGGCGCCGTGCGCGCACCGGCGCGTCGAGCTCAAGCAGCTCGTCGAGCAGGTTGGACAGCCGCTTCCAGCGCTCAGGATCCACGGGAGTGCCCCGGAATCAGCCCTGCAGCGCGGCCAGCAGGAACATGCGGGCCTTCTGCCAGTCGCGGCGCACGCTGCGCTCGGAGCGCTTGAGCAGGCCGGCGATCTCGGTCTCGGACAGGCCGGCGAAGTAGCGCATCTCCACCACCTGGGCCAGGCGCGGATCCAGGTCGTGCAGTTTGTTCAGGGCCACGTCCAGGCCCAGCATGTCCTCGTCCAGGCGCATGCCGCCGCCCGCATCCTCGGGCAGGTCGGTGACCCGGTGCAGGTCGCCGCCACGCTTCACCGCCATGCGCTGGCGGGCGTAGTCCACCACCACCGAACGCATGGCCGAGGCCGCGTACGCGAAGAAGTGGGCGCGGTCTTCGAACTCGGCTTCGGCGCGGCCGGCCAGCTTGAGGTAGGCCTCGTGCACCAGGGCGGTGGTGTCCAGGGTGTGGCCATGCTGCTGGCCGCCCAGCTGGCGGCGCGCCATGCCGTGCAGCTCGCGATACAGGGTCGCCAGCACGCGGTCGAGCGCCGATTTGTCGCCCCCGCGCGCGGCACTGAGCCACTGGGTGATGTCCGCCGTTTCGTTCATGGGTCCCCGGGTCCCGTCTGCGCGGGATGCCGACACTATAGCCAATTGCACCCGCCGGGGTCGCGGAGCGTGGCCGACGGCCCTTCAGCGCTGGCAACCCGGGCACCAGGCCGTGGCCCGGTTGCCCATGCGGCCGTCGCGGATGGTGCGGCCGCAGGCCCGGCAGGCCTCGCCTTCACGGCCATACACGAACAGCTCCTGCTCGAAGTAGCCCGGTGCCCCGTCGGGGCTCAGGAAGTCGCGCAGGGTGGTGCCGCCCCGGGTGATGGCGTGGGCCAGGATGGTCTTCACCGCCGCCACCAGCCGGCCGTAACGCTCGCGGCTGACCGAGCCGGCGGCGCGCGCGGGCGCGATGCCGGCGCGGAACAGGCTTTCGGCCGCGTAGATGTTGCCCACGCCCACCACCACCGCCTGGTCCATCAGGAAGGCCTTGATGGGCGCCTTGCGGCCGCGGCTGCGCTGGTAGAGGTATTCGGCGTCGAAGTCTTCCGACAGCGGCTCGGGGCCCAGGTGCTGCAGCAGGTCGTGGGTTTCGCCGGCCGGCTGCCAGAGCAGGCAGCCGAAGCGGCGCGGGTCGGTGAAGCGCAGCACGCGGCCCGAATCGAGCGCGATGTCCACGTGGTCGTGGGTTTCCACCGGCGTGGCGGCCGGCAGCACGCGCAGCATGCCCGACATGCCCAGGTGCAGCAGCGCGCTGCCCGGCGCCGTGTCGAGCAGCAGGTACTTCGCGCGCCGGCGCACGCCCAGCACGCGTTGGCCGGGCAGCTGCGCCGCCACCTCGGGCGGGATCGGCCAGCGCAGGTCGGGCCGGCGCAGCACCACGCCGGTGACCACGCGACCCTCGACGTGGGGCGCCAGGCCGCGCCGGGTGGTTTCTACTTCGGGCAATTCGGGCATGGCCGCATTGTCCCAGAGCCGCGCGGCGCCCGCGAATTGCCGCCCGTGCCCGTCGGGGCTAGCCTTGGCCGATGCGCATGACCACCCGTTCCGTTCTGTCCGCCCGCTGGGCCGTGGCGCTTTGCGCCTTGACGCTGTGCCTGGCGCCGGGATTCGCCGCGGCCTCGCTGCCCATGGGGCTGGGAGGAAGCAAGGCCACCAGCGACGCCGGCGCGCAGGAGAAGGCGCTGGCGGAAGTGCGCGATGCCACCGCCACCGCCGAGGCGGAAGCCAAGCGGCTCGAGGAGCGGCGCCAGGCGCTGCGCGCGGAAGCCGCCAACGCGCCCGCCCGCCGCGCGGCGCTGGAGGCCGAACTGGGCATCGACGCCCGCAGGTCGCTGGCCGAGTGGCGTGCGCGCCTGCCCCGCACCACCAACGTGGAAACGCTGGAGGCGGCGCTCGAACAGGAGCGCGTGGCGGTGAGCCAGCTGCGTGAGCGCATCGAGGCGGTCACCGCCGACATGTCCCGGTCGCTGGCGCAGCCGGCCGGCCCCGAAGCGTCGGTGGCCGAACTGCAGCGCCGCATCGACGAACTCGCGGTGCCGATCGTGGCCGTGGCCGGCGAGGCCACTGAATTCACCGAAGCGCGCAGCCTGCGCAATGCCGCGGAGCGTCGCCAGCTGATGGCCGAGCTGGCGCTGCGCCAGGACCAGCAGGACCTGGGCGGCCTGCGCCAGCGCCTGCTGGAGCTGGAGCTGCGCGCCCTGCGCCATGAGCTGGACCTGCGCACGCCGCGGCTGACGCTGATGCAGCAGCGCATCGCCGCCCTGGGTCGCGAGGAGCTTGAAAAGCTGGCCGCCGGCGTTGCCGAGCGCGCCAAGGCCTACACCGGCAAGGAGCCGGTACTGGCCGCCGCCGCGGCGGAAAACGTCCGCCTGGCCGAAGAGCTGGTGCAGACCAACGAACGGCTCGCCAGCCGTCGCCGGTTCCTGGCCCTCCAGGACGAGGCCCTGGCGCGCGACCTCGCCGGCCTGCGCGACAGCGTGTCGCGCGTGGAGCTGGGCGGCCGCAGCGAAGAAGTCGGCAACTGGCTGTGGGCCGAGCTGCGCCGGCTCGAACCCGCCGCCGTGCTGCAGGACGAACTGGCCGAAGTCGAACAGACCCTGGGCGAACTGCGCCTTCGCATGATCGGCGTGAACGAGCTCCAGCGCGAGCTGTCCGACCCCGTCCAGGCGGCGCAGCGCCTGCGCGCGAAGGCGCCGGGCGTGGACGACGACGGCGCGGCCGTGGAGTCCGCGCCGGCCGATCCGCTCGAAGACCTGATGCGCGAACGCCTCGACCTCACCGACCGGCTCGAGCCGCTGATGTGGCGCCGGATCACCGCGCTGGAACAGAGCGAGCGCAGCGTCAAGGCACGGCTGGACGCCAACCGCGAGCTGCGCCAGACGCTCGACCGGCACCTGCTGTGGATCCGCAGCCACCCACCGGTGGACGTGGCGTGGCTGGCCGTGCTGCCCGAGGGCCTCTACGACCTGGTGAAGCCCTCGCGGCTGGCCACCACCGCCGAACTGCTGCGGCGCTCGTTCGCCGAATCGCCGTGGCGCTATCTCGCCAGCGCCGCGCTGGTGCTGTTGCTGCTGTTGCTGCAGCAGCGCGCGCGCGGCCGCATCGACGCGCTCGCCAACGTGGTGCGCGAAGTGCGCATGCGCCCGACCCTGCAGTCGCTGGGCTGGACCCTGGTGGCGTCGCTGCCCTGGGCCGTGGCGCTGATGCTGGCGGGCCTGCTGCTGCAGGACCTGGGCACGCCCGGCAAGTACAGCGATTCCCTGGGCGTGGCGCTGACCGGAATGGCGCTGCCGCTGTTCACCCTGGCGTTCCTGCGCTGGCTGGTTCGCGAACGCGGGCTGGCGCACGCGCATTTCCGCTGGAGCCGTCCGCGCCGGGAGGTGCTGGCGCGGTGGGCGCCGCGCCTGATGGCGGGGCTGCTGCCGATGTACTTCATCGTTTTGCTGGCCTTCGTCCGCAACCAGGAGCTGGCCATCACCGTGCAGGCGCGGCTGGCGATGCTGGCCGCCTCCGTGCTGTCGGCCTGGGCGCTGTGGCGCCTGCTGGCGCCCGGAAAGGTGATGCACGAACGGGCCGTGGACATCGAACCCTCGAGGCGCCGTCGCCTGCTGCGCGTGGGCCTGCCGTTCACCCTGCTGGTGCTGGTGGTGATGGCCATGGACGGCTACGTGTATTCGTCCGGCATCGTCTTCGGGGCGATGTTCGCCAGCGTGGGCATGGTGATGGCGGTGGCGGTGCTGCACGGGCTGCTGTCGCGCTGGTTCGTGCTGGGCGAACGGCGCCTGGCGCTGCGCCGGCTCGAACTGCGGCGCGAGGCACAGGCGCAGGCGCTGGCTGACGGCGGCGGGGAATCGGGCGATGGCGGCGAAGCCATCGTCGCCGAGCCGGAGGAGGACGTCACCCTGGAGAAGGTCAACTCCCAGGCCCGCAGCCTGCTGCGCGCGGTCAAGCTCACGCTGCTGGTGGTGGGCCTGGCGTGGGTGTGGTCGGGCGTGCTGCCGGCGTTCGCCCGCTTCGACGAGTTCGCCCTCTGGTCCATCACCGAAGCCGGCGCCGACGGTGCCGACGTGCTGGTGCCGGTGACGCTGATGGCCGTGCTGCTGGGCTTGCTGGTGCTGGCGCTCACCGTGGTGGCGGCGCGCAACCTGCCGGGCCTGATCGAGATCGGCCTGCTGTCGAAGGTGAACATGGACGCCGCCTCGCGCTACGCCGTCACCAGCGTGTCGCGCTACGCGATCGTGCTGGTGGGCGTGATCGTTGGCCTGGGGCTGCTGGGCATGCGCTGGGGCCAGCTGCAGTGGATAGCGGCGGCCCTGACGGTGGGCCTGGGCTTCGGCCTGCAGGAGATCTTCGCCAACTTCGTCTCGGGCCTGATCCTGCTGTTCGAACGGCCGTTCCGCGTGGGCGACGTGATCACCGTCAACAACCTCGACGGCACCGTGACGCGCATCCGCACCCGCGCCACCACGCTGCTGGATTTCGACAACAAGGAAATCGTGGTCCCCAACAAGACCTTCATCACCGGGCAGCTGGTGAACTGGACCCTGAGCGACGAGGCCACGCGCATCACCATCAAGGTGGGCGTGGACTACGGCACCGACCCTGGCCTGGTGCATCGCCTGCTGCAGCAGGCCGCCGCCGAGAACCCGCGCGTGCTGTCCGACCGGCCACCCACCAGCTGGCTGCTCAACTTCGGCGCCAGCACGCTCGACTTCGAGCTGCGCCTGTTCGTGGGCACCATCGGCGACCGCCTGGCGGTGCGCGACGAAATCAACACGCGCCTGATCGAACTGTTCGAAGAGAACGGCATCTCCTTCGCGTACCCGCAGCTGGACGTGCACGTGCGCGAACTGCCCGAGCGTCCCTCCGCGGGGTTGGCTGAACGCTGATGACATGGATCGCGATGGCGGGCCTTGCGCCCGCCACGCGTGGCCACCATACGTAGTCGCAGGGTGACGGGTCCCGCAGGCGCGGGCATCATCGGCACCTGCCACTGGGCCACGCGCCTGATTCCCGGAGTTCTTCCCGATGTCACTTGAATTGTTCGACTGGTTGGCGCGCGGCTTCACGCAGGCGGCCTACTGGCAGATGGCGGTCTTCTTCCTGGTCGTCACCCAGCTCACCATGATGAGCACCACGCTGTACCTGCACCGCAGCGCGGCGCACCGCGGCGTGGATTTCCACCCCGTGGTGGCGCACTGGTTCCGTTTCTGGTCCTGGCTCACCACCGCCATGGTCACCAAGGAGTGGACGGCGGTGCACCGCAAGCACCACGCCAAGTGCGAAACCGCCGAGGACCCGCACAGCCCGCGTTTCCAGGGCATCCACAAGGTGCTGTGGCGCGGCGTGGAGCTCTACCAGAGCGCGCGCCTGGACAAGGCCATGCTGGAGAAGTACGGCAAGGGCTCTCCCGACGACTTCATCGAGCGCGCCGTTTACAGCCGCGTGCCGTTCATGGGCCCGGTGCTGATGCTGGCCATCGACGTGGCGCTGTTCGGCATCCCGGGCGTGGCGATCTGGGCGCTGCAGATGGCGTGGATCCCGTTCTGGGCCGCCGGCGTCATCAACGGCCTGGGCCACTGGTGGGGCTACCGCAACTTCGACACCGCCGACACCGCCACCAACCTCACGCCCTGGGGCGTGTGGATCGGCGGCGAAGAGCTGCACAACAACCACCACGCCTTCCCGAGCTCGGCGAAGTTCGCGCTGCGCAAGTATGAGTTCGACATCGGCTGGGCCGTGATCAGCGGCCTGCGCGCGCTGGGCCTGGCCAAGGTGCTGCGCGTGGCGCCCGAGCTCGACGTGCGCCCGAACATCCAGGTGCCCGACGCCGACACGATGCGCGCGGTGATGGCGCACCGCTGGCAGGTGGCCACCGACTATTTCCAGATCGTGCTCAAGCCGCACCTCAAGGCCGAAGCCGCCGACCTGCCGCGACGCCTGCGCCGCGCCTTCCGCAGCGAGGGCAAGTGGCTGGACGAGGCGCATCGCGCCCGCTTCAGCGCCTGGATCGCCGAGCGCCCCAACACCGCGCGCCTGATGGAGTTCCGCGCGCGCCTGCTGGCGATCTACGAGATCAAGAGCGCCGCCGCCGAAGCCAAGATGGAGGCCCTGCGGGTCTGGTGCGCCGAGGCCGAAGCCTCGGGCGTGCGCCAGCTCGAAGAGTTCTCGGTGCGCCTGAAGGGCTATTCGATGGCGCCGGCGCGCGCCTGAGCCCGTCCCGCCCTGGCGGGGCCGGGGCTCCCCCGGGGCTGTACCAAAGTCCGGGGGTTGCCCGGGTTGCCTTGGCCCCGGAGCGGTGGTGAAGTGGGCCTGGGTCCAGGGGTGGTCCCGGGGCCAATCCAGGGGGATTCACCATGAAGCGTTGGTATGTGGGGTTGGTTTTGGCGCTCGCCTGTTCGTCGGCCTATGCCGCCAAATTCGTGATCAGCAACGAGTCGAACTGGGACATCCACCGGCTCTACGTGTCGTCCAGCGACGCCAGCGAATGGGGCGAAGACCAGCTGGAGGACGACATCCTGCAGAGCGGCCAGACGCTCACCCTGCATGGCGTGGCCTGCGACGACTACGACGTGAAGATGGTGGACGAGGACGGCGACGTCTGCGAACTGCGCAATGTGAACATGTGCGGCGGCGAGGAGTGGACCATCACCAACGAGACGCTGCTCAACTGCATCTCCGCCGGCAGCTAGTCCCCGGGCAGCCCCCCGGCAGGGCTGGCCCCTGCCGGGGCAGGGGCCGGGCCCGATGGGCGGGGCTTATTCTGCGAGAATATGCCCCCTCGGACGCAGCCGCGTCGGCCCCCAGATGTGCCTTCCATGACCCAGACCCCCGAAACCGGCGCTTCCGAGGCCGACCTGCTGGCGCGCCTGCGCGCCGCCGCCGACCTGCTTGAAACCGTCGCCGCCGACAAGGCCCTGCTCGACACCCTGCCGGTGGAGGACGCCAAGCGCCTGAAGGCCGCGGTGCACCGCTTCCACAACCCCGACCCCATCCACCACCGCAAGCTGCGCCGCGAGCGCAAGCGCGAACAGGTGAAGCAGAAGAACCAGCAGGACGATGCCGTGCTCAACGCCACCGGCATCCGCGAGCTGCGGCGCAAGCCGGTGTTCACCACGCCCAACTATTTCCCGCCGTCGCAGGCGCCGGTGGACCAGATCTCCGACGAGCCCGCGCGCGAATCGGTCGATCCGCAGCACTGCTACGTCTGCAAGGAAAAGTACCGCCGCATCCACCACTTCTACGACCAGATGTGCCCGGCCTGCGCGGACTTCAATTTCATCAAGCGCACCGAGACCGCCGACCTCACCGGGCGCGTGGCCCTGCTCACCGGCGGCCGCGTCAAGATCGGCTACCAGGCCGGCCTGAAGCTGCTGCGCGCCGGCGCGTCGCTGATCGTCACCACGCGCTTCCCTCGCGATTCGGCCGCGCGCTATGCGGAGGAGCCGGACTTCGGCGAGTGGGGCCATCGCCTGGAAGTGTTCGGACTGGACCTGCGCCACACGCCCAGCGTGGAGGCCTTCTGCCAGCAGCTGGTGGCCACGCGCGAGCGCCTGGACTTCATCGTCAACAACGCCTGCCAGACCGTGCGCCGCCCGCCGGAGTTCTACGCGCACATGATGGCCGGTGAAACCGCCGCCCACGGCGACATGCCCGAACACGTGCGCAAGCTGCTGGGCAACTACGAAGGCGTGCGCGCCGGCGACATCCTGCCCGGTGGGCAGACGCTGGTGAGCGGCCTGGCCGCGCCGGGCATCACGCGCGCCGCCGAGCTGTCGCAGGTGCCGCTGCTGGCCGAGGAGCTGCTGGGCCAGAAGCACCTGTTCCCCGAGGGTCGCCTGGACCAGGACCTGCAGCAGGTGGACCTGCGCGGCCGCAACTCCTGGCGCCTGCTGCTGCACGAAGTGCCGGCCGTCGAACTGCTGGAAGTGCAGCTGGTGAACGCCGTGGCGCCCTTCATCATCAACGCGCGCCTGAAGCCGCTGATGCTGCGCACGCCCGAGCGCGACAAGCACATCGTCAACGTCTCGGCGATGGAGGGGCAGTTCTACCGCAACTTCAAGACCACCCGCCACCCGCACACCAACATGGCCAAGGCCGCGCTGAACATGATGACGCGCACCTCGGCCGCCGATTACCACGGTGACGGCATCCACATGAATGCGGTGGACACCGGCTGGATCACCGACGAAGACCCGGTGGAGATCGCCGCGCGCAAGACCAAGGAAGAGCGCTTCCACCCGCCGCTGGACATCGTCGACGGCGCGGCGCGCATCGTCGACCCGATCATCGACGGCTTCAACACCGGCCGGCACGTCTGGGGCCAGTTCCTCAAGGACTACCGCCCCACCGATTGGTAAACCCGAAAAAAGTGCGGGAGGGACTTCAGTCCCGATGCTCTTCGGCGAAAGGCATCGGGACTGAAGTCCCTCCCACAGGGCGAGTGCGGGGGAGGGACTACTTGGTGATGTCCACGTCCTTGGTTTCGTGCAGGAACAGGCAGCCGATCACGAAGGTCATCAGCGCGATGCCGATCGGGTACCACAGCCCGTAGTAGATGTTGCCCGTGGCCGCCACCAGCGCGAACGAGATGGTGGGCAGGAAGCCGCCGAACCAGCCGTTGCCGATGTGGTAGGGCAGCGACATCGACGTGTAGCGGATCTGCGTCGGGAACAGCTCCACCAGCCAGGCCGCGATCGGCCCGTAGACCATCGTCACGTACAGCACCAGGATCGTCAGGATCAGCAGCACCATGGGCTTGTTGATGCGGGCGTCGTCGGCCTTCTCCGGATACTTCGCCTGTGTCAGCGCCGCCTTGAGCGCCGTGGTGAACGCCGCGCCCTGCGCTGCCGCGTCTTCCGGCGACAGCCCGCCCGCCTCATAGCTGGTGAGCGGCTGCTGGCCGATGCGAAGCGTGGCGACGGTACCCGGCGCGGCCGGCTCCACCTTGTACGGCACGCCCGCCTTGGCCAGGGCCGCGGTGGCGATGTCGCAGGAGCTGGTGAACTTCTTCTTGCCGATCGGATCGAACTGGAAGCTGCACGTTTCCGGGTCGGCCACCACCACGGCGGGCGAGCTTTCGCTGGCTTCGTCGATGGCCGGGTTGGCGTAGTGGGTGAGTGCGCCGAACAGCGGCATGTAGGTCAGCGCCGCGATCAGGCAGCCCGCCATGACGATCGGCTTGCGGCCGATCTTGTCCGACAGCCAGCCGAAGAAGATGAAGAACGGCGTGCCGATGATCAGCGCGCCGCCGATCAGCATCCAGGTCGTCGTGCTGTCCACCTTCAGCGATTGCGTCAGGAAGTACATCGCGTAGAACTGGCCCGCGTACCACACCACCGCCTGGCCGGCCGTGGCGCCCAGCAGGGCCAGCAGCACGATCTTGCCGTTCTTGGAGAAGAAGCTCTCGGAAATCGGCGCCTTCGACAGCGTGCCGTTCTCCTTCATCTCCAGGAACAGCGGCGACTCCGACAGCTGCATGCGGATCCACACCGAGATGCCCAGCAGCACGATGGACAGCAGGAACGGAATGCGCCAGCCCCAATCGGCGAATGCCTCGACGCCGATCGTCTCGCGCACCGTCAGGATCACCACCAGCGACAGCAGCAGGCAGATGGTGGCCGTGGTCTGGATGAAGCTGGTGTACAGGCCGCGCTTGCCGTGCGGCGCATGTTCGGCCACGTAGGTCGCGGCGCCACCGTACTCACCGCCCAGCGCCAGGCCCTGCAGCAGCCGCAGCACGATCAGGATGACCGGGGCCGCGATGCCGATGCTGCCGTAGCTGGGCAGGATGCCGACCAGGAAGGTCGAGATGCCCATGATGACGATGGTGACCAGGAACGTGTACTTGCGCCCGATCATGTCGCCCAGCCGGCCGAACACGATCGCGCCGAACGGCCGCACCGCGAAGCCGGCTGCGAAGGCCAGCAGCGCGAAGATGAAGCCGGTGGTCTCGTTCACGCCGCTGAAGAACTGCGCGGCGATGATCGCGGCAAGCGATCCGTACAGGTAGAAGTCGTACCACTCGAACACCGTGCCCAGGCTCGAGGCGAAGATCACTTTCTTGTGCCCGGCGGTCAACGGCTTGCCGTCGGCGTCGTGGGTTGCGCTTGCGGGGGTGGCCATCAAGGAGTCCGCCGGTCGAAAGCGGTACTTTACGTCGCCTGCCCCGGTTAATCTTGATGCCGGGCCCGAGGCCGGGCCAAAGGAGCCACCATGTCCGAACGCATCGTTCCCGTTCCCCATGAATTCGAGGCCGCGGCTGCCATCAAGCGCGCCGACTACGACCGGCTGTACGCCGAGTCCGTTCGCGACCCCGAGGCCTTCTGGATGCAGGCCGGCCAGAGGCTGCACTGGTCGCGGCCCTACACGCGCGCCAAGGACACGTCCTTCGACCGCAGCGACTTCCACGTGCGCTGGTTCGCCGACGGCCAGCTCAACGTCAGCGTGAACTGCCTCGACCGCCACCTGGCCACGCGCGGCGACAAGACCGCCATCGTCTGGGAAGCCGACGACCCGGCCACGCCCGCGCGCCGCATCAGCTACCGCGAGCTGCACGGCATGGTCTGCCGGCTGGCCAATGCGCTCACCGCGCTGGGCGTGGTGAAGGGCGACCGCATCACGCTCTACCTGCCGATGATCCCGGAAGCCGCGGTGGCCATGCTGGCCTGCGCGCGCATCGGCGCCATCCACTCGGTGGTGTTCGGCGGCTTCTCGGCCGACTCCATCGCCAACCGCATCGCCGACTGCGGCAGCAAGCTGGTGATCACCGCCGACGAAGGCCTGCGCGGCGGCAAGACCATCCCGCTCAAGGGCAACGTGGACGAGGCGCTGTCCAAGCCCGGCACGAATTCCGTGGAAACCGTGCTGGTGGTGCGCCACACCGGCAACGGCGTGCCGATGCAGATGCCGCGCGACCGCTGGTACGACGCGGTGGTGGATTCGCAGCCCGCCACGCATGAAGCGGCGCCGATGGACGCCGAGGACCCGCTGTTCATCCTCTACACCTCGGGCAGCACCGGCAAGCCCAAGGGCGTGCTGCACAGCACCGGCGGCTACCTCACGTGGGTGAGCTACACGCACGAGTGCGTGTTCGACCTCAAGGAAAACGACGTGTTCTGGTGCACCGCCGACGTGGGCTGGGTGACCGGGCACAGCTACGTGGTGTACGGCCCGCTGGCCAATGGCGCCACCACGGTGATGTTCGAGGGCGTGCCGACCTTCCCCGACACCAGCCGGTTCTGGGAGG
>JAPLSJ010000050.1 GCA_026398695.1 Arenimonas sp.
TGCTGCGCGGCGAGCTCGACCTCGCGGCCAGCCACCTGGCGCAGGCGCGCGACGCCGCGCGCGCGCATTCGGGCGAGGACCAGGTGATGTACGCCCTGTGCGACGGCATGGAGGCGCGGCTGGAGATGGCCCGCGGCAACCACGCCCGCGCGCTGGAGCTGGCAAACCTGATGGCGGGCAAGTTCGACGCGCTGGGCGAAGCGGGCGCACCCTACCAGCCCGAAGTGCTGCGCCTGCGCGGTGAACTCAACGCCGGCGCCTCGGCCGCCGCCGACCGCTGAGGCCCGCCGCTACTCGGGGTTGAGCTCGACGAACAGCCAGGCCTTGGCCTTGAGCCAGTCGCGGCGCACGGTGCGCTCGCTCACCTGCAGGGCCTGCGCGGTTTCGCCGTCGGTGTAGCCGGCGAAGAAGCGGCACTCCACCACTTCGGCCAGGCGCGGGTCCATGGCCTGCAGCCGGGCCAGGGCCTCGTCCACGTGCAGCACCTGTTCGTCCGATTCCTCGGCCACGCGCTCGGCGGCCGACATCGTGTCGGGCACCACGCCGCCGCCGCGCTTGAGCGCGAAGCGCTCGCGCGCGGCGTCCACCAGCACCTGGCGCATCGCCACCGCGGCGGCGCGCAGGAAATGTTCGCGGTCGTTCCAGCCTTCCACCTTGTGCAGCTTCAGGAAGGTTTCGCTGATCAGCGCGGTGGTCTGCAGCGTGGGCGCGTTGCCCAGGCGCCAGCGCTCGCGGCTGGCGACCTGCTTGAGCTCGCCGTACAGCGCCTGCACCAACTCACTGGAAGTTTCACGCCGGGGGGTCGAGGGCTCGGTCATGGCCGCATTGTCGCCCAAGTGCGGGCCAACCGCCCGCCAGCCTCAGGCGTCGGACGCGGGCTTGCCGGACGGGGCGGTGGCCGCGGTGGCCGCATGGCCGCCGCAGCCCAACAGGGCCGAGCCCTTGAGCCATTCGGGATCGGGGTAATACGCGAACAGCAGCTGGCCCTGCTTGAGCGTGTCGATCAGTTCGCGGGCCACCTGCGGGCGCACGGCGGGGCAGCCGAAGCTGCGGCCCAGGCGGCCCTGCTTGAGCGCGGCCAGCGGATCGACGTAGGGCGCACCGTGCATCACGATCAGGCGGTCGCGCGCGGCGTCGTTCACGCCGGGCTCCAGCCCGTCCATGCGCATCGAATAGCCGTTGCCGCCCTGGTAGGTTTCGGCGGTGCGGAACAGGCCGAGGCTGGACTGGTGGCTGCCCTCGCGATTGGAGAACGTCTGCGCCAGGTTCTCGCCGCTGCCGCGGCCGTGCGCCACGTGTTCGGCGAACAGCAGCGCCTTGCGCTTGAGGTCGAACACCCACAGCCGCGTTTCGGTGGACGGCCGCGAATAGTCGATCACCGCCAGCCGCGAGGCCGACGCCGCGCCTTCGGTAGCCATTGCGCAGGTGCGCGCCTGCAGCGCCAGCGCCAGCACCTTGGGATCGGCGTCGGGCGCGGCGGCGGTGAGGCGCGCGAGCAGGCCACCTCCGTCGGCGGCAGCCGGCAAGGCGACGAATGCGAGCAGCAGTAGCGCAGGACGCAGCATGGGCCGGAGCATAACTTCGCCCGTCACGGGTCGTCTGAACGGGAGTCAACCTGAACGGCCTGGCCTTCCGATTCCATGACGGTGATCGCAGGTTCGGCGCGCACGGGTTCGTCGGTGATGACCAGGCTGGCGCCCGGCGACATGGCGTCGTACACCGCGCGGGCGAACCCGGGCGCCACGCCCAGCACGCCGGCATAGCGGGCCGGGTCGTCGTCGCCGGCTTCGCCATGCACGCGCAGCCACCGGCGGCGCGGACGGTCCGGCAGCAGCGGGGCGGCGGAAAGGTTGATGCCATCGAGCAGCACGTAGGCGCGCGTGCCGACCGGAAGGTCGCCGGTGGCCTGCACGGGCCCGCGGCCGATCTCAACACCCTCGCGCACCACGACGATTTCCCGGTCGCGGGTGCTCACCACCACGGTCAATGCACCGGGCGGCGCGCGCTCGGGCGCCCACGCGTAGCCGGGCTCGGGCATGGCCGGCGTGCTCAGCTGCCCGACGGGCGTGGACACCGGCCTGGGCGCCTGGGAAGACGCCGTCGGGAACAGGGCGGGGTCGGCGAGCATCGGCGCGCGGTTGGGTTCGTCCACGATCACCACCGTCATGCCGCGTTCGGTGACCGCGAAAAGCTTCTCGGAAAATTCGTACGGCAGGCGCACGCAGCCATGCGAGGCCGGATAACCCGGCACGCGGCCCGCGTGCATGGCCACGCCGCCCCAGGTGAGCCGCTGCATGAACGGCATGGGCGCGTCGTCGTAGAGGTTGGAATAGTGCTCGCGCTTTTTTTGCAGGATGGTGAAAACGCCGGTGGGCGTCTCGAAGCCGGGCTTGCCGGTGCTCACCGTGGCCACGCCGATGCGCACGCCGTTGCGATACACGTAGGCGCGCTGCTCGGGCAGGCTCACCAGCACCAGTACCGGGCCACGCGGCGACAGCTCGGGCAGCCAGAGGTATTCACCGGGCAGCAGCTCGATGGTGTTGGCGGCCTGCCCGCGCACGCTGTTGGGCGCCAACAGCAGCAGCACCGCCAGCAGCGCGAGCGCGGCGGCGCCTGACAGGGCGAGCCGGCGGACCGGCGACATCAGTGCGCGAACAGCACCGGTATCGCTGCGGTTTCAAGCACCGTGCGCGTGGTGCCGCCCAGCACCTGCTGGCGCCAGCGTGAATGGCCGTAGCCGCCCATCACCAGCAGGTCGGCCTGCTGCGACTTGGCGTAGTCCACGATGGCCTGGCCGGTGCCACGGCCTTCGCGCGGCAGCGACACCACCCGCACCTGCAGGCCATGGCGCGCCAGGTGCGCGGCGATGTCGGCGCCCGGCTGCTGGCCGTGGGCAAAGTCGCCCACGTCCGGGTCCAGCACCAGCACGTCCACCTGCGCGTCGCGCGGCATCAGCGCCAGCGCGTCGTGGATGGCGCGGCTGGGTTCGCGGCGCGGCTGCCAGGCCAGCACCACCCGCCGCGGCGGCACGGCCAGCTTCGCCATGGCGGGCACCACCAGCACCGGGCGGCCGCTGTCGAGCAGCAGCGCGCCGAAGAAGGCGCTGAAGCGCGGATTGGCCGACACCGGATCGGGGCCACCGATCACGGCGATGTCGGCGTGCCGGGCGTGCATGGCCGCGGCTTCCTCGGGCCAGTTGAGCAGGGTTTCTAGCAGCCGCAGTTCGCAGGCGCTGCCCGCGCGCTCCAGGCGCAGCCGGGCGGCTTCGCCGGCGCTGCGCACCGAGCCGAGCACGCGGTCGAATTCGTCCTGGCTGACCATGGTGGCGGCCATGCCCCACTCGCTGGCGATGGGCGCGGGGTAGTTCACGGCGGCCAGCACCGCCACGTGGGCGTCGTGGGCCAGGCCCAGCGCGGCGGCGGCGTCGAGTGCGGCCGCGTCGCTGCCGGTGAACTGCAGGGGAACCAGGATGTCGCGGACCATGGCGTGCTCCTTCGTGGACGGCGCGGGGGCGCCCTGCCAACCCTACGCCGCTGGCGCGACGGAAGCTTGACGCCGGTCAAGCCAAGGCATGGCAACCTGCAGGGCCCAGACCGCAGGCATGCGCATGGCTGAGCCGTTCAAGAACCTGATCAACGACGCGCTGGTGCAGGCCTGCGGCCAGCACCTGCGGCGGGTGTGGCCGGCGTTCGACCGCACGCAGTTCGAACGACAGGCGCTCGATGGCCTGGCGGGCCTGGAAATGAAGGCGCGCGCGATGCAGGTGGCGGATGCCCTGGAAGCCACGCTGCCGGCGGATTTCGACCGGGCCGCGGGACTGATCGAACGCGCGCTGGCGCCGGCCGCCAGCGATGACGGCCTGGGGCTGCGGACCAGCGCGGCGGGGCTGGCGGGCTGGATCGGCTGGCCGCTGGGCGAATTCATCGCCCGGCGCGGGCTGGCCGAGCCCGAGCGCGCGCTGCTGGCGCTGCACGCGCTCACGCAGCGCTTCACCGCCGAGTTCGCGATCCGGCCGCTGCTGGTGCAGCACTTCGACCTCACCCTGGCCACGCTGGGCCAGTGGCGCAGCGACCCCAGCCCGCACGTGCGGCGCCTGGTGAGCGAAGGCAGCCGCCCGCGCCTGCCCTGGGGCCTGCGCATCCAGCGGCTGGTGGCCGACCCGTCACCCACCCTGCCGCTGCTGCGCCACCTGCAGGACGACCCCAGCGAGTACGTGCGGCGCAGCGTGGCCAACCATCTCAACGACATCGCCAAGGACCATCCGGCCGTGGTGGCCGACTGGCTGCGCGACCACCTGCCCGACGCCCCGCCCGAACGCCGTGCGCTGCTGCGCCACGCCAGCCGCACGCTGGTGAAGCAGGGCGATGCGCGCGTGCTCAAGGCCTGGGGCCTGGGCCAGGCGCTGCGCGGCGAGGCGCGGTTGTCGCTGTCGCCGCGCCGGGTGGCGGTGGGCGCCCGGCTCGAGCTGGTGCTGGAGCTCACGTCCACGTCCGCCAGGCCGCAGGCGCTGGCGATCGACTACGTGGTGCACCACGTCAAGGCCAACGGCAGCACGTCGCCCAAGGTGTTCAAGGGCTGGAAGCGCACGCTCGCCCCGCACGAACACTGCCGGCTGGTGAAGTCGCATCCGCTCAAGCCGGTCACCACCCGCGTGCTGTATCCGGGCGAACACCGGGTGGACGTGCAGGTGAACGGCAAGGTGGTGGCCTCGGGCACGTTCAGGCTGACCGCCTGACGCCGCCGGGTGCCGGCCAGCCCGCGTTGCCCGGACCTTCATGCGCCGGCCGCTAGCGTGACGGCATGACGGCTTCCCTCAACACCGCGCTTCGCGGCCGGGTGCGCGGATGGGTGCTGCACGCCTTCCCGCGCGAAACCGGCGGCATCGACTACGACCAGCCGGCCGGCGACCCGGGGCTGTTCGACCCCGACGGCGCCACCTGGCGCGTGCACGCCGATTTCCCCGGCATGCTCAGCGGCGGGCTGTGCGCGCTGATGCTGCAGACCCTGCACCCGGCGGCGCTGGCCGGCGTGTGGGACCACTCCAATTTCCGCGCCGACCTGGTGGGCCGCCTGCGCCGCACCACGCATTTCGTGGCCGGCACCAGCTACGCGCCGCGCGCCGAGGCCGGGCGCCTGGTCGAGCGCGTTCGCCGCATCCACTCGCGCGTGCAGGGCGTCACCGAAACGGGGCTTCCCTATTCCGCCAACGACCCCGCGCTGCTGACCTGGGTGCACGTCACCGAGGCCTACGGTTTCCTGCAGGGCTACCGCCGCTATGCCGGGCCGGTGCCGCGCGCCGACGCCGACCGCTACTACGACGAAACCCGTCTGGTGGCCGAAATGCTGGGCGCGGGCGACGTGCCGCGCAGCGAAGCGGAGGTGGACGCCTACCTGGCGCGCGTGCAGCCGCAGCTGGCCTGTACCGCGCGATCGCGCGAAGTGCTGGCGGTGCTGGCGGGAATGACGCTGCCGGTGCCGCTGCCCGGGCTGTCGCGCGACCTGTTCCTGGGCGCCGGCGCGGCCCTGCTGCCCGACTGGGCCAGCGCGATGCTGCAGCGCACGCCGGCCGAGGCCCTGAAGTCGCGCCTCGGTGCGCGCGCCCTGAAGGCGATGGCGCCGGTGTTCCGCGCCGCGCTCACCGACGGGCCGGCACAGCGTGCCTGCCTGCGCATGGGCCTGGATGCGGCGTGGGTGCGCCGCGGCTTTGCCTGAGCGGCGTCAGCGCGGCGGCGGGTCGAACGAATACTGGCCGGCCACCGGCACGTATACCTCGCCCGAGAAGGCGTTCGACACCATGCCCACCACCGCACCGGCGTGCCGGTTCACGTTGCCCAGGCGGCCACCCGCCGGGGCAAGGTTGGCCCAGTACGCGCCGTCCGCATCAAGCGCCGGCGGATCCGGATCGTGCACGAACTGCGGGCCCACCATTCCGGCGCTGCGGGTGGCGTGGTCACGGCCGGCCTTTTCGCGCTGCGTGAGGTTGACCGTGTAGTCGATCACGACGGTCTTTCCGACCATCGGGCCACGGGCCTGGCCCTGTTCCAGCACCTCGCCCACCAGGGTGGTCCGGCGCAGGCGGTCGCCGCCCACGTCGAGTTCCTCGACGATGCGCGCGGTTTCGCGGATGCGCAGCACGTCGGACGCGACGCGCTGGTACTCCGCCGGGTTGATCGCCGCGCCGGCCGGCGCGGCCAGGCCAAGCAGTAGTCCGGCCAGGAAGATCGTCATTCGCATGGGTTCAGCCCTTGGGTTGTGGGTCGTGGGTGATGCGTGCGTGCGGCCATCGTAAGGCCAGGCGGCGCGGCCAGCCAGTTGGCGCGCGCCGCGCCGGAAACGCTAACCTAGGCCATCGCACACCGGAGCCCCGCCATGCCCGCCGACCGCTACCGCCTGTATTCCGAAGTGGACCTGGAGCTGGTGGTGGACGACATGGCGCGCCAGGCCGCGGCCTTCCTGGACGCCACGCCCACGGTGCTGCTGGGCATGCTGCGCCGCGGCGCCCCGCTGGCCGACCGGCTGCACGCCCGCATCAAGGTGCATGCGCCCTGGGCGCAGATCGAACGCCTGGACCTGAAGGTGAAGCGCTACGCCGACAACCTCGAGCTGCTGCACCCGGAAACCCACCTCGAGGCGCCCAGGGGCGCCAACCTGCTCAACCGCCGCGTGATCGTGGTGGACGACGTGCTGTACCAGGGCTACTCGCTGATGCGCGTGTTCGAATGGCTGGCCACCCAGAAGCCCGCCCACGTGCACGCCGCCGTGCTGGTGGACCGCCAGCGCCACCGCATGCCGGTGCGCGCCGACATCGTCGGCCTCACGCTGAAGATCGCCCCCGACGACGTGATCGAGTGCAACGTGCCGCCGTATGAGCAGGATTTCGCGGTGGATTTGTGGCGGCCGGCGGACAGCGCGCCCGCCTGAGGCTTTCACGCCGCGGTGCCCGGGCAAGCGCCTAGACTCGGCCGTCTCCAGGAGCCCACGCATGTCCGAACCCTCGTT
>JAPLSJ010000128.1 GCA_026398695.1 Arenimonas sp.
GCGGCAGCGGCTTCAGCAGCAGCGGCTTCGGCGGCAGCAGATTCAGCGGCGGCGGCTTCGGCAGCGGCGGCTTCGGCGGCGGCTTCATCAGCAGCGGCTTCTTCAGCGGCGGCGATTTAAAAGGCGGCGGCTTCAGCAGCGGCGGCTTCAGCAGCGGCGGCTTCAGCAGCAGCGGCTTCGGCGGCCGCGGCTTCTGCAGCAGCGGCTTCTGCAGCAGCGGCTTCGGCGGCGGCTTCAGCGGCAGCAGCCTCCGCGGCCGCCGCTTCGGCAGCCGCAGTGAAGGCGGCATCCGCGGCAAGCATTTCGTCAGCGGTGACGGCGGGGCCGGCACTCTCCGCGTCGGACTCGGTGATCGACAGGAACGGCGCAGCGGCATCCGCCGGCGCCGGCACATCGAGCAACGCGTCGAGCGAAACACGCTCCTGCTCGAACACGGGCTCGGTAGCCTTGGTTTCGATGGTGATCTCGGCGCCGAAGGTCGGCAGGCCGGACAGGTCCGGCGCCTCCAGCGACACCGCGCTCGGCATGATGCCTTCCGGCTCCTCGAAATGCGGCGCCATCGGCATGGACGCTTCGGGCAGGCCGTCGCGCAGCTGCACCGCGCGCGCGGCCAGCTCGGCGAAGTGCGGCAGCGTCGGGCGCGGACGATCCAGGGCCTCGATGACCTCGCGGATCGCCGCGGCGGCCGCGGCTACCACGGCCACGCCGTCTTCGCCCGGCGCGCGCTGGCTGGCCAGCGAGCGCTTCATGAAACCTTCCACCGGTGCGGTCACGTCGGTCAGCGCAGTGACTTCGGTCATTGCGAACGCGCCGTTCATCGTATGGATGGCGCGCAACAGCTGGTCGGTGACCGGCTGCGGGCCGCGGGCGCGGCAGGCATCAAGCCAGGCGTCCACGGTTTCGAGATGACCCGCCACTTCGGGCTTGAGGATCTCGAACAGCACCGGGTCGATGGCGAATGCATCCGCGTCATCGGCCTGCATGGCCTCCACGGCCACCGGCTCGGGAAGCTCGGCCTCGACAGGCGCGGCTTCCACCGCCACCGGGGCCTCGGGCTCGACCACCACAGGCGCCGCCGCAGCGAACTGCGCCGGCTGGTAGAACACTTCTTCGCCCGCCGCCACGCGGTCGGCGAGATGCTGGATACCTTCCAGGTCGGCGTGCACCGACTCGCCCTGCAGCGCCGCGCGCAGCAGCGGCAGCGTGTTGAAGGCGTTCTCGATCAGCGACACCACCGCCGGGCTGGCGGTGCGGGTGCCGTCAAGCACGCGGTTGAGCGTGCTTTCCACCTTCCAGCTGAATTCGCCCAAGGCCTTGGCGCCAACGAGGCGGCCACTGCCCTTGAGGGTATGGAACACGCGGCGGATGGGCCGCAGCTGCTCCATGTTGTCGGGCTGCTTGCGCCAGGTGGGCAGCAGCTGCTCGAGGTTGCCGATTTCTTCCTGGAATTCCTCCAGGAACACTTCGCGGATCTCGTCGTCGATTTCGTCGCTCGAACCATCGAAGCCCGGGATGATCGGCAGGCTGGCCACGGCGGCCTGGCCATAGGACGGCGACGGCACGGCCACCGGCGCGGGCGCCTCGGCCAGGAGTTCGGCCGGCATCTCGAAGGCCGACGTAAGCTCGACCATCGGCTCGGGAGCCGGTTCGGGAGCGGCCGGCACGACGGGCGCGGGCGCCGACTGCGCCACGGGCGCGGCTTCGACCACCGGCTCCGGCGCGACGGGCGCGGGCGGCGCCTCGGCGGGCGCGGCCACGGGGATGCGGCTGGCCATGGTGCCGGCGTCTTCGGCCGGCAGCGGCCAGTAGCCGAGCGACTCGAGGTTCTGCTTGGCCACGTCGAGGATCTGGTCACGCTTGGGGCGACGGTCGCGCAGCGCTTCGAGGTAGTACTCGAGGCTGGCGAGCGTGTCGGCCAGGCGATCCATCTGCTGGCCGTTGGGCACGCGGTGGCGGCGCAGCAGTTCGCTCTCGGTGAAGCGCCGGACCGCGCCGAGGTACTTGGGCGCGTCCTCGAGCTCGAGGATGCGCAGCGCACCGGACACTTCTTCCAGCAGGCGCGGCACGTCGGCCAGCTGGGCATGGTCCCAGTGGGTCTCGACGAAGGCGACGAAGCATTGGCGGGCCTGGGCGAAGTTGGCGATCGCCTCCTTCACCAGCACCTCCAGCACCTTGCGGGCCTCGGTGCTGGGCAGCACGGACTCGTCGGGCGCGGTGGCGCTGGCGGCGCCGTCGTCGGCCTCACCCAGCCTGGCGACCTGGTCGTCCAGCGAGGCCTCGACGTAGAGCAGAGCGCCGGCAATATCGAGCAGGCTGGATTCGTCGGCGACGCGTTCGCCGCTGACGAGGGCATGGATGGCGTTGCGCTGGTCCTGGACCACGCGGCGCGGAACGCCCAGGCCCAGCATGCCCAGCGTGTCGGCCACGCGGTCCAGCGCCTCGACCTGGTTTTCCAGGGCGCCGGCCGGAGCGTCGGGCGTGCGCAGGTGCAGGTCGAGCGCGTCCTTGACGCGCAGCAGGTCTTCCTTGATGGCGACCGCGACGGTGGACAGCAGGGCGCGGTTGCGGCCGCTGAGGCTGCCTCGCGCATGCGCGAGCTCGGATTCGCTGGGCAGGTACTCGCCCAGGCCGAAGACGGCGCGGATCTCGCCGATGCGGCCGTGGTCGGTCGGCGCGTGGGCGACGAAATAGAGCAGCTGGCGCGTGAGCTCCAGCGGCGGATCGGTGCGGAACGCGGCGTCGCCGCCTTCAGCGAGGCGCTTGATCTCGCGCTCGACCTTGGCAAGCGCCTGCTTGAGCGGCTTGGAGGCCTCGAACGCGTTCCTGGCCAGGGCGTCGAGCGTGCCGGCGGCGACCCAGAACAGGCGGCGCGCATGCTCGGCGTCGGTGATCGGGACCAGCTGTTCGCAGACGTCGGTGAGGTCGCGTATGGTGGCGGCGCTGTTGTCGTCCTTGAGCCAGCGCAGCAGCGCGCCCTGGAAAAGGCCGCGCAGCGTTTCGGCACGGCGCTTGAGTTCTTCGATGGCCAGCGGCTGGGCCGGACCGGCGGCATTGGGCGGCAGCGGGCGGGACAGGTCGGGCGAGAACAGCACCGACTCGGACAGGCCCTTCTCGCCGCGCGGCTCGCGCAGTTCGTTGAGCAGCGGCAGCAGGACGATGGGGATGTCGCGATGGCCGCTCTGCAGGCGCTCGAGGTAATCGGGCAGCTGCACGATGCCGCGCATCAGCGCGGCGTAGCCGGTGTCACGCTCGGCGACGCGGTTTTCCACCAGCGCCTTGGCAAGCTGCTCCATCTCCTCGGCGACCATGGCGGCGCCGTAGAGCTCGACCATGCGCAGCGTTCCCTGCACCTGGTGCAGGTAGTTCACGCAGGCCTTGAGCTGGCCGGGATCTTCGCCCTCCTCGACGTAGGCCTCCAGCGCCTGGCGAGCCTGGCGCAGGGTTTCGTCGAGCTCGGGCTTGACCCAAGTGAGCGTGGTGAAATCGATGTTCTCGTGAAGCCTCATGCCGAGGTCCTGTCAGGGCACGGACGCCTGGTTAGGCGGCCGCGCCGTAGGAATGCCAATGACCCAACAACGGTTCCGGGCATCAGCCCGGCAGCTTGAAGTCGGCGACCGAGCGACGCAGGTCGGCGGCGAGCTGGGCAAGGTTTCCGATCGACTCCGCCGTCTGGTTCGCACCGTGCGACGTCTGGGTGGTGATCTCCTGAATCACGCTCATGGTGGCCGTGATGTTGGTCGCCGCGCTGGACTGCTGGCGCGCCGCCTGGGAGATGTTCTGGATGAGGTCGGCAAGGTCGTTGGACACCTTTTCGATCTCGCCCAGGGCCAGGCCCGCGTCCTCGGCCAGTCGGGCACCGGCGACCACTTCCGCGGTCGTCTGTTCCATCGAGCTGACGGCTTCGTTGGTGTCGGACTGAATGGTCTGCACCAGGGCCTCGATTCGCTTGGTCGCGTTCGAGGCGCGTTCCGCGAGTCGCTGCACTTCGTCGGCCACCACCGCGAAGCCTCGGCCGGCTTCACCGGCGGAGGCCGCCTGGATGGCGGCGTTAAGCGCCAGGATGTTCGTCTGCTCGGAGATGTCGTTGATCAGTTCCACGATCGAGCCGATTTCCTGCGAGCTTTCGCCCAGGCGCTTGATTCGCTTCGAGGTCTCCTGGATCTGGTCACGGATGTTGTCCATGCCCTGGATCGTCTGGCGCACCACTTCGGCGCCCTTGGCGGCGATCTGCACGGAGCGCTGCGCCACGTCGGCCGATTCGA
The DNA here is from genome assembly GCA_026398695.1 of Arenimonas sp. Classification (GTDB taxonomy): domain Bacteria; phylum Pseudomonadota; class Gammaproteobacteria; order Xanthomonadales; family Xanthomonadaceae; genus Arenimonas. The sequence goes on from JAPLSJ010000128.1 coordinate 4,263, forward strand.
CCGAGTTCTTCGACACCTCGTCGATGGACGACGCCATTTCGTTGATCTGCGCCGATGCCGAGGCGATCTGCTGGGCCTGGTGTTCGGCGGCCTCCGCCAGGTGCATCGCGGTGGCCTGCGTTTCCTGGGCGGCGGCAGCGACCTGCACGGCCGTTTCGTTAATGGTGGACACCAGGGATCGCAGCGCTTCCACCGCGAAGTTGATGGAGTCGGCGATCGCGCCGGTGATGTCCTCGGTGACCGTGGCCTTTACCGTCAGGTCGCCTTCGGCCAACGAACCCATTTCGTCCAGCAGCCTCAGGATGGCCTCCTGGTTTCGCTGGTTCAGTTCCTGGGTGGTGCCGAGGCGGCGACGCTGGTCGCGGAAGATGGTGCCGAGCAGGAAGAGCAGGCCGACCGCGGCGCCGATACCGCCGCCGATGGCCCAGTAGTTGTTCGGGAAGACGCGGGCGAAGTTGATGTTGTCGAAGCTGGTGAACAGCGCCTGGCTGTTCTCGAGCAGCACGTTGGACTCTTCCGAGATCTGCGTGGCGGCGTCCTGCACGTCGGCCAGGTCGGCCGAGGCGCCCATCACGATGTCCAGGTCGGCCTGGGCCTCGCCGTACTGCGTTTCCACCGCGTCCAGCGCGGCCAGGCCGGCGGGGGTGGTGAGGCGGTTGACGCCCAGTTCCTCGTTGCCGTTGCGCAGGCCTTCGAGCACCTGGGCGAACACCGTGGCGTCGCGGGACAGCGCGTCGGCGGCCGAGACGGTGTTCTCACCGCCGGCGATGATTTCCGTCACGCGGCGCGACATGCGGTCGGCGAGCACGATCTGGCGGTTGGCGATGGAGATCTGCGAGGCCGGGGCGTTGGCGTCGGACAGGGCCCGCACCACTTCGTCGAGCTGGAAGGCCAGTCGCGGCACGCGGGCGGTGAACTGCGCGGCCGTGTCGGCGAGGTTGAGCACCTTGTCTTCGGACTGCTCGATTCGGGTGGCGGCGTCCGCCATCGGCTGCCAGGTCTCGGTGACCTTGCCCAGCGCGCTGCTCACGCCAAGGGCGTTCGGGTTGCCCTCGTAGCCGTCCACGCCCTCGGCCGAGCTGCCGGTGCGCAGTGCGGCGACGATCGAGTCGATGCGCGACTTGGTCGCCTTGAACTCGGTGAAGGCGTCGGCGTTGCCGTCGACGGCTTCCTGCGTGTACTTCGCGAGCTGCTGCGAAAGCACCTGCAGGTCGGCAGTCAGGGCTTGCGCCTTGTCTTCGCGGGCGTTGAGGATGCCGGCGTAGATGAAGTTCGCACCAAGGACGGCGAGCGAGATGATGAGCACGATCGCCCAGAATCGCAGGCCGAAATTGGTTAGCTTGTCGGTGAACGAGCGCGGATTAGTGCTCATGACTGGACCTCAACCCCTGTTTTAAGACCAACAAAAAAATAGTGCAAAAGGACCACTCAGGCGGTGGCCTGGCGGAATTCCGGGGTGCGCGTCAACAGGTTCATGTTGAACACGCCCCAAGTCTGGTCGGCAAGCCGGTAGGCCTGCGCGACGAAATGACCGTAGCGGCCGTCACCCTCGCCGGCCATTTCGGCGCGGTGGGTGTCGTTGAAGGTTCGCTGGCCGAACAACTCGTCGATGATCACGGCGACGTTGCCGCCCGACTGGCGCACCACCAGGCAGCGCTGGCCTTCGTGCACCACGGTGCGCTCGCCCTCGAGGAACTGCTTCAGGTCGACCACCGGCAGCAGGCTGCCGCGTACGTTGGCCACGCCCAGCATCCACGGGTGCGCGCCGGGCACGGCGGTGACCGGCGGCAGCGGCAGGATTTCCACCACCTCGTCGAAGGACGACACCAGGCGACGCTGCCCCAGCCGGAAGCCGACGCCACGCCAGTGGCCCGCGGCCTCGACCATCTCGGGGCGACCCGGGTCGTGGGCGAGGGAGCGGACCTCGTAGTCGAGCAGGGTTTCGAACGGGCCGATGCGCTTGTTCTGCTGTGGCTTGGCCATGGTCGGGACCTCAGCCGGCGGGGACGTACTTGCGGATGGCCGAAAGCAGCTCATCGCGGGTGAAGGGCTTGGTGAGGTACTGCTCGGAGCCGACGATGCGACCGCGCGCCTTGTCGAACAGGCCGTCCTTGGACGACAGCATGATCACCGGCGTGGCCTTGAACATCTGGTTGTTCTTGATCAGCGCGCAGGTCTGGTAGCCGTCCAGGCGCGGCATCATGATGTCGACGAAGACGATCTGCGGCTGGTGGTCGGCGATCTTGGACAGCGCCTCGAAGCCATCGGTCGCCGTGACGACCTCGCAGCCCTCTTTCTTGAGCAGGGTCTCGGCCGTACGGCGGATCGTCTTCGAGTCATCGATGATCATGACCCGCAAGCCGGCCAGGTGGTTCTCGTCCATCTCACTCCCCATTGCAATGCTATCCCTGGCAGCGCAGGCCCCAGTCCCGGAGCCCGCAGCTTATTAGCTTATATCCCAGCCGGGCGCGAATGTGTCAAGCGCGTCTCGTCCCGGACGTGACCCGGCGCACGATCCGGGGACGCCCTGCTAGGCTAGGAGCCCGGACCAGGGAGTAGCAGGCGCTGATGGCATTGGACGTGGCCGTGGTGATGGACCCGATCGGCAAGATCAAGATCGGCAAGGATACTAGCTTCGCCATGATGCTCGAGGCCCAGCGCCGCGGGCACCGGGTGCACTACGTGCTGCCCGGCGGCCTGTCGCTCGACGGCGCCCGGGCGATGGCGCGCATGGCCACGGCCGTGGTCCGCGACGATCCCGCCGACTGGTACAGCCTGGGCGCCGTGGTCACGCGGCCCCTGGCGGAAATGGACGTGGTGCTGATGCGCACCGACCCGCCGGTGGACGCCGACTACCTGCACGACACCCACATCCTCTCGGTCGCCCAGTCCCAGGGCGTGCTGGTGGTGAACGACCCCCGGGGCCTGCGCGACCTCAACGAGAAGCTGGGCGCCCTGCTGTTCCCCCAGTGCTGCCCTCCCACCCGGGTGTCGCGCGACGCGGCGCAGCTGCGGGCGTTCGTGGCCGAGCACGGCGAGGCGGTGCTCAAGCCGCTGGACGGCATGGGCGGGCGGTCGATCTTCCGGGTCCGCCACGGCGACCCGAACCTGAACGTGATCCTGGAAACGCTGACCGACAACGGCCGCCACCTGGCCCTGGCCCAGCGCTTCCTCCCCGAAATCAGCGACGGCGACAAGCGCATCCTGCTGGTGGACGGCGAGCCGGTGCCCTACTGCCTGGCCCGCATCCCCCAGGGCGACGAGTTCCGGGGCAACCTGGCCGCCGGCGGCCGGGGCGAGGGCCGCCCCCTGTCCGACCGGGACCGCTGGATCGCCGCCCAGGTCGGGCCCGAGCTCAAGCGCCGGGGCATGCTGTTCGTGGGCCTGGACGTGATCGGCGACTGGCTCACAGAGGTCAACGTCACCAGCCCGACCTGCGTGCGTGAGCTCGACGCCCAGTTCGGCCTGAACATCGCCGGCCAGCTGTTCGACGCCATCGAGGCCCGCCGGGCCGGCCAGGCCTGAGATGGCGGCGGCACCCGCCATCGGCCCGGGAGAGCGCCTGAGCGCCACGATGGCGCTGTCGCTGGTGGTGTTCGGCGTGCTGATCCTGGGCGTGGGCTTTTCCCGGGACGACGCGGCGCCGGTCACCCCGACCCTGGACGTGATCCTCACCGAGACCCGCAGCGACGCGCCGCCCAAGGACGCCGACTTCATCGCCCAGGCCAACAACCAGGGCGGCGGCGAGAGCGACCGGCCCGAGCGGCCCCGGGAAGAACAGCTGGCCCCGGTTCCCAAGATCGACCCGGGCGTGGCGCCCGAACCGCTGGTGGCCCAGGCCCCGCCCCCGGAGCCCGAGCCCGTGCCGCGCGTGCTGACCACCCTCGCCCCGAGCCCGCAGGCCCTGCCCGTGCCCAAGGACCAGCGCGAAACCGACCCCAGCCTGCTGCCGCCCGGCCGGGAGCTGGTGGAACAAAGCCTGGAGATGGCCCGCCTGGCCGCGGAGATCGAGCGCCGCCAGGAGCTGATGGCCAAGCGCCCCAAGCGAAAGTTCATTTCCGCCAGCACCCGCGAGTACGAATACGCCACCTACCTTCGCGCCTGGGTGTCCAAGGTCGAACGCGTGGGCAACCTCAACTACCCCGACGAAGCGCGGCGCCGCGGCCTGGGCGGCCGGCTGGTGATGACGGTTGCGGTGCGCCGGGACGGCAGCATCGAAGAAATCGTGCTCAACCGCAGCAGCGGCCTGGGCGTGCTGGACCAGGCCGCGATGCGCATCGTGCGGCTGTCCGAGCCCTTCCCGCCCCTGCCCCAGGCCAAGGACAACATCGACGTCCTGCACATCACCCGCACCTGGCAGTTCCAGAACGGCAGCGTCGCCAGCGAGTGAGGCCGGCCGGCGCGGGGCGCCGCGGATTTCAGCCCCGAAGCAGGGCGTCGATCACCGCCATGCGCATCGCGACCCCGTTGCCCACCTGCGCCAGCACCACCGACTGCGGCCCGTCGGCCACGCCGCCGTCGATCTCGACGCCGCGGTTCATCGGGCCCGGGTGCATCACCAGCGCATCGGGCGCCGCCCGCGCCAGCCGCTCCGGGCTCAGGCCGAAGTCGCGGTAGTAGCCCTCCAGGGACGGCACCAGGCCTTCGTCCATGCGCTCGCGCTGCAGGCGCAGCATGATCGCCGCGTCCACGCCGGCCACGGCCTGGTCGAAATCGTTGAACACGCGGCAGCCGCGCAGCACGTCGTCGCCCGGCAGCAGGTTGGCCGGCCCGCATACGCGGATCTCGCCGCAGCCCAGCGCGCGCAGCGCCTGCAGGTCGGACCGGGCCACGCGCGAGTGCTTCAGGTCGCCCGCGATCAGCACCGTGAGCCTGGAGAAATCGCGGCCCTTGCGCTGGCGCAGCGTCAGCATGTCCAGCAGGCCCTGGGTGGGATGGGACGAGCGGCCGTCGCCGGCGTTGATCAGGCGCGTGCCCTGCGCGGCGCCCGCGGCCAGCGCCGCCACGGCGCCGTCGTCGGCATGGCGCACCACGAACAGGTCCACCCCCATGGCCTCGAGCGTGCGCAGCGTGTCGAGCGCGCTTTCACCCTTCTTGGTGGACGAGGTGGCGACGTCGAAGTTCAGCACGTCCATGCCCAGGCGCATCGCCGCGAGCTGGAAACTGCTGCGCGTGCGCGTGGACGTCTCGAAGAACAGCGTGCAAAGCGTGCGCCCGGCCAGGCGGTCGCGCAGCGCGGTGCCGGCGTGTGCATGCGGCACCATGGCCTCGGCGCGGTCCAGCAGCTCCTCCAGCAAACTCGCCGGCAGCCCGTCGAGGCTGAGCAGGTGGCGAAGGCGGCCGTCCGGGTGAAGCTGCAGCTCGTGGCTCATGGCGAGGGGGATCCGGTGTCGAGGGGATGTCGGGAATCGGGCTGCGTCAGCCAGCGTTCGAGGATCACCACGGCGGCCAGCGCGTCTAGCGTGGCGGCCTGCGATTTCCTGCGGGCGCCGGCGGCGCGGCCGGCGGCGAAGCGCTGCGCGGCTTCCAGCGAGCTGCGGGTTTCGTCCACCTGCTCCACCGGCAGCGCATAGCGCTTGGCCAGCGTGCGGGCGAAGCCGCGCGCGCGCTGGCGCGCGGGCTGGTCACCGCCGTCCAGCGGCACCGGGTCGCCCACCACCAGCGCCTGCGGCTGCCAGTCGCGGACCCAGCGGTCGAGCTGCGCCCAGTCCGGGCCGTTGGCGTGCACGTCCAGCACGCCCACTTCGCGCGCACTCAGGGTGACGGTGTTGCCCACGGCCACGCCGATGCGCTTGGCGCCGACGTCGAAGCCCAGCAGGGTGGTCGGCGTGCTCATGCGTGCCCGGCGTAATCGGCCAGCAGCGACAGGTCCACGCCCAGCGCGCTGGCCGCCGCCTGCCAGCGCGCTTCCAGCGGCGTGTCGAAGAGGATGGCCTGGTCGGCCGGCACGGTGAGCCAGCTGTTCTGCGCCAGCTCCTGCTCGAGCTGGCCGGCGGTCCAGCCGGCGAAGCCCAGCGCGACCAGCGTCTTGCGCGGGCCCTCGCCGCGGGCCATGGCGGCCAGGATGTCACGCGAGGTGGTCAGGGCCAGTCCGCCGCCCAGGCGCAGGGTGGAGCTCCATTCGCGCGGGTCGTCGTGCAGCACGAAGCCCCGGTCGGGGTGCACGGGGCCACCGGTCACGATCCGCTGGCCGGACACCTGTGCATCGGTGGTGGGGATGTCCAGCTGGCCCAGCAGTTCGCCCAGCGTGTAGTCGGCGGCGTGGTTGATGACGATGCCCATGGCACCGTTGGCGTCGTGCTGGCAGACAAGGGTGACCGACCGGTGGAAGTGCGGGTCTTCCAGGGCCGGCATCGCGATCAGGAAATGGTCGGTAAGGCTGGGGGAGTCGGCCATGGCCCATTCTACCGCGCCGGCCGGAAAGCAGGACGCCGGGCATTGCCCGGCGTCCTGGCCCACCCTTGCGAGGCGTGGTTACTTGGCTTCGGACAGCTCCACGCCGTCCAGGCCCTGCGACAGGGTGCGGGCGTCGCCACCCTGGGCGAGCTTGATCTTCAGGCGCACTTCGTTCGCCGAGTCGGCGAAGCGCAGCGCATCCTCGTAGCTGATCTCGCCGGCCTGGTAGAGCTCGAACAGCGCCTGGTCGAAGGTGCGCATGCCCAGGTTGGTCGACTCCTTCATCACGTCCTTGATCTTGTGGATCTCGCCGTCGCGGATGTAGTCCTGCACCAGCGGGGTGCCGAGCAGGATTTCCATCGCCACGCGGCGCGCCTTGCCGTCCGGGGTCGGGATGAGCTGCTGGGCTACCACGCCCTTGAGGTTCATCGACAGGTCCATCAGCAGCTGGCTGCGGCGGTCTTCAGGGAAGAAGTTGATCATGCGGTCCAAGGCCTGGTTGGCGTTGTTGGCATGCAGGGTGCACAGCACCAGATGGCCGGTTTCGGCGAAGGCGATGGCGTGGTCCATGCCCTCGCGGGTGCGCACCTCGCCGATCATGATCACGTCGGGGGCCTGGCGCAGGGTGTTCTTGAGCGCGGCTTCCCAGCTGTCGGTGTCGATGCCGACTTCGCGCTGGGTGATGATGCAGCCCTCGTGCTTGTGCACGAATTCGATCGGGTCCTCGATGGTGATGATGTGGCCCGAGGAGTTCATGTTGCGGTAGCCGATCATGGCCGCCAGCGAGGTGGACTTGCCGGTGCCGGTGGCGCCCACGAACAGGATGATGCCGCGCTTGGTCATGGCCAGCGACTTGATCACCGCCGGCAGGTTGAGTTCCTCGACCGTGGGGATGCGCGTCTCGATGCGGCGAAGCACCATGCCGACCTGGTTGCGCTGGTAGAAGCACGACACGCGGAAGCGGCCGACGCCGGACACGCCGATGGCGAAGTTGCACTCATGCGTCTTCTCGAACTCCTCGCGCTGCGAGGGGTTCATCACGTTCAGCACCAGGTCGCGGCTCTGCTGAGGCGTGAGCGGGTTCTGGGTGATCGGCGACAGCTTGCCGTTGACCTTCATCGACGGCGGCACGCCCGCGGTGATGAACAAGTCCGAGGCCTTCTTGTGCGCCATCAGCTTCAGGAAGGAGGTGAAGTCGATGCTGCTCATGCGTGCTCCTGTGCGGGGACCGTGGTGACTTCACGGCCCCTGGATTGATGCGGCGTCCTGCCAGCCCCCCTGACCGGTTGCGACGTCAGTCGAAAAGCTTCTTGTCCTTGGCGTATTCCTTGGCCTGCAGCTTGGTCACCAGGCCGCGCTTGACCATGTCCTGGAGGCACTGGTCGAGCGTCTGCATGCCGTACTGCTGGCCGGTCTGGATGGAGGAATACATCTGGGCGACCTTGTCCTCGCGGATCAGGTTGCGGATGGCGGGCGTGGCGACCATGATTTCGTGGGCCGCGACGCGGCCACCGCCGACCTTCTTGAGCAGCGACTGCGAAATGACCGCGCGCAGCGACTCGGACAGCATCGAGCGCACCATCGGCTTCTCGCCCGCGGGGAACACGTCGATGATGCGGTCGATGGTCTTGGCCGCCGAGCTGGTGTGCAGGGTGGCGAACACCAGGTGGCCGGTTTCCGCGGCGGTCAGCGCCAGGCGGATGGTTTCCAGGTCGCGCATTTCGCCGACCAGGATGAAGTCGGGGTCTTCGCGCAGCGCCGAGCGCAGGGCCTCGTTGAAGCCGTGGGTGTCGCGGTGCACTTCGCGCTGGTTCACCAGGCACTTCTGCGAGGTGTGCACGAACTCGATGGGGTCCTCGACGGTGAGGATGTGGCCGAACTCACTCTTGTTGACGTGGTCCACCATGGCCGCCAGGATCTGGCTGGGAATGGTGCGGAACACGGCGCCGGCGCCGCGGTTCTGGTTGAAGGCGTTGACGCGGAAGCGCGCCAGGCCCGGGATCTCGAACGAGAAGTCGACCTCGAGGAACTCTTCGAAGTCACGGCGCTGCTTGTCGGACATGATGTCGTAGACGAGCGCGTGGACCTGCTTGTGGTCGAGGGCCGGGATGTTGATGCGGCGGACGTCACCGTCGACGCGGATCATGGGTGGCAACCCGGCCGACAGGTGCAGGTCGGAGGCCTTGTTCTTGACCGAGAATGCCAGTAGTTCGGCGATGTCCATTATCTATATCCCCTCAGCGCGTCAACGGATAGGCGACCGCGTGTCCCCGGGGCAGTATAGCCCTATCCCCGAAGGTGAATACCCCCCCATGGAACGGCTGCACCAGACCCTGCACGATGTCCTGCAAAGTATTGAAAACGCGGCCAAGCTGGCGGGCCGGCCACGGTCCGTGAAGCTGCTCGCGGTGTCCAAGACGCGCCCCGCCGAGGCCGTGCGCGACCTGGCTTCGGCGGGCCAGCTGGCCTTCGGCGAGAACTACGTGCAGGAGGGCGTGGCCAAGGTCCAGGCGCTGGCCGGGCTCGGCCTGGAGTGGCACCTGATCGGGCACCTGCAGTCCAACAAATGCCGCGAGGTGGCCGAGCATTTCGACTGGGTGGAGTCGGTGGACCGCGCCAAGCTCGTGGATGCCCTGGACCGCGCCAGGCCCGAGTCCCTGCCGCCGCTGAACGTGCTGGTGCAGGTGAACGTGGACGGCGAGGCGGGCAAGTCCGGCTGCCGGCCCGAGGACGTGCCGGCGCTGGCCGACCGGGTGGCGGCTTCGCCACGGCTGCGGCTTCGCGGCCTGATGTCCATCCCCGAGCCGCATCCCGACCCGGGGCACCGCCGCGACAGCTTCCGCCGGCTCAAGGCGCTTTACGACGCCGTGGCCGCGCGGCATCCGGGCGTGGACACGCTTTCGATGGGCATGAGCGAGGACTTCGACCTGGCCATCGCCGAAGGCTCCACCCTGGTGCGCGTGGGCACCGCCCTGTTCGGCGCGCGTGGCCAATGACCCCGGCATCCTTTACCGTGGCCCGATGACCATGACTTCGATAGCGTTCATCGGCGGCGGCAACATGGCCCGGAGCCTCATCGGCGGGCTGGTGGCCCGCGGCCAGGCGCCCGGCGCGCTGCGCGTGGCCGAGCCGGTGCCGGTGCTGCGCGAAGGCCTGGCGGCCGACTTCGGCGTGGCCGCCCTTCCCTCCGCCACCGAGGCCGCCGAAGGCGCGGCCACCTGGGTGCTGGCCGTGAAGCCGCAGGTGCTGCGCGAAGTCTGCGCCGCGCTGGCGCCGCTGGCGCAGGCGCAGCGGCCGCTGGTGGTGTCGATCGCGGCGGGCATCACCACCGCGCAGATCGACCGCTGGCTGGGTGGCGGCCAGGCGGTGGTGCGCACCATGCCCAACACTCCGGCCCTGCTGGGCGCCGGCGCCGCGGGGCTTTATGCCAACGCCGCGGTGGACGCCGGCCAGCGGCAGGCCGCGGAAACCCTGATGCAGGCCACCGGCATCACCGTCTGGATCCCCGACGAGGCCCTCATGGACGCCGTGACCGCGGTGTCGGGCAGCGGCCCGGCCTATGTGTTCCTGCTGGCCGAAGCCATGCAGGCCGCCGGCGAAGCGCAGGGACTGGCGCCGGACACGGCCCGCCGGCTGGTGGTGCAGACCCTGCTGGGCGCCTCGCGCATGCTCGATCAATCCACCGAGCCGGCGTCGGTGCTGCGCCAGCGCGTCACGTCGCCGGGCGGCACCACCCAGGCTGCGGTCGAGAGCTTCGAGGCCGGCGGCTTCCGTGCGCTGGTGGACCACGCCATCGCCGCCGCCACCCGCCGCGGGCGCGAACTGGCGGCCGGCAACGAATGAGCCGGGGCAGCCACGGCGCCGATGGACGCGGTGCGGCCGCAGGGCGATGATGGGTACCCGCAACACGGAGGCCTGGCCATGCGTCGTTCCCCGGTAACCACGATCTTGTGCTTCCTGTTCGCACTGGCGCTGGCGCTGCCGGCACTGGCCGACAACTCCACCCGCGCCGGCGACATCGTGGTGCACCACAACGCCGTGCCCACCACCAGCCTGACGCCCGACGTGGCGCGCCAGTACGGCATCACCCGCTCCGCCAACCGCGCACTGGTGAACATCTCGGTGCGCCAGGGCGAGCCCGGCGCCGACCGCGCCGTGCAGGCGGCGGTGAAGCTGTCGGCCACCAACCTCAGCGGCCAGCGCCTCGAGCTGCGGGCCCGCGAAGTGCGCGAGGGCGACGCGGTGTACTACCTCGCCGAGGCGCGCGTCACCGGCAACGACACGCTGGTGTTCGAACTTGAAGTCACGCCCGAGGGCGCCACCGCGCCGATCAAGGCCAGCTTCCGCCAGGAATTCTTCGCCCAGTGAGCCTGCTGCTGGTTCGCCATGGCCAGGCGAGCTACGGCGCCGCCGACTACGACAATCTGTCCGAGCGCGGGCAGCTGCAGTCGCGCCTGCTCGGCGAATGGCTGGCGCGCGGCGGGCACCGTTTCAAGGCGGTGGTGGTGGGCGGCATGCGCCGGCACCGGCAGACCGCCGAGGGCGTCGCCACCGCGTTCACGGCCAGCGGCCTGGCCCTGCCCGAGTTCGTCGCCGACGAGGGCTTCGCCGAGTTCGACCACGAGGCCGTGTTCGGCGCCTACCTGCGGCGCGATCCTTCCGACCCCATCGTCGTGGCCAGCCGCAGCGGCAAGCCGCGCGACGTCGGCCTGATGCTGCAGGCGGCGCTGCTGGCCTGGGCCCGCGACGAGCTGCCTGGCCTGCCCGAATCCTGGGCGGCCTTCGGCCAGCGCGTGCAGTCGGCGGGCGAACGCCTGGAGGCGATGGCCGGCAACGACGAAGTGCTGGTGCTCAGCTCGGGCGGCGTCATCTCGCGGCTGGCGCAGATCGCGCTGGACGTGCCCGACCACCGCGCGGTCGAACTCAACCTGGCGCTGCGCAACAGCGCGCTGTCGGAATTCCATCCGCACGGCGGCCGTCTGCGCCTGGGCTCGTGGAACGCGCTGCCGCACCTGCACGGCGAACGCGAGCTCTGGACCTACTACTGACACCGCGGCCCGTCCGCCGGGCCACCCCGAACGAGAGACCCCGATGACCACGCCCCGCCCCGCCACGCTGTTCCCGTTCTCCGAGCGCTCGCTCGACCTGCAGGCGAAGGTCGCCGCGTTCGTCGCCGAGAAGGTCATCCCGGCCGAGGCGGAATTCGCCGCCCACGATGCCGACCCGGCCACGCGCTGGACGCCGGTGCCGCGGATGGCGGCGCTCAAGGCCGAAGCCAGGGCCGCCGGCCTCTGGAACCTGTTCCTGCCCGATGCGCGCCTGGGCGCCGGCCTGAGCAACCTCGACTACGCGCCGATCGCCGAACTCACCGGCCGCTCGCTGCACGCGCCCGAGGCCTTCAACTGCAGCGCGCCCGACACCGGCAACATGGAAGTGCTGGCCCACTTCGCCACCCCGGAACAGCAGGCGCCGTGGCTGCCGAGACTGCTGGCCGGCGAAATCCGCTCGGCCTTCGCCATGACCGAACCGGACGTGGCCAGCTCGGACGCCACCAACATCGCCATGCCGATCGTGCGCGACGGCGACGAATTCGTGATCAACGGCCGCAAGTGGTGGACCACCGGCGCCGGCCATCCGCACTGCGAAATCCTGATCGTGATGGGCGTCACCGACCCGGACGCGCCCGTGCACCGCCGCCAGTCCATGGTGCTGGTGCCGATGGCCACGCCAGGCGTGCGCGTGGTGCGCCCGCTCACGGTGTTCGGCTACGACGATGCGCCGCATGGCCACGTCGAGATGGCGTTCGACAACGTGCGCGTGCCGGTGGCCAACCTGCTGCGCGAAACCGGCAGCGGCTTCGAGATCGCGCAGGCGCGGCTGGGTCCGGGCCGCATCCACCACTGCATGCGCCTGATCGGCATGGCGCAGCGTGCGCTGGAAATGATGATCGAACGCGCGCGGCACCGCGAAGCCTTCGGCCGGCCGCTGGGCGGGCACGGCATGGCGCAGGAAGCCATCGCGCTGTCGCGCTGCGAGATCGAACAGGCGCGCCTGCTCACGCTGCAGGCCGCGGCCGCGCTGGACGCCCACGGCAACAAGGGCGCCAAGGACCTGATCGGCATGATCAAGATCGTCGCCCCGCGCATGGCCTGCGCCGTGGTGGACCGCGCCATGCAGGTGCACGGCGGCGGCGGCCTGTCGCAGGACCACTTCCTGGCCCAGGCCTACGCCGGCGCGCGTTCGCTGCGCCTGGCCGACGGCCCGGACGAAGTGCACATCGCCGCCCTCGCCCGCTCGATGCTCAAGGCCTGAACCCAACCGCAAGAAAACCTGTGGGAGGGACTTCAGTCCCGATGCTCTTGGCGGAGAGCATCGGGACTGAAGTCCCTCCCACAGACTCTGGAGTGACCATGACTGCTTTGCTCGACCTGCCCGTGGACACGCTTTCGGACTACCTCGAGGCACAAGTGCCCGGTTTCCGCGGCCCGCTGACCGCCACCAAGTTCAAGGGCGGCCAGTCCAATCCCACCTACCTGGTGGAGGCCGCCAGCGGCCGCTACGTGCTGCGCCGCAAGCCGCCGGGCAAGCTGCTGCCGTCGGCGCATGCGGTGGACCGCGAGTTCCGCGTGCTGCAGGCGCTGCACGGCACCGCCGTGCCGGTGGCCCAGCCGCTGCACCTGTGCACGGATGAATCGGTGATCGGGTCGATGTTCTACCTGATGTCGTTCGTGGATGGCCGCATCTTCTGGGACCCGTCCCTGCCCGACCTGGCGCCGGCGCAGCGCGGCGACATCTACGTGGCCATCATCGACGCCATGGCGGCGCTGCACACCGTGGACCCGGCGGCCGTGGGCCTGGCCGACTACGGCAAGCCCGGCGGCTATTTCGAACGCCAGCTCAAGCGCTGGGGCGAGCAGTACCGCGCCAGCGAGACGCGCCCCATCGCGGCCATGGACGAGCTGACCGCGCGCCTGCCCGCGCGCTGCCCGGCCGACGACGGCAGCGTGGCGCTGGCGCACGGCGATTTCCGCATCGACAACCTGATGTTCCACCCCAGCGAGCCGCGCGTGATCGCGATCGTGGACTGGGAGCTGTCCACGCTGGGCCACCCGCTGGCCGACCTGGGCTATTTCTGCATGGCGCTGCGGCTGCCGCGCAACCCGGCGCTGCCGGGCCTGGCCGGGCTGGACCGCGCGGCGCTGGGCATTCCCGACGAAGCCGCGCTGCTGGCGCGCTACTCGTTGCTCACCGGCCGGCCGATCCCGGCCGACTGGCCGTTCGTGCTGGCCTTCAGCTTCTTCCGCCTGGCGGCGATCGCCCAGGGCGTGGCCAAGCGCGCCGAACAGGGCAACGCGTCCAGCGAACAGGCGGTGCAGGCCGGCCGCATGACCGAAATGCTGGCCACGCTGGGGCTTGAGGTGCTGGGCTAGCGCGGAGCGCCGCGCGCCGCGTCGGTCAGGCTGCGGCCCGCTGCAGGGCCCAGCGGTGGATGTGCCGCGCCAGTTCGGCCACGCCGTCGGTGAGCGCGGCCGGGCCGGGCTGCAGGATCAGCGGCGACTTGATTTCGTGCAGCTCGCCGTCGCGAACGGCCGGCACGCCGGCCCAGCCTTCGCGCGTGGCGACCTTGCCGGGCTGGAACTTCTTGCCGCACCACGAACCGAAGACGATGTCCGGCGCGCGGGCGATGATTTCGCCGTCGTCGGCCAGGATGCGGAACTTGGCCAGCGACTGCGCCGCCAGCTCCGGGAAGATGTCGTCGCCGCCGGCGATGCGCACCAGCTCGGCCACCCAGCGGATGCCGCTGATGCGCGGCTCGTCCCATTCCTCGAAATACACCTTCGGGCGGCACGGCAGCTTCGCCGACGCCGCGGCCACGTCGTCCAGGCCGCGCTGCAGCTGGTCGGCGTAGGCATTCGCGCGATCGGCGGCGCCCACCAGGGCGCCCAGCCGGCGCACGTAATCGATGATTTCCGCCACGCTGCGGTGGTTGCTGATCCACACCTCCACGCCGTGCCTGATGAGTTCGGCGGCGATGTCGGCCTGGATGTCGGAAAAGCCCACCACGAAATCGGGCTGCAGCTTGAGGATCTCGCCAACCTTGGCCGAGGTGAAGGCGCTGACCTTGGGCTTTTCCTTCCGCGCCCGTGGCGGCCGCACCGTGAAGCCCGAGATGCCGACGATGCGGTCCTGTTCGCCCAGGGCGTACAGGACTTCGGTGGGCTCTTCGGTGAGGCAGATGATGCGGCGCGGACCGAAGCTCACGGATACAGCATCCGCTTGGTCCACTGGCCGTCCACGCGCTGGTAGTGGTGGCGCTCGTGCAGGCGGAAACGCGCGCCGTACCAGAACTCGATGCGCTCGGGCACCACGCGGAAGCCCGACCAGTGCGGGGGGCGCGGCACGTCCGCGCCTTCGAACTTCTTCTCGAAGGCGATGATGCGGGCCTCGAAGGTCTCGCGCGAATCCAGCGTCTGCGACTGGATCGAGGCCCAGGCGCCGATCTGGCTGGGGCGCGGGCGCGAGGCGAAGTATTCGTCGGCCTCGGCCAGCGACACCGGCTCCACCGTGCCCTCGATCTTCACCTGCACCTGCTCGCGCAGCGTCTTCCACAGGAACAGCAGTGCCGCCTGCGGATTCTCCGTGAGCTGTTGGCCCTTGCGGCTTTCATAGTTGGTGTAGAAGACGAAGCCGCGGGCGTCGAAGGCCTTCAGCAGCACGGTGCGCGCCGCCGGCCGGCCCTGTACGTCGGCCGTGGCCACGGTCATGGCGGTGGGCTCGGGGTCGCCGCCGTCGGTGGCTTCCTTGAGCAGGCTGGCGAAGGTGTCCAGCGCTTCGGCGTACAGGTCGGTCATGGGCAGGTCCTCGTTTGCCCCATTGTCGCCCCGATGGCACCCGCCGCGCACCTGCGCCGGCCCTGCGGCGCGGCCGGGGGCCGCGCCGGGCCGCCGCCTCAGCTGACCACGAAGCTCACGCGCATGTTCACGCGCCACTCGGTGATGGTGCCGTCGTCTTCGCAGACGACCTTGATGTCGTTCACCCAGGCGCCCTTGATGTTCTTCACGCTCTTGGCGACCTTCTTGAGGCCGCCCTGCACGGCGTCCTCGACGCTCTTTTTCGAGGACGACGAGACTTCTATCACTTTGGTGACGGTGGCCATGTGCTGTACCTCTGGATGCGCCCGGAGCGGGCGAAATGACTATACGCCCGGCTTGGCGAGCAGCCCGGCGTAACCTGAACGGTAGTCTTCGTGCGCGGGCGACCAGCCGCTGGCGCGGAGGCGTGCATTGCGCACGCGCCGGCCACGCTCGGGTCCGCCGGACGGTGCCACCGGCGGCGATCCTTCGGCGTCGCGCACCCAGGCCAGCACCTGCGTTTCCAGCGCCGGCAGGTCGTCATTGCCCAGGTACAGGGGCTGCGGGTGCCTGAGGTCGAGCAGGTGCGACAGCGCGGCCGCCGCATCCTGCACGTGGATGCGATTGGTCCAGCGCGGCGCGCCGGGCTCGCCGGCGCGCGCCTTGCGCAGCAGGGTGTCGCGGCCCGGGCCATACAGGCCCGACAGCCGCAGCGCGGTGCCGCCAGGCAGCGGCGCCAGCACGCGCTCGGCGTCCAGCAGCACCCGGCCGTTGAAGGCGGTGGGCAGGGCCGGCGAGGCCTCGTCCACCCATTCGCCGGCGTCCTGCGCGTACACCGCGGTGGACGAAACAAAGACCACGCGCGGCGCCTCGCAAACATCCAGCAGGCGGCGCAGGCCGTCGTGGTAGAGCGCGCGGTAGGCCGCTTCGTCGCGCTGGTCGGGCGCGGCGCAGAAGACGATGGACACCGCCTGGCGCGGCAGCGTGGACAGGCCTTCGCCGCTGGCCAGGTCGGCGCGGTGGGTGCGCACGCCGGCGCCGGCGGCCACGTCGCGCCGGCGCAGCGCGATGACGTCGTCGCCGCGCGCGATCCGCAGCGCCGCCAGCCGGCTGCCCACGTCACCGGCACCCGCCACGATCACCAGGTCCTTGCTCATGGCCGCGCGCCCCGCGGCACGATGCATCGGCAGGACAAAACCCTTCGGCAAGACAAAGCAATCATGCCGGGATGCTAGCATCGTCGCCCATGAATCCCGCCCCAAACCTCGTACTGGTCGGCCCGATGGGCGCCGGCAAGACCTCCATCGGCAAGCGCCTCGCCGCGCGCCTGGGCCTGGCCTTCGTCGACTGCGACCACCGGCTCGAGGAAGTCACCGGCGCGGCCGTGCCGCTGATCTTCGAATGCGAGGGCGAGGCGGGTTTCCGCGCGCGTGAAACCGCGCTGATCGCCGACCTGATGCGCGGCGAAGGCCAACTGGTGGCCACCGGCGGCGGCGCGGTGCTGGCCGAAGTGAACCGCGAACGGCTGAGCGCGCGGGGTTTCATCGTGCACCTGCAGGTCAGCGTGGACCAGCAGATCGAGCGCCTGGCCCGCGACCGCACCCGGCCGCTGCTGGCGGTGGGCGACAAGCGCGCCAGGCTCGAGGCGATGGCGATCGAGCGCGGCCCGATCTACCGCGATCTCGCCGACCTGGCCTTCGATGCCGACGGCCTGGCCGTGGCGGTGGCGGCCGAACGCCTGGGCGTCCTGCTCGAGCAGCGCTGGCAGCGCGCGGGGGTGACACCGTGAGCGTGCGCGAGCTGCAGGTGGAGCTGGGCGA
>JAPLSJ010000067.1 GCA_026398695.1 Arenimonas sp.
CCTCCACTTCGTCAAACCCCTTGTGTGTGGGCTGTCGCCCCGGACGCATCGGGCACACCGTGGCCCCGCACTGGCGAGACAGCTTGGCAAGTGCGTGGCTTTTGATCTTGCTGCGGTGTGCGTGTGCCGATCGGGGCGACGTCACACACACAGGGCACCCCTGAAGTGGAGGGCAGGAGGCCCGGAACGGCCGGCGTTTGCTGCCAGGGATGGCGTTAGCAAGACGCCGGGCAGGGGTGCCCTGTGTGTGGGGCGGCGCTCGCCGTACAGGCCCATGTCGTGCGCAAGGCGCACGTGCTCCGGGGCGGCCCACTGCGAGGGGTGGGTGTTGGGTTAGGCTTTGGCGTCTCCATCACCCGGAACACCGCCATGATGATGCTGCGCCCTGCCCTGCTGGCCCTTGCCCTTGCCCTGCCTGCCGCCGTGGCCGCCGACGAGCCGCAGCCGGTGCTGACCATGCAGGACGTGCTGGACCAGTCCACGCCCGCCGACTGGCGCGCGCTGGATCCGGAGAACACGCTGTACCTGGAACTCGACAGCGGCCGCGTGGTGATCGAACTGGCGCCGACGTTCGCGCCGCGCCACGTCGCCAACATCCGCACCCTGGTGCGCGCGGGCTATTTCGACGGCCTGAGCATCAACCGCTCGCAGGACAATTTCGTCGTGCAGTGGGGCGACGCCGACAGCGGGGACCAGGAAAAGGTCCGCTCGCTGGGCGACGCCGACGGCAAGCTGCCCGCCGAATTCGTGCGCGCCGCCGAAGGCCTGGCGTTCACCCGCCTGCCGGACGTGGACGGCTGGGCGCCCGAGGTGGGCTTCGTGCAGGGCTTCCCGGCCGCGCGCGACCCGAAGGCCAACGCCGCCTGGCTGGCGCACTGCTACGGCGCCGTGGGCGCCGGCCGCGACGTGGCCGCCGACAGCAGCAAGGGCAACGAACTGTACGTGGTCACCGGCCAGTCGCCGCGCCAGCTCGACCGCAACATCACCACCGTGGGCCGCGTCGTGCAGGGCATGGAACGGTTGAGCGTGCTGCCGCGCGGCACCGGCCCGCTGGGCTTTTACGAGAAGCCCGAACAGCGCACGGCCATCCGCGCCATCCGCCTGGCCTCGCAGGTGCCGGAAGCCGAGCGCACCGCGATCGAAGTCTTCCGCACCGACACGGCCGCGTTCGGGAAGCTGGTGGAATCGCGCCGCAACCGTCGCGACGAGTGGTACGTGCAGCCCGCCGGCCACATCGACCTGTGCAACGTGCCGCTGCCGGTGCGCGCGGTGCCGGCCCCGGCGCCGGCGAAACCCTGAGCGCCTAGCTTCCCGCCTGCAGCGCCGCCAGCACCGGCGGCGCCCGTTCCCTGAGCGCGGCCACCTCGCTCTCGCGCAGCATGGCGTGCAGCGCGAACAGGAACACCCGCAGGTTGTGCCGGCGCGCCAGCCCCGCTTCGGAGGCAAAGGCCTGCGACCACGACGCCAGTGGCGCGGGCGAGGCGATGCGGGCCACCCACGCCGACCATTCGGCCTGGTCGTGCAGGCCGCGCTGGAGCACGAACAGCACCGGCCGCACCAGGCGTTCGGATTCGCCGTGCGTGTAGGCGTGCGCGGACGGCGCGACCTGGCTGGCGACGGCGGCGAGGATGCGGTCGAGCTGCGGCTTGTCGAGCGCGGGATTGAGCGCCAGCTGCATCAGCAGGTCGGCGCCGTGGGCGATGCCGTGGCGCCAGCCCTGGGCGTCGTCGAAGCCGCGGTAGTCGCGCACGCCTTCGACGTAGCGCGCGGCGGCGTCCACCAGCCCGGCGCGCTGCGGGGGCGTCATCCACGCCGCGATGCGATCGGTGCGCGCCACTTCCGACAGCACCAGCGCGGCAAACGGCGCCGCGAAACCTTCGGCGTCCCGGGCGGCCGGGTCGATCCGCGGCAGCAGGCGTTCGTACAGTGCGGCGCGCGTGCCGGCGTCCAGCGCGTCGGCACGCAGCCACGCCGCCAGGCCTTCGTAGGCCACGCCGTCCCGCAAGGCGGGGTCGGGATCGGCGAGGCAATCCACCAGTTCCAGCGCCAGGGCCTGGCGCGCGCCGTCGTCGGCCACGGTGAAACCGGCCGACTTGAGCGCCAGCAGCGAGTCGCGGTCCCGGCCCTCGGGCGGGCAGGCCGCGTGCGCGAAGGACGCGGCGGCCAGCGGCAGGGCCGCCAGGGCCAGGGCGAACAGGCAGCGCGTGATGCGGGTCATGGGCGGGGCTCGGCGGGATTTGCCCGAAGATTACCCCGGCGCCGGCCGCACGGCGTGGGACAATGGCCGCGTGCAAACCGACCCCGCCATCCAGTGCTCCGCCTGCCAGGCCTGCTGCTGCCAGCTGCCCGTGCTGGTGCTGCCCGGCGACGCCCCGCCCGAGCATTTCCTGGACGAGGACAAGGACGGCTACCTGATCATGGGCAAGGCCGACGACGGCTGGTGCCTGGCGCTGGACCGCGAGCGCATGTGCTGCAGCATCTACGAGCAGCGCCCGTTCGTCTGCCGTGAGTTCGCGATGGGCGGCGGCGACTGCGCCGACGTGCGCGAGGACTGGCGCCGCATCGCCGTGAGCCTGCGCTGACGTGGCCTGGTTCGTGTACCTGATCGAATGCCGCGACGGCAGCCTGTACACCGGCGTGGCCGTGGACGTGGACAAGCGCTACGCCGAACACGCCGCCGGCAAGGGCGCGCGCTACACCCGCTCGCACCCGCCCAGCCGGCTGCTGGCGCGCTTCGAACACCCCGACCGCTCCAGCGCGCTGAAGGCCGAATACGCCATCAAGCAGCTCCCGCCCGCGGCCAAGCGCGCCCTGGCCGCGAAAGGCGAACCGGCATGACGCCCGCGGTGAAGGCGCAGTGGCAGATGCACGCCTGCGTGCTGCTGTGGGGCTTCACCGCCATCCTGGGCAAGGCCATCACGATGCCGGCGATGGCGCTGGTGGTGTGGCGCATGGGCCTGGTGACCGCCGCCCTGCTGCTGGTGCCGCGCGTGTGGCGCGGCATGGCGGCGCTGCCGGCGCGGCTGCTGCTCATCTACGCCGGCATCGGCGTGCTGGTGGCGCTGCACTGGCTCACCTTCTACGGCGCCATCAAGCTGGCCAATGCCTCGGTGGCGGTCACCTGCATCGCGCTGGCCACGGTGTTCGTGCCGATGGTGGAGCCGTGGCTCACGGGCAAGCGCTTCGAGCCGCGCGAGCTGCTGCTGGGCGTGGCGGTGGTGCCGGGCGTGGCGCTGGTGGTGGGCGGCGTGCCGCCGGGCATGCGCCTGGGCATCGTGGTGGGGACGATTTCCGCGGTGCTGGTGGCGTTCTTCGGTGCGCTGAACAAGCGCTACGTCGAGCGCGCCGACCCGCTCACCGTCACCTGCGTGGAGCTGGGTGCCGGCGGCCTGGTGCTGGCGCTGCTGACGCCGGTGCTGCCCTGGTTCGGCTCGCCGCTGGTGCTGCCGGGGCTCAACGACGCCGTGCTGCTGCTGATCCTGGCCATGGCCTGCACACTGCTGCCGTTCGCGCTGTCGCTGGTGGCGCTGCGGCACATGAGTGCGTTCTCGGCGCAGCTGGCCGTGAACCTGGAGCCGATCTACGCGATCGTGCTGGCGGTGCTGCTGCTCAACGAGCAGCGCGAGCTGGGCGGGATGTTCTACGCGGGCGTGGCGATCATCCTGGCCGGCGTGTTCGCGCACCCGCTGCTGTCGCGGCAGTCCGCGCACAAGCCCGACCCCACCACGCTGGGCACGGCCGAGGCCAAATCGCTCGACTGAGCGCCGCGCTCAGCCCGGGCCGCGGCGCAGGCGCGGCGTGATTTCCAGCGTGGTGTCGCCGTCGATCACCTGCAGCACGCCGTCCTGCACCAGCACCTGCAGGTCCATGCCGCGCTTGAGCAGTCCCGCCAGCGCCTTGGTGTCGTCGGCCGACACGTCGTACACGCTCAGGTTGCGGCAGCGCGCCAGCGCGGCCTCGTTCTTTTCCCACCACAGGTCGGCGCCACGGCCGCCGTAGGTCAGCAGCACCACCTCGCCCGCGCGGCCACAGGCCTTGCGCAGGCGCGATTCATCCGGCTGGCCCAGCTCGATCCACTGCTCGATCAATCCGGTGAGGTCCTTGCGCCACAGGTCCGGCTCGTCGTCGGTGCTCAGGCCGCGGCCGAACTCCAGGCGCTCGTCGGCGAACATCGCGAACGCCAGCAGCCGCAGCATCAGGCGTTCGTCGGTTTCCGACGGGTGCTGGGCCAGCACCAGCTCATGGCTGCCGTAATGCTGGCGGTCCATGTCGCTGACCTGCACCTGGGCCTTGTAGACGGTGGATTTGGGGGCCACGGGCCGCGCCTTGGAAGAAGGATGGGCCGGCAGGGTGCGCGCCGCGGGCGGCGATGTCCAGCGCGGCCCGGATTGCCAGCCACGCGCGCGCCGTGGACACTACGCGCTGTCGGTCATGGGGAGTGGGGTTCTGGACGTTTACGAACGCATCAAGCAACTGTTCGGCTGGGGCAGCAAGCCCGCCGCGCGGTCCGTGCCGCAGCCGGCGCCCGCGCCCGCTCCAGCCGCCGCCGACGGCAGCCCCGTGCCCGCCGACCCCGTCGCCAGCCCGTCCGGGCCGGAGCGCCGGGGCAAGACGCGTCGCAACGCCCGCCCCGGCACCCGCATGCTGGTGATCGACGACTCGGCCACCATCGTTGCCCTGCTCTCGCGCATGCTGCGCCAGAACGGCTACGAGGTGCTGGAGGCCGAAGACGCCGAAAAGGGCCTGGAAATCGCCCGCACCCAGGCGCCCGAGCTGATCTTCCTGGACATCGTGCTGCCGGGCATGGACGGCTTCGCCGCCCTGCGCCAGCTGCGCCGCGACCCGGTCACGCGCGACCTGCCGGTGATCATGATCAGCGGCAACGAACAGGCCACCGAGCAGTTCTACGTGCACCGCATCGGCGCCGACGACTTCATGAAGAAGCCCTTCGCCCGCGCCGAGGTGTTCGCGCGCGTGGAGCGCCTGCTGGACGACGAGCTGGTGCCGCGCCGGCTGCAGGCCACCCGCCAGGTGGCCGCCGACGCCGACGAGTCAGCCGACCCGGCCTGAGCCCGCCGCCTCGGCCTGCGCCGGAATGGCGTCGAAGAAGGCCGCGGCCGGTTTCGGGAAACCGATGAAATAACCCTGGGCGTGGTCGCATTCGAGCTCGGCCAGGCGCTGCAGGGTGGACCGGTCCTCGACGCCCTCGGCCACCACGCGCAGGCCGATGTGGTGGGCGAAGTCGATCATCGCCTTCACCAGCTGCATCGAACGCACGTTGCCCAGCATGGCGGTGACGAAGGAGCGGTCGATCTTGAGCTCCGTCGCCGGGAACTGCCGCAGGTAGGCGAAGGACGCGTTGCCCACGCCGAAGTCGTCGATGGAAATCAGCATGCCCTGGCCGTGCAGCCGGCCCAGGATGTCGGCGCCCTTCTCGAAGTCGGCGATGATCGCGGTTTCCGTCACTTCGATCACCACCGCCTCCGGCGGCACGCCCCACAGCCGCAGCGCGCCGACCAGGTGCTCGACCATGCCGCGTTCGGCAATCGCCGCCGCCGACAGGTTGATCGAGATCGGGATGTCGAGCCCGCGGCGGCGCGCCTCCACGGCGTGCTGCAGGCTGGCGTTGACGCTCCAGCGGGTGAACTCGGAGATCAGGCCGCTCGATTCGGCCATCGGCACGAAGATGCCCGGGCTGATGGGGCCGCGCACCGGGTGGTGCCAGCGCGCCAGCGACTCGGCCCCGCAGATGCGGCCGGCCTTGAGGTCCCAGATCGGCTGCAGGTGCATTTCCAGCTGGCCCGAGACGATGGCGTCGCGCAGCTCGGCCGGTTCGATCACGCCCGACAGCAGCGGTGCCGGGCTGATGGCCATGCGGTCGGGCGACGTGCGCGCCTCCACCAGCGCCGATTCGGCCTGGCGGCACAGCGCATCGGGCGTGTCGCCGTGCTCGGGGCACACCGCCGCGCCGATCGCCACCGACGCCAGCACCGGCCGCCCGTTCACGTCGAGCGTCTGTTCGAACTGGCGCATCAGCCGCGACGCCGCCAGCAGCGCGTGGTTGCCGTCGCGGATGCCGGGCAGCATCACGATGAAATCGCCCGGGCCCACCTGCACCACCACGTCGCCCGGCCGCAGCGCCTCGGTGGCCAGGGACTTCACCAGGGCGACCAGGCGCTCGCCGCTTTCGTAGCCGTGCTGGATGTTGAACTGCCGCAGCCCCTGCACGCTCATCATCAGCACGCCCAGCGCGCGCGTCTCGCCCAGGCTGGCGGCGACGTGCGGCTGCATCATCTCGAACAGGGAGGAGCCGCGGATCATGTCCCGGCGCGGCCTAGGAGAGGTAAAGCTCGGCCGGATCCAGGCCGTAGGTGCCGCGCTCGAGCACGGACACGATGCGGGTCGGCGGGGCGCCGTCGCCGCGAGGGCCCAGCGCCATCAGGTCCACGTCGCGGTAGGGGCGGTAGGGCTGCTTGTCGGCATCGAGCAGGATCATCACGCGCGGCTGCAGCCGGCGCGCCTGGTTCTGCGCCATCACGATGGCCACTTCGCCGCTGTTGAGCTCCACCAGCGAGCCGGTGGGATAGACGCTAAGGCACTGCAGGAACTGTTCCACCACCTCGCCCTGGTAGAGCTTGTCCGAGGCGCGGTAGAGCGCCTGCAGCGCCCCGTGCAGCGAGTCGCCGCGGCAGTTGGGGTGGTCGCTGATCAGCACGTCGTAGGTGTCGATGATGCCGGCGATGCGGCCCGCCAGCGGGATGGCGTTGCCCGCCAGCCCGGCCGGGTAGCCGCTGCCGTCGTGGCGCTCGTGGTGGTGGGCCAGCATGTCGCGGGTCCAGCTGCCGGTGATGCCGGCCTGCTCGAGCACCCGCAGGCCGGCGGCCACGTGGTCGCGCATGCGCAGGTTGTCGTCCGCGGACCGGCTGGCGGACGGATCCATCAGCGTCTTGGGCAGGGTGGCCATGCCGATGTCCATCAGGAAGCCGCCGGTGGACATTTCCACCAGCACGTCCTTGGGCAGGGCGAGATGGCGTCCGAAGGCTGCGGCCAGCGCGCTGCAGTTCACCGCATGCAGGTAGGCCTGGTCGTCCTTGCGCATCAGGCTGATCAGCCAGAACAGCGAATCGGCGTTGCGCAGCAGGCTGTCCACCATCGGCTCGACCGCCGAGCGAACGCTTTCGGCCGATATCCGGCGGCCGGCGCGCACGTCGTCTTCGAGCGTGGAGGCCAGCTTGTGCAGCATGGCGTGGGCGGCGCGGGCTCGCGGGATTTCGTCGTGCAGCGACACGGTGTCGACGTAGTTGGTCGTCCGCGGCGGGAACACCGGCGACGCCGAGCGCTCGAGCGTCAGCAGGCCCTCGGCCGGGGCCAGGCCCTTGGCCACGTCCACGAAGACGCTGGTGCAGTAGTCGCCCAGCTTTTCGATGTCGCGGTCGGACTCGATCAGGAAACCCTGGAACGGGAAGGGCGTGCCGACCCAGTCGCGGTCGAGGCGACTGACGAACATTCCCTTCTGAAGCAGACCCACGAGGATCCGCCGTTCTTCCAGCGTCATGCGTACCCCCTGTTTCGAAGCCTAAGTTAGCATGGGTCCGCCCCCCCGCACCCCCCACCCGCCCCCCCCCATGCCCAAGCCCCTTTTGGTCTTCGTCCACGGCTGGAGCGTCACCAGCACCAGCACCTACGGCGCCCTGCCCGCCCGCCTCCAGGCCGAGGCCGCCCGGGCCGGCGGGCCAGGGCTGGACGTGGCCCACGTCCACCTGGGCCAGTACGTCAGCTTCCGGGACGAGGTGCGGATGGAGGACGTGGCCCGGGCCTTCGACCGGGCCATCGCCCGGGTGCTGGCCGAGGCCGGGCCCGGCCGCCGGTTTGCCTGCATCACCCACAGCACCGGCGGCCCGGTGGTGCGCGAATGGCTGGACCGCTTCCACGTCCAGGCCGGCACCCTGGACGCCTGCCCGATGAGCCACCTGGTGATGCTGGCCCCGGCCAATTTCGGCTCGGCCCTGGCCCAGCTGGGCAAGAGCCGGCTGGGCGCGATGAAGGCCTGGTTCAACGGCGTCGAGCCCGGCCAGGGCGTGCTGGACTGGCTGGAGGTGGCCAGCCCCGAATCGAACGCGCTCAACCTGCGCTGGATCAACGACTACCCTGCCCTCAGGCTCACCTCGCGGCCCAACCCGGTGTTCCCGTTCGTGCTCAGCGGCGACGCCATCGACCGCAAGCTCTACGACCACGTGAATGCCTACACCGGCGAAACCGGCGGCGACGGCGTGGTGCGCCTGGCGGCCGCCAACCTCAACGCCCGCCACGTGGTGCTGGCGCAGGCGCCGCTGGTGCCGGGCGAAGCCCTGCCCTCGGCGCGCAAGCGGCTGCGTGGGCTGCGCGTGGTGTCCAGCACGCGCGCGCCGGCCACCGCGTTCAAGATCGTGCCGGGCGTTTCGCACAGCGGCACCGACCTGGGGATCATGGCCA
Organism: Arenimonas sp.; assembly: GCA_026398695.1. GTDB lineage: Bacteria > Pseudomonadota > Gammaproteobacteria > Xanthomonadales > Xanthomonadaceae > Arenimonas. The sequence continues at coordinate 8,473 of JAPLSJ010000067.1, forward strand.
GCGTGCGCGACGACGGCCGGCCGCACGCCACCGTGGACGCGATCCTGCGCTGCCTGCGCGTGGCCGACGGTGCCGGCTACGAGGCGCTGCGCGCGGCCTTCGACGCCGAGAACGCCCGGCACCAGGACATCACGCGGCGGCTGGAGATCGAAAAGATCCCGGTGCTGCCCGACCGCGTTTACATCCACGACCCGCACGCGATGGTGGTGTTCCGCCTGCTCGACGACGGCGGCTCGCGCGTGCCGGACATGAACCTGCTGCTCACCGCCGGGCCCGCCGCCGACCCGAACCAGCTGCCGGAAGGTTTCCTCACCGACCGCCAGGGCAACCGCCGCGCGCCGGGCAACCTGTGCTTCTTCCTCAACCACGCCGCGCTCACCGGCTGCCCGGCCATCGTCGACGCGGACGGCCGGCAGCGACGGCCCGAGCGCATCCCGCGGCCGCCCTACGGCCTGCGCCTCATGCCGCGGCAGGACGGCAAGTGGGTGGAACACTGGGCCGCCGAACTGGCGGCCGACGCCGGCAGCCTGCTCGACCTGATCGAACCCAACCAGACCACGATCATCGACCTGCGGCTGACGCGCGTGGTGCGCGAGGGCGTGTTCCGCTTCACCACGCAGCTGGCGCCACGCAGCTTCAAGCGCGACGAACCGGGGCCGCCGGCCTGAGCCTTCCGGCACGGGCGGGCGTGTGGAAAGTTCACGTAGCGTGGCGCAGCATCAGGCGTACACGCCCAGCCCGAGGTGCCGCATGACCAGCCGCCGTACGTTCCTGTCCGCCGCCGCCGTGGCCGCCGCCGCGGCCGCCCTGGGCCCGCTGCCGGCGTGGGCGTCCCGGCCGCCCGCGGGGCTGGCCACGCGCCTGGTGCCTTCGTCGGGCGAGGCGCTGCCGGCCATCGGCATGGGCACCTCGGGCAGCTTCGAGGTGGACCTGCCCGGCCGCGAACCGCTGAAGGAAGTGCTGCGCCGCTTCGTCGCCGGCGGCGCCAGCGTCATCGACACCTCGCCCAACTACAGCAACGCCGAAGACGTACTGGGCGACCTGATGGCCGAGCTGGGCGTTCGCGACCGCATCTTCCTGGCCACCAAGCTGGCCGCCGACGACCGCGCCGCGGGCGAGGCGCAGTTCGCGCAGTCGCTGGTGCGCCTGCGCACCGACAAGGTGGAGCTGCTGGCGGTGCACAACCTGCGCGACTGGCAAAACCAGCTGCAGCTGGCGCGCGACCTCAAGGCCGAGGGCAAGACGCGATACATCGGCCTCACCCACTTCCGCGACGACGCGCACGAGCGCCTGGCCGAAATCATGGCGGCGGAAAAACCCGACTTCATCCAGGTGAACTATTCCGTCAGCGCCACCCACGCCGACCGCGCGCTGCTGCCGCTGGCGCGCGACCTGGGCGTGGCGGTGATGGTGAACCGCGCCTTCGACGACGGCGCGCTGTTCGCGCGCGTGGGCGGCCGGCCGTTGCCGGGCTGGGCTGGCGAAATGGGCGTGGGCTCGTGGGCGCAGATGTTCCTCAAGTTCGTCACCAGCCACCCGGCGGTGACGGTGGTGATCCCGGCCACCGGCAAGCCTGATCGCCAGAGCGACCAGCTCAAGGCCGGGCTGGGCCCCGACCTGACGCCGGCGCAGCGCGCGGAACTCGTGGCGATGTTCGCCTGATGTCCGTCCCGGGAGTGCTGCAGCAGCGGCTGTCGCGCCTGCTCGGCGTCGAGGTGGACGAAGCGCCCGCGGTGGCGGCGGGCATGGCGATGTTCTTCCTGCTGTTCACCGGCTATTTCATGCTGCGGCCGGTGCGCGAGACGATGGGTATCGCCGGCGGCGTGGACAACCTGCAGTGGCTGTTCACCGGCACCTTCGTCGCCACGCTGGCCGCCATACCGCTGTTCGGAGCCATCGCGGCCAAGGCGTCGCGGCGACGCATCCTGCCGTGGACCTATGGGTTCTTCGCGCTCAACCTGCTGGGCTTCGCGGCCTCGTTCAGCGCGCAGCCCGACAATCCCTGGGTGGAGCGCGCGTTCTACATCTGGCTGTCGGTGTTCAGCCTGCTGGCGGTGTCGGTGGCGTGGAGCGTGCTGGCCGACCTGTTCAACGCCACGCAGGCCAAGCGCCTGTTCGGGCTGATGGCCGCGGGCCTGAGCGCCGGCGGCCTGGCCGGGCCGCTGCTGGGCGTTGCCCTGGTGGCCACGCTCGGCCACGCCGGGCTGATGGCGCTGGCCACCGTTTTCCTGGTGGGGTCGGCCTTCGCCGCGCATTACCTGCAGCGCTGGCGCGACCGGCAGCCGCCCGCGCCAGGCGACGAACCCGCGCGCCGCGCGCCGCTGGGCGGCAACCCGTTCGCCGGCATCGGCACCGTGCTGCGCTCGCCCTACCTGCTGGGCATCGCCGCGTTTGTGGTGCTGCTGGCCAGCGTCACCACCTTCCTGTACTTCGAACAGGCGCGGCTGGTGGAACTGAACTTCCCCGACCGCGCCGACCAGACCCGCCTCTTCGGCACGCTCGATTTCATCGTGCAGGCGCTGGCCATCCTGACCCAGCTGTTTTTCACCGGCCGCATCGTGCAGCGCCTGGGCCTGGCCGTGCTGCTGGCCACGGTGCCGCTGGTGATGGCGTTTGGCTTCCTGTGGCTGGCGCTGGCGCCGACGTTCGCGGTGTTCGCGCTGGTGATGGTCACCCGCCGCGCCGGCGAGTACGCGCTGGCGCGGCCGGGCCGCGAAATGCTGTTCACCGCCGTCGCGCCGGAAGCGAAGTACAAAGCGAAGAACGTCATCGACACCGCGGTCTATCGCGGCGCCGATGCCATCAGCGGCTGGGTGAAGGTTGGCGTGGACGCGCTGGCGTCCCATCCCGCCGCCGCCTATCTCGTGGGCGCAGGCCTGGCCCTGCTGTGGGCGTGGACGGGCATTTCGCTGGCGCGGGCCCAGAAGAAAAGGCTAGTCGGCCAGGCTGGGTGAAACCGCCCCCTTTCGACGGCCGCAGGGGTCGCCCGTGAAACCCGGGGCGGGTCGGTTGCCCTGATCGCACGCCATCGCATGCGCTCTTGCGGGTCCACGAAAAAAAATGGCCGCCCCGAGGGCGGCCATCTTCATTGCACGCTGTTCGCCGCGAACGCGCGGCGGCGAAGCCCTCAGGCGCTGGCGCGCTGCCGCTTCGGGAAGCCCACCATGCGGTTGAGCTCTTCGTCCCACAGCTTCAGGCGGGCCGACTTGAGGCTGGTCCAGATCGTCAGGCGCGGGCCGGCCTGCAGGGCCGGGTGCGACAGGAAGGCTTCGCGCAGGCGGTAGTTCGGGATGCGGCTGGCCAGGTGGTGGATGTGGTGGTAGCCGATGTTGCCGGTGAACCAGTGCAGCACGCGCGGCAGGTCGTAGAACGAGCTGCCGTTGATGGCCGCCTCGTTGGAATCCCATTCCTTGCCGCGGGTCCAGTAGGCGTTCTCGAAGGTGTGCTGCACGTAGAACAGCCACACGCCCAGCGCGCCGGCGATCAGCACGATCGGCAGGTGCACCATCAGCACGGTCTTCCAGCCGATGGCCCAAGCCAGCAGGCCGCCCACCAGGAGAAGCATCAGGTTGTTGACCAGCACGCTGGCCCACTCCTTCTTCCACGAGAACGGCAGGTCGAACGGGAAGCGGTGCTTGATCACGAACTGGTAGGCCGGGCCGATGCCCAGCAGCACCGGCGTGCTGCGGTAGAAGCGGTAGCAGAAGCGCTTGAAGCCCGACAGCGCCTGGTACTCGGCGACGGTGAGGGTTTCGATGTCGCCCATCTCGCGGCGGTCGAGGTTGCCCGAGGTGCCGTGGTGCACGGCGTGGGTCTTCTTCCAGTAGCCGTACGGGAACAGCGTGATCAGGCCGAGCACGCCGCCAACGATGTTGTTGGCCTTGGCGCTGGCGAAGTAGCTGCCGTGGCCGCAGTCGTGCTGGATGATGAAGGTGCGCACGTACAGGCCGGCCGCCGGCAGGGCCAGCAGCAGGGTGAAGAAGTAATTCCACTGCGCGTGGATGCTCCAGGCCATCAGGGCCCAGATGGCAGCGAACAGCGGCAGGGTGTTGATGAGCTGCCAGACGGCCTTGCCCAGGTGCGGCTGCGCAAATCGCGCGCACAGCTGGCGAAGGTTGACGGGGGCGGACGAGGACGGTGTCTCGGTGCTCAAGGGGACGCTCCTGGTTGATAGGCCATTGTCCGGTGCCGGCGGGGTCCACCGCAAATTCAAGCGCTTGCTTGCAAACACCCCCGGGAAACCCGTTTGTTAGCGAAAAGGCACCAGCTAAGCCTTACTGGGCACGTCTTGTACTGATTCGCTACATGAATGGCCCACAACCGCCGAAAAACCGCAGGTTGGAAGCGGCCTGTTAGTTACTTTCAGCACGGCAAGGCCGCAAACAATGGCGCCCGCGCCGCCATGCGCTTGCGTGCGGCCCGGGCGCAGTGGTCCAGTCAGCGCACGCCCCGGAAAACACCTCCCTCGTCGGAAGTCCCGGGCGCGATTTACGGTCAACCGCCCCCTGGCGTTGACGACCTTCGGCAGGGCAATCGACTGTTTTCGGGACAGGCGGCCCTGCCATTTTTTTGCCTGCTTCCCGGCCGCGCCCGGCGCCATCACAATGGCGGCCCACCCTGCCCCCCGGCCACGCCATGCCCATGATCCGTTTCGAGCTCGACCGCGAGTACGTCGAACTCAACCAACTGCTCAAGCTGGTGGGCCTGTGCGACAGCGGTGGCATGGGCAAGGCCATCGTGGCCACCGGCGAAGTCACCGTGGACGGCGAGACCGAACTGCGCAAGACCGCCAAGATCCGCGTGGGCCAGGTGGTGCGGCTGGACGACGTGGAGATCCGGGTCGTACCGGCCGGCTGAACGCCGGCGCTCACGCGGGCGCCCCGCAACGGGATTATGCTCGGGCCATCGCGGCGGCGGCCGGCAACGGCGACGGTACTGCGATCCAGCGGCCCCCGTCCGTTCCGGAGAATCGCCATGATGCGCATTGCTTCCGCCTTCGCCGCTTTGTTGCTCAGCGCCGCCGCGTCGGCCCAGTCCACGCCTGAATCGACCATCGTGCCCAGCAGCCTGGGCCCACTGCGCGTAACCACCGTTGCCCGCGGCCTGCAGAACCCCTGGGGCATCGCCTTCCTGCCCGACGGCCGCGCCCTGATCACCGAGCGCCCGGGCCGGCTGCGCCTGCTCGCCAACGGCGTGCTGTCGCCGGCGCTGACGGGCGTGCCGGCGGTGTGGGCGCAGGGCCAGGGCGGCTTGCTGGACGTCGTGCTGGACCCCGACTTCGCCAGCAACCAGCGCATCTACCTCACCTTCGCCGAAGTGGGCGGCGACGGCCGCGCCGGCACCGCCGTGGCGCGCGCGCGCCTGGTCGGCCAAGGCCTGCAGGACGTGGCGGTGATCTTCCGCCAGGACCCCAAGCTCAGCAGCGGCAACCATTTTGGTTCACGCCTGGTGTTCGATCGCCAACGCCACCTGTACGTCACGCTGGGCGAGAACAACGTGCGCATCACCTCGCAGTACCTCGACCACCACCAGGGCAAGGTGGTGCGCCTGTGGCCCGATGGCCGCATCCCCGCCGACAACCCCTTCGTGGCGCGAACCGACGCGCTGATAGACATCTGGTCCTACGGCCACCGCAATGCGCAGGGCGCCACGCTCAATCCGTGGACAGGCGACCTGTGGCTGGTGGAGCACGGTGCGATGGGCGGCGACGAGGTGAACATCCCCGCCGCCGGCAAGAACTACGGCTGGCCCATCATCACCCACGGCCTGGACTACAACGGCCAGCCCATTCCCGAATCGGTGGGCAGCAGCGCGCCGGGCATGGAGCAGCCGGTGCACTACTGGGTGCCCTCGATCGCGCCCAGCGGCATGGCCTTTTACCAGGGTTTCTCGATGCACCCCTGGCAGGGCGACCTGTTCGTGGGCGCGCTGGCCAGCCGGCAGCTGGTGCGGCTGGACGTGGTGGGCAACCAGGTGGTGGGTGAAGAGCGCCTGCTGGGCAGCCTGGGGCACCGCATCCGGGACGTGCGCGCGGGCCCCGGCGGCGAGCTCTACCTGCTCACCGACGCCAGCAACGGGCGCGTGCTGAAGATCGAACTGGCCAAGCGCGGCTGGTACCGCGAGCTGCATCCCGCCAAGCCCGGCGCCGCGCCGACGGCGCCGCCCGCGCCCAGGCGCAAGGTGCGGCCGGTGCAGTAGGCGCGCCGCGGTTACGGCTTCTTGCGCACCGCGACGTAGATCGCCAGCAGCACGATGGCGAACAGCACCGAGGCGATGAAGCCGGCCGCTTCGCCTTCCTGGTACCAGCCCAGGCCCTGGCCGACGTACTTGGCGAGCAGCGAGCCGCCCACGCCCAGGATCATCGTCCACAGCAGGCTGAGCTTGTCGTTGCCGGGCTTGATGGCGCGCGCCACCAGGCCGATGACGAAACCGATCAGGAGGGTCCAGAGGAAGCTGAGCATGGCGCGTTTCTCCGGTGGCTGGAACGGATACGCGCAGGCTAACACCAGTGGGCGCAGACTCCAGCCGCAACTGCCGGCACCGTTCAGCGCGGCGGCCTGGCGATCGGCAGGCCCTTGAGCAGGAACGCCGTGAGTCGATCGCACTCATCGACCGGCCGCTCGCACACGATCGCGACCCGCACCACCGGCTTGCCGCCTTCCATTACCAGGCGATACCGGGCGATTGCCACCGACGCCGAAAGGCTGGCGCGAGGCTTCCCGTTCGGGCCGGGGGTATGGGGCGGCTGCACGTTGTACGCCAGCCAGAAGACGTTGGGGTCCTTGGCATCGGCCATGAACGGAGTGGAAATCCAGTTGCCGGAACCGTCGCGGGTGCTGCCGTAAGGCGACTTGAGTACAGGCTTGCTGCGAACCACGCCGGCAGTCTGGTAGGCGGCGATCGTGTCGAAGCCAATGCCCTGGTCGTCCAGCAGGTAGACCGGACGGCGGTGGGATCGCGGCCACTTCGGCGCCTCGGTGACGACCGTCTGCACCCCGCCGAACTTGACCGGCATCTTTACCCACGGGCCACCGCCCACCTGTTCGCGCTGCGCCGGGGAGAGCACCCACTCGCGCACGGTCAGCAACGCCTCGGCATCAAGCGACTTGTCGCCGCTGCTTTCACTCAGTTTGGCTTCCACCACGCGGCCACAGTCGTCGATGCGCGCCAGGACCAAGGTCGTACCGGCCACGTTGCCCCTGAGTTGATCCGCGGGATAGCGCGGCATCCCCATTGCCGGCGGCGGGCAGGCGGCCGAGCCGTCGACCGGCGCGGCAGCCAGCGCCAACATCAGCAACAGGGAGGACATGGCCTCAGGCGCCCATGTGGAAGAAGTTGAGCTTGTTGCCGTCGATGTCGCGCCAGTAGCCGGCGTAGAAACCCTTGAAGCGCTCGCCCGGCGCGCCTTCGTCGGTGGCGCCCAGCGACAGGGCCCGCGCGTACATCTCATCCACGGCCTGGCGGCTGCCCGCCGCCAGCGACACCATGGTGCCATTGCCCACCGTGGCGGGCTGGCCGTTGTGCGGACGGATCACGCCCAGCATCGGCTGGCCGGGCTGTCCCCACAGGATGACGTGCGGCATTTCCATCAGGCGCTTGGCGCCCAGGCCGCCGAGCAGCACGTCGTAAAAGGCGGCGATGCGCATGATGTCGTTGGTGCCGAGGGTGACGTAACCGATCATTTCATTTCTCCGTGGGATTCATTCAGGGCATGGGCCGCTTGAGGCCCTGCTCGCGAGCGCAGGCCTTGGCGATTTCGTAACCGGCGTCGGCGTGGCGCATCACGCCGGTGGCCGGGTCGTTCCAGAGCACGCGCGCCAGGCGTTTGGCGGCCGCTTCGCTGCCGTCGGCCACGATCACCACGCCGCTGTGCTGGCTGTAGCCCATGCCCACGCCGCCGCCGTGGTGCAGCGACACCCAGGTGGCGCCGCCGGCGACGTTGAGCATGGCGTTGAGCAGCGGCCAGTCCGACACGGCGTCGCTGCCGTCGAGCATGGCTTCGGTTTCGCGGTTGGGGCTGGCGACGGAGCCGGAATCAAGATGGTCGCGGCCGATCACGATCGGCGCGCTCACTTCACCGTTGCGCACCATGTCGTTGAAGGCCAGCGCCAGGCGGTGGCGATCGCCCAGGCCGACCCAGCAGATGCGCGCCGGCAGGCCCTGGAACTCGATGCGCTCGCGCGCCATGTCCAGCCAGCGGTGCAGGTGCGGGTTGTCGGGGATGAGCTCCTTCACCTTCGCATCGGTCTTGTAGATGTCTTCCGGATCGCCGCTCAGCGCGACCCAGCGGAACGGGCCGATGCCGCGGCAGAACAGCGGCCGCACGTAGGCCGGCACGAAGCCCGGGAAATCGAACGCGTCCTCGCAGCCCACGTCGAAGGCCATCTGGCGGATGTTGTTGCCGTAGTCGAAGGTGGGGATGCCCATGTCCTCGAAGTTCAGCATCGCCTCCACGTGCGTGCGCATGGAGTGCTTGGCGGCGTTGATGACCTTTTCCGGGTCGTTCTTCTGCGCGCTGAACCATTCTTCCAGCGTCCAGCCGGCCGGCAGGTAGCCGTGCAGCGGGTCGTGGGCGCTGGTCTGGTCGGTGACGGCGTCGGGGCGCACACCGCGGCGCACCATCTCGGGCAGGATCTCGGCGGCGTTGCCCAGCAGCGCGATCGACTTGGCTTCGCCCGCGGCGCAGTACTTGGCGATGCGCGCCAGCGCGTCGTCCAGGTCGGTGGCCTGTTCGTCCACGTAGCGCGTGCGCAGACGCATGTCGATGCGGCTCTGCTGGCATTCGATGTTGAGCGAGCAGGCGCCGGCCAGCGACGCCGCCAGCGGCTGTGCGCCGCCCATGCCGCCCAGGCCCGCGGTGAGGATCCAGCGGCCGGTGAGGTTGCCGCCGTAGTGCTGGCGGCCCATCTCGACGAAGGTTTCGTACGTGCCCTGCACGATGCCCTGGCTGCCGATGTAGATCCAGCTGCCGGCGGTCATCTGGCCGTACATCATCAGGCCCTTGCGATCGAGCTCGTGGAAGTGTTCCCACGTGGCCCAGTGCGGCACCAGGTTGGAGTTGGCGATCAGCACGCGCGGTGCGTCGGGGTGGCTGGGGAAGATGCCGACGGGCTTGCCGCTCTGCACCAGCAGGGTTTCGTCGTCGCCCAGTTCGCGCAGCGACTTGAGGATGGCGTCGTAGCAGTCCCAGTCGCGGGCGGCGCGGCCGATGCCGCCGTACACCACCAGGTCGGCGGGGTTTTCGGCCACGTCCGGGTCGAGGTTGTTCTGCAGCATCCGGTAGGCCGCCTCCGTGAGCCAGCTGCGGCAGCTGAGCTGGTTGCCGCGCGGCGCGCGGATGGTGCGGGAGGGGTCGTGGCGGCTGGCGGGCATCGGGCGGCTCCGTGGGGCAATGCCCGATTATAGGTTCGCGCAGGGGCTGGAACGACCGCGCCGCGCACGGGTCGGCCCGGCGCAGCCTCAGTCCGCCAGCAGGCCCCGGAGCGCCTGGCCGTAGCGGCGCGCCACCGGATCGCGGTCCGCGTGGCGGCCATCGGCCACCACGCAGCGGCCGGCCACGTGGGTTTCGCGCACCAGCGGGCGGTTGCCGGCGAACACGAAGCGGTCCAGCAGGTCGTCGCGGGTCGCGCCCGCCAGGGCCGGCGCGTCGGCGTCGAGCACGATGGCGTCCCCGGCCGCGCGGTCGCCCTGGCCGCAGGCGCGCAGGCCGCCCTGCACGGCCTGGGTGTACAGCAGTTCGCCGGTGCTGGGCTGGTCGGCGCTGACGGCGATGTTGCGGTGGCGGGTGGCCAGGCGCTGGCCGTATTCGAGCCAGCGCAGTTCTTCAACGGGCGACACCGACACGTGCGAATCCGAACCGATGCCCCAGTGGCCACCGGCCTTGAGGTAGTCGCCCAGCGGGAACAGGCCGTCGCCGAGGTTGGCTTCGGTGCTGGGGCAGATCGCCACGGTGGCGCCGCTGCGGGCGATGCCCTGCACTTCCGCCGGCTCCAGGTGGGTGGCGTGCACCAGGGTCCAGCGCGCATCCACGTCGGCGTTGGCCAGCAGCCATTCCACCGGGCGGGCGCCGCGCAGGGCCAGGCAGTCCTGCACTTCGCCGATCTGTTCGGCGATGTGGATGTGGATCGGCATCGGGTCGCCGGCCACGGCGGCCAGCACTTCGCGCAGCGCGTCCGCGGGCACGGCGCGCAGGCTGTGCAGGGCGATGCCCACGGTCAGCGTGTCGTCCTGCAGCGCGCGCAGCGACTGCAGCAGCGACAGGTAGCCATCCACCGCGTGGCCGAAGCGGCGCTGCCGGTCCGACAGCGCGCGGCCGTCGAAACCGCCGCTCATGTACAGCACCGGCAGCAGCGTGAGCCGGATGCCGGCGTCGCGCGCGGCGGCGATGAGCGCGTGCGACATCCGCGCCGGATCATCGTAGGGCCGGCCGTCGGGCTGGTGGTGCAGGTAGTGGAATTCGCAGACGCTGGTGTAGCCGGCCTCCAGCATCTCGACGTAAAGCTGCGTGGCCACGGCGTGCATCGCCTCGGGCGTGATGCGCCCGGCGAAGCGGTACATCAGTTCGCGCCAGGTCCAGAAGCTGTCCTCGGGGTGGGACTGGCGCTCGGCCAGCCCGGCCATGGCGCGCTGGAACGCATGCGAGTGCAGGTTGGGCAGGCCCGCCAGGCGCCAGCGCACGTCGGTGGCGGCGCCGGACGCCACGGCCACGTCGTGGCCGCGGGTCCAGCCGGTGGGCAGGAAGGCATGTTCGGCGCGCTGGTTCGGCATGGCCGCGAGTTTCGCATGCCGTCGCGCGGGCCGCATACAATGCGGCCATGGCAGCCCTGACCGGAACCACCGTGCTGGACCTTTCGCGCGTCCTCGCCGGGCCGTGGTGCTGCATGATGCTGGCCGACCTGGGCGCGGACGTGATCAAGCTCGAGTCCTTCGACGGCGACGACACGCGCGGCCTCGGCCCGCCCTTCCTGGACGGCATGTCGGCGTACTTCGCCTGCTGCAACCGCAACAAGCGCTCGCTGGCCATCGACCTGCGCGCGCCGGCGGCACGGCCCCTGCTCGAAGCCCTGGTGCGCAAGGCCGACGTGGTGGTGGAGAACTTCCGCACCGGCGCCGCCGACGCGCTGGGCGTGGGCTACGACGCCCTGGCCGCGATCAACCCGCGGCTGGTGTACTGCTCGATCTCGGGCTACGGCCGCGACGGCCCCGACGCCACCCGCCCCGGCTACGATTTCGTGATCCAGGCCGAAGCCGGGCTGATGGCCATCACCGGCCCCGCCGACGGCGAACCCACGAAGGTGGGCGTGGCCGTGGCCGACCTCGCCACTGGCCAGAACGCCGCCACCGCGGTGCTGGCCGCGCTGCTGCAGCGCGAGCGCACCGGCGTGGGCCAACGCATCGACGTGTCGCTGTTCGATACGCAGCTGGCCTGGCTGGCCAACGTCGGCAGCAGCGCGCTGTTCACCGGCGCACCTACCCTGCGGCGCGGCAATGCCCACGCCAGCATCGTGCCCTACGAAGCCTTCCGCGCCAGCGACGAAGCCTTCGTGCTGGCCGTGGCCAGCGAAAAACTCTGGGCCCTCGCCTGCGATGCGATGGGTCGCGCCGACCTGGCCGCCGACCCGCGCTACGCCAGCAACGCCGCGCGTGTGCAGAACCGCGAGGCGCTGTGCGCCGAACTCGCCGCGCAGTTCGCCACGCGGACCGCGGCGCACTGGCTGGCGCTGTTCGACGCCGCGGGCGTGCCGGCCGGCCCCATCAACTCCGTCGGCCAGGCGCTGGCGCATCCGGTGGCGCAGGCGCGCGGCATGCGCATTGAAATCGACGGCATCCCGATGGTGGGCAGCCCGCTGAATCTGTCGGCCTCGCCGCCGCGGCTTGATCGCGCGCCGCCGCGGCTGGGGCAACACAGCGACGAAATCGCCGGCGAATGCGGCCTCGACGCCGCCGCCCTGCGCGCCGCCGGAGCCATGCGGTGATCGGCCGGCTCGCCCCGCCCTGGGACCGGCTGCTGCTGGACGCACGCCTGGCCACGCTGCGCGACGACCTGGGCGCGTACGGCGCCATCGAGGACGGCGCGCTGGCCTGGAAGGACGGCCTGGTCACCTTCGCCGGCCCCCGCAGCGAACTGCCGGGCGAGCCGGCCGCGCTCGCCGCGCGCGTGGATTCGGCCAACCATCGCTGGATCACGCCCGGCCTGGTGGACTGCCACACGCACCTGGTGTTTGCCGGCGACCGCGCGCAGGAATTCGAGCGCCGCCTGCAGGGCGCCAGCTACGAACAGATCGCGCGCGAAGGCGGCGGCATCCTGTCCACCGTGCGCGCCACCCGCGCCGCCACCGAAGAATCGCTGCTGGCCGCGTCGCTGCCGCGCGCCCGCGCCCTGCGCGCCGACGGCGTCACCACGGTGGAAATCAAATCCGGCTACGGCCTCGACCTCGACGGCGAGCGCCGCATGCTGCGCGTGGCCCGCGAGATCGGCCGCACGCTGGGCCTGACGGTGCGCACCACGTTCCTGGCCGCGCACGCGCTGCCGCCCGAATTCGCCGGCCGCCCCGACGACTACGTCACCGCCGCCTGCGAATGGCTGGCGGTGCTGCACGGCGAAGGCCTGGTGGACGCCGTGGACGCCTTCTGCGAAGGCATCGGCTTCTCGCCGGCGCAGACCCGCCGCATGTTCGAAGCCGCGCGCGCGCTCGACCTGCCGGTGAAACTGCACGCCGACCAGCTCAGCGACCTGGGCGGCGCGGCGCTGGCGGCGGAGTTCGGCGGCCTGTCGGCCGACCACGTCGAATACACCAGCGAAGCCTCCGTGCTGGCCATGGCGCGCGCGGGCACGGTGGCCGTGCTGCTGCCCGGTGCCTTCCACGTGCTGCGCGAAACCCGGCTGCCGCCGCTGGACCTGTTCCGCCAGCATGCGGTGCCGATGGCCGTCGCCACCGACCTCAACCCCGGCACGTCGCCGCTGCAGTCGCTGCGGCTGGCGATGGGCCTGGCCTGCACGCATTTCCGGCTCACGCCCGAGGAAGCGCTGCGCGGCGCCACTGTGCACGCGGCCGCCGCGCTCGGCCTGCACGACCGCGGCCGGCTGGTGCCGGGGCAGCGCGCCGATTTCGTGCAGTGGGCCGTCGGCCATCCCGCCGAGCTGTGCTACTGGCTCGCCGGCGACCTGGCGCATTCGGTGGTGATCGGCGGCCGCCGCGTCTGCGACTGAAGCACTGCGCGGGGCCCGGAAACGACGAAGCCCCGCCGGGGCGGGGCTTCGCAGCGGCAGCGCCGAAGCGCTGCGGAATTACTTGGCGGCGGCGGCTTTCTTGGCCGGAGCCTTCTTGGCGGCCGGCTTGGCGGCGACCGGGGCCTTCACCGTGGCGGCGACGACGCCGGTCGGCTTCTTGCTGGTCTGCGCACGCGAGTTGCCGTGGCTGCCGGTGAAACGCTTGCCCTTGGCGGTTTTCTTGTCGCCCCTACCCATGGTGATTCCTTGACTGTGATGTGCGGTGAGGCGCGTAGCCTATCACCGCGGGCCTTCCCGACCAAGAAGGCCGGGCCGGGCGTTCAGTGCGAGTGGCCCCAGGACAGCCGCAGGTTGACCAGATGGGCCAGCGCGATCAGCACGCCGCCCACCGTCATCGCCGCCGCGTGGGGCACCACCGACGCATGCAGCGGCGGGTAGAGCAGCGAGCCCCAGATCAGCAGCAGGCCGGGCGCCACGAGCATCCACGCGTGGTACGCACGGTGCCCGCGATAGCCCAGGTAAAGGCTGGTGACGGCCAGCACGGTCGCGAACAGGCTGAAGGCCACTTCCAGCCCGTGCCACGCCACCAGGCCCAGGCCCAGGGTGGGCAGCAGCGCCAGCGCGATCGGGATCATCGCGCAGTGCAGCGCGCAAATGAACGCGCCCACCGCGCCGAGGCGGTCGGCCCAGGCGGGGAGTTTGAACGGGCGGCGCTTCACGATGGCGACCATGACATCCGGGGGGTTGCGCGATTGATGAAACAATATAACATTCCAGCCCTCCCAAGGCAATCGGACTGCATACCATGACCCACCGCCCCCGTTTCGCCCCGCTGTTCGCCGCGATCGCCCTCGCCCTGCCCGGCCTGGCGCTGGCCCAGGCCACCCCGGCGGACGAAGACCACGAGCATGCGCAGGCCAAGACGCTCGACACCATCGAAGTCACCGCCTCGCCGCTGCGCAACGCCATCGACAACCTTGCCCGCCCGGTGTCGGTGCTGGCCGGCGAAGAGCTGGACGCACGCCGGGCCGGCACGCTGGGTGAAACGCTGGAGCGCCAGAGCGGCGTGCAGTCCTCGTACTTCGGCGCCGGCGTCGGCCGCCCGATCATCCGCGGCCAGGACGGCGCGCGCGTGCAGGTGCTCAGCAGCGGCTCGAGTTCGCTCGACGTCTCCACCGTCAGCGCCGACCACGCGGTGACCATCGAACCGTTCCTGGCCGACCAGATCGAAGTGCTGAAGGGTCCCGCGACGCTGCTCTACGGCAGCGGCGCGATCGGCGGCGCGGTGAACGTGGTGGACGGCCGCATCCCGACCGCGCAGGTGGGCAAGACCGTGTCGGGCCGCGCCGAGATCCGCCACGGCAGCGCCGCCGATGAAAACGTCGGCATGGCGCGCCTGGACGCCGACGCGGGTGCGTTGACCCTGCACGTGGACGCGTTCCGCCGCAACAGCGGCGACTACCGCATCCCCGGCTTCGCATTCTCGCCCGCGCTGGTGGCCGAGGAGCTGGCCGAAGGCGAAGAGCTCGAGCACTTCGCGCGCGGCAAGCTGCCCAACAGTGCGCTGAGCACGATGGGCGGCGGCCTGGGCGCCAGCTGGTTCGGCGAAAGCGCCTGGTTCGGCGCTTCGGCCGGCACCTACCGCACCAACTACGGCATCCCGCCGGGCGCGCATGCGCACGAGGAAGAAGGCGGCGAGCCGATGGAAGAGGAAGAGCCGGAGATCGTGCGCCTGGACATGCGCCAGGACCGCTTCGAGTTCCGCGGCGGCCTGCGCGGCGTCGGCCCGCTGCAGGAAATCAACTACCGCGTCACCCGCAGCCTTTACGAACACACCGAGTTCGAGGGCGACGCCGTGGGCACCGTGTTCGAGAACATCGGCACCGAGGCCCGCGTCGAAGCGGTGCAGGAAGAGTTCAACGGCTGGCGCGGCGCGGTTGGCCTGCAGTACGGCCACCGCGACTTCGCGGCGATCGGCGACGAGGCCTTCGTGCCGCCGTCGGTGAGCCGCGACGTCGGCCTGTTCGTGCTGCAGGAGCGCGATTTCGGCGACTTCAAGCTTGAACTGGGCGCGCGCCACGATCGCGTGAGCGTCGACCCCGCCACTGGCGCCACCGTGGACCGCAACGCCACCAGCCTGGCCGTGGGCGGGCTGTGGCACTTCAGCGAAACCATGCACCTGAGCCTGAACCTGGACCGCGCCGAGCGCGCGCCCACGGCCGAGGAGCTGTTCTCCGACGGCCCGCACATCGCCACGCAGAGCTTCGAGATCGGCGACGCCGGGCTGGACGTGGAAACCTCCACCAGCGCCGAGCTCGGCCTGCACCTGCACCAGGGCCGTTTCGAGGGCAAGGTCTCGGTGTATCGCTCCAGCTACGGCGACTACATCTACCTGACCGACACCGGCGCCGAGGAAGACGGCCTGCCCGTGCGCGCCTGGGTGCAGGGCGACGCCACGTTCACCGGCTGGGAAGTCGAAGGCCGCGTGGACCTGGTGGAGAACGCAACCGGCCTGTGGCAGCTGAGCCTGTTCGCCGATGCGGTGGACGCCAAGCTCGACGACGGCGGCCGCCTGCCGCGCATCGCCCCGGCACGCGTGGGCGCCGACCTGAACTGGTCGCTGGACGGCTGGCGTGCGCGCATCGGCGCGGTGCGCGTGGCCGACCAGGACGAGGTGGCCGAACTCGAGTCGCCGACCGAGGGCCATACCCGCATCGACGCCGGCCTGGCCTACCACTGGGATGTCGGCGCCGCCGGCTGGGAAGCCTTCTTCGAAGGCCGCAACCTCACCAACCAGGACATCCGCGTGCACACGTCCTACCTGAAGGATTTCGCGCCGCTGCCGGGCCGCAACGTGGCGGTGGGCGTGCGCGTCGCCTTCTGACGCGGCAACGCGGCGGGGACTATTCGAAGTCCTCGCCGTCCTGTTCCTTCGCCGTCTCCGGGCGTTCTTCCGGATCCTCGGCCACGGCGTCGGGCGCGTGCGGCCTGGCCGCTTCGCGCACGGCCTGCTGTTCGCTGGTTTCAGTACCCAGGTGGAAGGCGGCGTAGCCGGGCAGCACGGCCTGGTTGAGCGACATGCCGATCACGCGGCCCGGTACCGGCGCCAGGATGTAGCGCTCGACGTTGCTGACCGGATCGATCACCCGGCCCAGCTTCTGCCCGGCCAGCACGCGCTGGCCGAGCGACACTTCGCTGATCAGCAGGCCGCCGGAGTTGGCGCGCACCCAGCGTGAGTCCAGGAAGATCGGCGGCGGTTCCGGCGCCGGCAGGGCGACCGCGGCGACGTCGGCGGGCGGCGCCTGGCTGGCGTCGGGGTCTTCGTGCATTTCCAGCTTCACCATCAGCCGCTCGATGGCGGCGACGGCCTCGGCGATTTCCGCCGGCTCCAGCCGCGTGGGCGCGCCGGCCTCGAAGGTGACCGCGGGAATGCCCACCGCCGTGGCGGCGACGCGCAGCATGCCCTTGTTGCCGGGACTGTGCAGCACCACCGTGGCGCCGAAGCCGCGGGTGAATTCCAGCACGTCGGGGTTGGTGAGGTCGGCGCGCACCTGCGGCAGGTTGGCGCGGTCGAACGAGCCGGTGTGGAAGTCCACCAGCACGTCGCAGTGCCGCACGATGTCCTGGAAGAAGCCGTGGGCGATGCGCGAGGCGATGCTGCCCTGGCGGCTGCCGGGGAAGTAGCGGTTGAGGTCTCGCCGGTCCGGCAGGTAGCGCGAGCCGCGCGAGTAGCCGAAGACGTTGACGATCGGCACGCCGATCACCGTGCCCGACAGCCGCGTGGGATCGACCGAATGCGAGATGCGGCGCACGATCTCCACGCCGTTGATTTCGTCGCCGTGCACGCCGGCGGCCAGGCACAGCACCGGGCCGGACATGGCGCCGCGCGCCACGATCACCGGGCTGGCGATCTCGGCGTTGCTGATGCCGCCGCGCGGGCGCCACTCCAGCTGCATGCGGGCGCCCGGCACCACCAGGCGGTCGAGGATGGCCAGCGGCGTCACCAGGTCGGGCTGTTCGGCCTCGGGCAGCAGCAGGCCCACCGGCGGCCGCGTGCGCGGATCGGCGGTGATGCCGGGGATGTCGACCGGGAAGTCCTGCGCCGCCGCGCCGGCCGAAGCGGCCAGCAGCGCCGTCCACAGGGCCTTGCGGGTCAGGACGCCGAGCACGTCGCGCACAGGCCGTGCACCTCGAGGGTTTGTGCCCGCGGCTGGAAGCCGAGCGCCTTGGCCTGCGCGTCGAGCAGGCGCGGGATGCGCTCGTCCTCGAGTTCGATCGCGGCCTGGCAGCCGTCGCAGATCAGGAACGGCACCGAATGCCGTTCGTGCGGATGGTGGCAGCCGACGAACGCATTCACCGATGCCAGCCTGTGGATGAAGCCCTGCTCGAGCAGGAACTCCAGCGCGCGGTACACCGTGGGCGGCGCACTGCTGCCGTTCTCGGCCTTCATCGAATCGAGCAGGTCGTAGGCTTTCACCGGTTTGCCCGCGGCCGCGATCAGGCCCAGCACCTGGGCGCGCAGCGGCGTGAGCCGGATGCCGCGCTCGGTGCACGCCGACTCCACCGCGCGCAGGTAGCCGCGGGCATCGTGCACGTGATGCTCGGGGCTGGTGCAATCGTGGTCGTGGTCGTGCTTGGCCATGGGGCTAGGGTGGGCCTTGGCCGGGGCGAAATCAATTCGGCCCCGGCGGCGGCGCGGCCTGCGTTCAGCCGGTGATCTTCGCGAGCGCGGCGTCGATGCGCGCCAGCGCCTGTTCGCGGCCGGCCAGGAACACCGTGTGGTCGATGGACGGGCTGACCTGGGTGCCGGTGATGGCCACGCGCAGCGGCTGGGCGATCTTGCCCAGGCCCAGGCCCAGCGCTTCGCCGGTGGCCTGCAGCGCGCCGTGCACCGACTCGACGGTCCACTCGCCCAGCGTGGCCAGCTGCGCGCGCACGCCTTCGAGCGGCGCACGGGCGGCGGGCACCAGGTGCTTGGCCACGGCGGCATCGTCGTACTGCGTGAGCGGCTGGTACCAGACGGCGGCGCGCTCGGCCATTTCCTTCAGCGTCTGCACGCGGTCGCGCAGGGCCACCACCACGTCGGCGGGGTTCGGGCCATCGGCCAGGTCGAAGCCGTGGGCGACCAGCTGCGGCGCGAAGTGCACGGCCACGTCGGCCGGGTCGTCGGTCTTGAGGTAGTGCTGGTTGAGCCAGCCCAGCTTGGCCGGGTCCAGGCGCGAGGCCTTCTGGTTCACGTCCTCGATGGCGAACAGCTGCTTGAGCTCGTCGCGGCTGAAGATTTCCTGGTCGCCGTGCGACCAGCCCAGGCGCGCCAGGTAATTGACCAGCGCGTGCGGCAGGTAGCCCTCTTCCTTGTACGACATCACGTTGGCCGCGCCCGAGCGCTTGCTGAGCTTGGCGCCTTCCGGGTCGAGGATCATCGGCATGTGCGCGAAGTGCGGCACGGTGGCGCCCAGGGCCTTGTAGATGTTGATCTGGCGCGGCGTGTTGTTGACGTGGTCATCGCCGCGGATCACGTCGGTGATGCCCATGTCCAGGTCGTCCACCACCACGGCGAAGTTGTAGGTGGGGTAGCCGTCGGGGCGGAAGATGACCAGGTCGTCGAGTTCGTCGTTGCTCCACTCGATGCGGCCCTTGATCTTGTCGTCGAACACCACGCTGCCGCCGATCGGGTTCTTGAAGCGGATGACGCGGTTGGGGTCGTCGCGGTACGGCTCGTTGCGGTCGCGGTAGTAGCCGTTGTAGCGCGGCTTCTCCTTGGCGGCCATGGCGGCGTCGCGCACCGCCTCGAGCTCTTCGCGGGTTTCGTAGGCGTAGTAGGCGGTGCCGTCGGCGACCATCTGCTCGGCCACCTCGCGGTAGCGGTCCAGGCGCTGGGTCTGGAAGATCGGGCCTTCGTCGTACTCCAGCCCCAGCCACTGCATCGCTTCGAGGATGGCGTCGATGGCGGCCTGGGTGCTGCGCTCGCGGTCGGTGTCTTCCACCCGCAGGATGAACTGGCCACCGCGGCGGCGCGCCTCCAGGTAGCAGTACAGCGCCGTGCGGGCGCCGCCGATGTGCAGGAAACCGGTCGGGCTGGGGGCGAAGCGGGTGCGGCAGGTCATCGGGTTGGCGCTCAGGGAGACGTCGAGCCGGGCATTTTACGGGAAATCCCTGCCCGGCTTGCGAAGGAGCGTCGGGACTGAAGTCCCTCCCACAGGTTGCGGCGGCCAGGCGGGACGGACTTCAGTCCCGACGCCCCGGGCCATCGCGCGGGTGGAGGTACTATGTGAGCCTGCCGTTCCCCTTCCGGAGCCCGGATGTCCGTCCGCCTGACGACGCTGTTTGCCCTGCTGCTGGCGCCTCTGCTGGCCTCGGCCACCGCCGTGCCCACGGCCCTGCCTGCCCCGGTGGCGCCGGTCGTCGCCGCGCCGCCGCCGCCCTCGCCGCGCGTGCTGCTGGTGACGTCGTTGGGCGAGATCGTCATCGAACTCGACGCCGCCGCCGCGCCCGCCACGGTGGAGAACTTCCTGGCGTATGCGCGCGACGGCCACTACAACGGCACCACCTTCCATCGCGCCATCCCGGGCCTGCTGGTGCAGGGCGGCGCGTTCACGCCCGACCTGCAGCAAAAGCCCAGCCGCGCCCCGGTGGCCAGCGAGGCGGGCAATGGCCTGTCCAACCGGCGCGGCACGCTGGCCGCCGCGCGCGACCGCGGCGTGGTGGACTCGGCCACCGCGCAGTTCTTCTTCAACGTGGCCGACAACCCCAAGTTCGACCAGACCGATCCTTCCAGCGCCTACACCGCCGGCTACACCGTGTTCGGTCGCGTGCTGCAGGGGCTTGAAGTGGTGGACCGCATCGCCGCGATGCCCACGCAGGCCCAGGGGCCGTTCCCGGCCTGGGTGCCGGTGGTGCCGGTGGTGATCGAACGCGTGCAGCTGCTCGACCCCGCGCCTGCACCCGCACCCGTCGCAGCGCCGGCGCAGGAGCCGGCCCGGCCATGACCACGCTGTTTGTTTCGGACCTGCACCTGGACGCCTCGCGGCCGGGCATCACCCGGCTCTTCCTCGACTTCCTGGCCGGCGAAGCGCGCCAGGCCCAGGCCCTGTACGTGCTGGGCGACCTGTTCGAGGCCTGGGTGGGCGACGACGATCCCGGCGAGCCCGGCGCCGCCACCTGTGCCGCGCTCAAGGCGCTGGCCGACAGCGGCGTGCCGGTGTTCCTGATGCGCGGCAACCGCGACTTCCTGTTTGGGCCCGGCATCGCCGCGCGCAGCGGCGCGACGCTGCTGGCCGACCCCTGCGTGGTGGACCTGCACGGCCGCCCCACCCTGCTGATGCACGGCGACCTGCTGTGCAGCGACGATGCCGGCTACCAGGCCTTCCGCCGCCAGGTGCGCGACCCGGCCTGGCAGGCGACGTTCCTGGCCCAGCCGCTCGCCGCGCGCCAGGCCTTCGCCGCCAAGGCGCGCGCCGCCAGCCGCGAACACCAGTCGGGCATGGGCGAAGCGATCACCGATGCCAACGCGGCGGCGGTGGTGGAAGTGATGTCACGCCACGGCGTCGACCGCCTGATCCACGGCCACACGCACCGCCCCGCGATCCACGCGCTTGCGCTGCAGGGCCGCCCGGCCACGCGCGTGGTGCTGGGCGACTGGTACGAGCAGGGCTCGGTGCTGCGGGTGGACGCCGACGGCCTGCGCCTGGAGGCCCTGGTCGCACCGTGAGCCGGCCGGCCGCCGATGCAACGGCGCTTGATGTCGGTCAAAGTCGTCCGCAGGCCGCGACGTAGTATCGGGAAGTGTCCTTCCCGTAGTCGTCGCGAGGTAGCGCGTGCCCAAGTCAAACCGCCAACGCCGTCCTGCCAAGGCCGGTTCCGCCGCGCCGCCGCGCGCCAAGGCCCCCGCCGGGGAAGCCCAGCGCGTCGCTGACCGCACCAGCACCACCTCCACCGTGCACCAGATGGTCGTGGCCGACCTGCTGGCGCGCCAGGCCGCCGGCACCCAGCCCGACCACGAAACCATCCGGCAGCTCCAGGCGCTCATCGACGGCGCATCCCCGGACGAGGTCAGGGCGCTGCGGCGAACCCTGTTCAATCGCGCCCCGCTGGCTTCGGCCGGCGTGGACCCCGACTCGGAGCTCAGCGCGGGCTGGCGCGACGGCGCCTACCCCTACAAGAACCTGCTCTCGCGCAAGCGCTACGAAAAGGAAAAGTACCGGCTCCAGGTCGAACTGCTGAAGCTGCAGGCCTGGGTCAAGGACACCGGGCAGCGCGTCGTCATCGTTTTCGAGGGGCGCGACGCGGCCGGCAAGGGCGGCGCGATCAAGCGTTTCATGGAACACCTCAACCCGCGCGGTGCCCGCGTGGTGGCGCTGGAAAAACCCAGCGAGGCCGAGCGCGGGCAGTGGTACTTCCAGCGCTACATCCAGCACCTGCCCACGCGCGGCGAAATCGTCCTGTTCGACCGCAGCTGGTACAACCGCTCGGGCGTGGAGCGGGTGATGGGCTTCTGCTCCGACGCCGAATACGAAGAGTTCCTCCGCCAGACCCCGGAGTTCGAGCGCCAGCTGGTGCGCTCGGGCGTGCACCTGTTCAAGTTCTGGTTCTCGGTGAGCAGGAGCGAACAGCACCGGCGCTTCAAGGAGCGCCAGGCGCATCCGCTGAAGCAGTGGAAGCTCAGCCCGATCGACATGGCGTCCCTGGACAAGTGGAGCGACTACACCCGCGCCAAGGAGGCGATGTTCGTGCACTGCGACACGTCCGACGCGCCGTGGACGGTGATCAAGTCCGACTGCAAGAAGCGCGCGCGCCTGAACGCGCTGCGCTACCTGCTGCACCGCGTGCCGTATTCGCAGAAGGACCTGGCCAAGGTGGGCGCGGTGGATCCGCTGATCGTCGGGCGGCCGTCCCTGGTTCCCGGCGTCAGCGACGACCAGCTGGCAGGCAGCGGCGGCTGACGGGAAGCGCGCCCCGGCTCAGTCCTCGAGGTGGCGGCGCGGCAGGAAACCGCCCACCTCGAATTCGAACACCGGCACCAGGTGGCCCGAGCGCGGCAGTTCGATGCGCACGCGGGTGGCGTCGGTCATCGCCGCCAGGAAGCGGTCGCGGTCTTCGATGAACAGCGCCGGCCCGGTGCCGGTGTCGGCGGGGTCGCCGGTGTAGCGCTGCGGCTCGCCGTCGTCGAAGCGGATCTGCATCACGCAGGGCGGGCCGCACTGCAGCGCCTGCTGGGCCAGCACCAGGTACGCACTCTCGCCCCACTCCGGGTGCCGGCGCAGGATCAGCCGGGCGTCGGGCGTGGCCGCCACTTCCGATTCAGGGTCGACCTCGACGCGGCTGTAGAGCGCGGCGGTGTTCTGGATGCCACCCGCGGCCGGGATCTCCTGGTATTCCCACAGCCCGACCAGGCGGCGGTTTTCGCGCATCTTCTCGGCTTCGGCGCGCACCTGCTCGATGGTGCGGCGCATGGTCGCGGCGGCCTCGGTTTCGCCGTGGCGCTGGCGCAATTCGTCGCCGCGCGCTTCGGCGATCTCGAAATCGCCGTCCACGCGCGCGGCCTCGTACGCCGCCAGCAGCTCGGCGCCCTTGGCCTCGTCGAACGCGGGGTCCACCTCGGCGGGCTGGCAGGCCGCCAGGGCCAGCAGCAGGGCAAGCGTCCATCGTTTCATCGTGCGGGCTCCATCGCTTCGAGTTCGGCCATTTCAAAATCGTCGAACCCGGCCAGCGCGCGCGCCGGCCGGTTGAACGGGCCGCGCAGCACGCCGCGGCTCACTTCGCGCACCAGCCGGATGAACTCGCGCCCCGGCGCCAGGCCTTCGCGCTCGCAGCACCAGTGGAACCAGCGCGTGCCGAAGCCCACGTGCGCCACTTCCTCGCGCAGGATCACTTCCAGGATGTCGGCCGAGGCGTCGTCGCCGCTGTGGCGCAGCCGCACGATCATGCCCGGCGTCACGTCCAGGCCGCGCGCCTCGAGCACGCGCGGCACCAGGGCCATGCGCCGCAGGCAGCTGCCGGCGGTGGCTTCCGCCATTTCCCACAGCCCGTTGTGCGCCTCGAAATCGCCGTAGGCGAAGCCGAGCTGCTGCAGCCGCGCGCTGAGCATGGCGAAATGCCGCGCCTCGTCGTCGGCCACCTGCACCCAGTCGGCGTAGTACGCGGCCGGCATGCCGCGGAACCGGTACGCCGCGTCCCAGGCCAGGTTCACCGCGTTGAATTCGATGTGCGCCACCGCGTGCAGGAAGGCGGCGCGACCCTCCACCCGGCCCAGGCCGCGCTGCGGCAGGTCGCGCGGCGAGACCAGCGCCGGCCGCGCGGGCCGACCGGGCGCGCCGATCGGCTGCGGCGGCGGCGCGTCATCCGGCACCGCCAGTCCGCCGCGCGCGAACGCCGCGG
>JAPLSJ010000108.1 GCA_026398695.1 Arenimonas sp.
CCCGAGCTGGTCGGGCCGACCATCAGCACCTTCACTTCGCTGGCCTGCCAGCCGGTTTCCTCAAGCAGTTCGCGGCGCGCGGCTTCTTCCATGGTGTCGTGCGCGTCGAGGTCGCCGACCAGGCCGGCCGGCATCTCGATGGTGTGCGCGTTCATCGGCACGCGGAACTGTTCGACGAACAGCAGCTTGTCCTCCGGCGTCAACGCGATGACGATCACGGCGCTGCCGGCATTGGTGCGCTCGGCGTATTCCCAGTGGCCGCGCTTCACCAGCCGCAGGTATTGGCCTTCGCACATCGTGGTGGGTTGGTCGGTCATGGGCTCGTTCCGGAAGGCAGGGTCAGGCGGACAGCAGCCGCCGGCGCGTCATGGGGCCGAAGCGCACGTCCTCGCACAGCGCTTCGAGCGCGGCGGGGTCGGGTGCGCGCCGGGTGGCGTCGCCCAGGTCGGCGGGCAGCGGGGCGTTCACGTCGATGGTGGCCAGGCGCCGCGACAGCAGCGCGATCTCGCGGTGTTCGACCAGCCGCTGGGCGTGCTGGGTGCTGCCGCGCAGGGTCAGGTAGGGCACTTCGGCCACCCGCGCCAGCAGTTCGTCCAGGCTGCCGAAATGCGCCAGCAGCGCCGCCGCGGTCTTGGCGCCGATGCCGGGCACGCCCGGGATGTTGTCGATGGCGTCGCCGGTGAGGCCCAGGTAGTCGGCGATCTGGTGTGCGTGCACGCCGTAGCGCGCCTTGACGCCGTCGGCGCGCCAGCGCTCGTTGCGCGCGTAGTCCCACTGCTCGTCGTCCACGTCCAGCAGCTGCGACAGGTCCTTGTCGGCCGAGATGATCAGGCCGGCGTGGCCGGCGCGCCGCACCTGGCCCAGCGCGGCGCCGATCAGGTCGTCGGCCTCGTAGCGGCCGTCCGCCAGCACCGGCAGGCCCAGCGCGCGGCAGACGCGCTGGCAGTAGCCGAACTGCCGCTTGAGTTCTTCGGGCGCGGCGTCGCGGTTGGCCTTGTAGGCCGGGTAGATGTCGTTGCGGAAGTTCGAGTCCAGCGACTCGTCGAAGGCAATGGCGATGCGTTCGGGCCGCTGCCGCTCCAGCAGCTCCAGCACGAAGCGCGTGAACCCGTGCACGGCGTCCACCGGCCAACCGTCCCGGTCGTCGAATTCCGGCGGCATCGAGTGCCACGCGCGGAACACGTAGAGGCTGGCATCCACCAGGTGGACGGGGCCGGTCATGGCGTCCAGTCGGACAGCAGGCTGCGCGGGTCGGGGCGCTGGCGCTCGGGCGCCTCCGCGCTGGCCGTGCCGATGTGGATGAAGCCCAGCACCGCCTCGTCGGCTGCGATGCCCAGCCGCCGCCGGATGTCCGGGTCGTAGGCCGGCCAGCCGGTGAGCCACTGCGCGCCGAAGCCCAGCGCCTGCGCGCCCTGCAGCAGCGCGAAGCAGACGGCGCCGCCGGAAAGCAGCTGTTCCTGCTCGGGAACCTTGTGGCCGGGGGTGAGCCTGGCTATCACGGTCAGCACCAGCGGCGCGTGCGAGAAGCGATGGCGATCCTTTTCCACGGCGGCAGCGGGTGCCGCCGGGTCGCGTTCAATGCCGCGCGCGGCCAGCAATTCGCCCAGCGCGTGCCGGGCCGTGCCCTGGATGCGCAGGAATCGCCACGGAGCGAGCTTGCCGTGGTCCGGCACGCGCACCGCCTCGGCCAGCAGGGCATCCACCTGGGCGGGCGTCGGGCCGGGCTCGGCCAGCAGGCGGGACGGCACCGAGCGGCGGCGGCGTAGGAAATCCAGATCATTCATGACTCGAAGATTACCACCCGTCCCGTCGGATGCTCCGCTGGTGCGATTTGCGAATACAGTCACAGTACAAGTCAGGGAACGTCCCGCACACTCCTGACCAACGCGCGTAAACCTCCCCCCGGACGTGCAAGACATCATGAGTGACTTCCCCCTCCCCAGGCCCGACTGGCAGCCTAGCCCCGCGAACCGCGAGCTGCTGGCAGCGATGCGCCGCCGCACCACCGAACACCTGCAGACCGTCCTGGCGCGCGTCTTCGCCCGTGCCGACGACTGGCTGTTCGACCTGTCCAAGAAGGACGGTTCGGCCGACGGCTCACCCTACCTTCACGCGATGCGCACGCTGCGCACCGCGCGCGCGCCGATCGAGCGCGGTTTCCGCGAACACGTCGACAGCGGGTTCACCGCACTCGAGCGCCAGGGCCGTGCCGTGCCGGTCAAGGTCGAAGTGACCAAGGCGCTTGCGCTCGTCGAAGAGGCCGAGCTTGAGGAGCACCTCGCGGCCAACCTGACCGCGGAAGCGGTGATGCGCATCCATGGCCCCCAGCTCGAAGAGCTCGCGGGGCGCCTGGCGCGCATGTTCGGCCTCGCCCAGCTCGACCCCTTGCTCAATCCGCTCAGTGCCCTGGGCCTCTCGGGCTTCATCCGCGGCGCACAGTCGGACGTGGATGTCCCCTCCGACGTGCGCATGGTGCTGTTCAAGTACTACGAGCGCGAGCTGATCCACGACCTGCGCGATCTGCTGGCCGACCTCAACGGCCGCCTCGCGGCCGCCGGCTACCATCCGTCCACCCCGGCCAAGCCGGTGGAGCGCGCACCGCAGGCGGCGCCGATGTCGCAGGACGGCTATGCCGGTGCCGCGTCGGACTATGGCTACGCCACCGCCGCCCAGCAGGCCGCGGCGGCCGCCGCGCCGGAAGACCGCGCCATCTTCGACGCGCTGTTCCATCTGCTGCACGCCTGGCGCCCCGACCACCAGCCCGGCGGCGTCCACCGGCCGGCGCCCGGTGCCGCCGCGCAGCGTCCGCTCGCCGGTCCCGAGATGATGTCGGTGCTGTCGCTGATGCAGGGCAGCGTGCCGTCGTCGGTCAGCGAAGCCATGCGCCGCCCGGAAGCCTCGCTGGCCGTGCTGCTCAAGAATGAACTGCTGCAGAGCGCCAGCCGCATCGGCCTGCCGCCCGAGAAGGTCAGCATCAGCCAGGACGACGAGGACGCGGTTGACCTGGTCGGCATGCTGTTCGACGTGATGTTCGACGAGCGCGACTTCGAGGAAGGCTCGCGCACGCTGATCTCGCGCCTGGTGGTGCCGTTCGTGAAGGCCGCGGTGATGGACCGCCGCCTGTTCCTCTACAAGTCCCATCCCGCGCGCCGTCTGCTCAACTCCCTGGCCGAGGCCTGCGAAGGCAACCGGGGCGAGGGTCCGCAGGAGCGCGAGCTGCTGCAGAAGGCCGAAAGCACCGTCGACCGCCTGATCGCGGAGTTCAACGAAGACGTCGCCATCTTCGAGACGCTCGAACAGGAGCTGCGCGCCTTCCTCGACCAGCACCGCCGCCGCGTCGAGCTGGCCGAGCGCCGCGCCGCCGAGGCGCAGCGTGGCCAGGAGCGCCTGGAACAGGCCCGCGACCTGGCCGCCAAGGAGCTCGCGCATCGCACCCGTGGCATCCACCCCACGCCGGCCATGGAAGAGTTCCTGGGCCAGTCCTGGACCCACCACCTGTCCATGATCGCGCTGCGCGAAGGCCAGGAAAGCGGCTCGTGGCAGTCGGCGCTGACCCTGGCCGATCGCCTGCTGGCGCTGGTTCCCCGCGAGGGCGAGCCGGCCAAGGCCATCACCCCGGCCATGCAGGCCCTGCGCGAACCGATCGAAACCGTGCTGGCCAGCTCGGGCATCACCGGCGAGGCCGCGCACGACCTGGTGCGCGCCATGGCCGACAGCCTGGAGCTGATGGCGCGCGGCCTCACGCCGCCGCCGGTGGCGGTGCCGAGCCCGGAAAACGTGCTGCCGATGCCCGACCGCCGCGCCTCGGGCGTCGCCGCCGACCTCAAGCCTCGCCTGGAAGTGGTGGGCGGCACCGACAGCCTGAAGGTCAGCGACGACGACGTCGAGCTGATGCGCACCCTCAAGGTGGGCACCTGGATCCACATCGCCGGCGAAGACGGCAAGCACCATCCGGTGAAGCTGTCCTGGGTCAGCCCGATCTCCTCGCGCCTGATGTTCGTCAACCGGCGCGGCGTGCGCGTGCTGGTGGCTTCGGTGGAAGAGCTGGCCGCGATGAAGCAGGAAGGCAACCTGCTGGTCCGGGAGCAGGAAAACGTCTTCGACCAGGTGCTGCACCGGGTCATGGGCAAGCTCAAGACCGACCTGGGCTGAGGCCTCGGGGCGGCGCCCGCCGCCCCTGCCGCCACGGCGGCGCTTCCGGTAGCATCGACCCCACTGGTTATCTGGAGTCGTGCGCATGGCGGTGAACATCGTTTTCGTCCGTGAGTCCGCCAGCGGCGAACGCCGCGTCGCACTGACCCCGGAAACCGCGAAGAAGCTCTCGGCGCTCGGCGCCACGATCCTGATCGAGCGCGGGGCGGGGCTTCCCGCGCACTTCCGCGACGAGGCCTATGCCGGCGCCGGCTTCGGCGACGACGGCGACGCCCTGCTGGCGCAGGCCGACGTGCTGGTGTGCGTGCAGCCGCCGTCCAACGCGCGCCTGGCCAAGCTCAAGGCCGGTGCGGTGGTGGTGGGCCTGCTGGCGCCCCATGCCGACCCGGGCCGCATCGGCGCACTGGTGCAGGCGGGCCTCACCGGCTTCTCGCTCGAGCGGCTGCCGCGCACCACGCGTGCGCAGGCCATGGACGTGCTGTCGTCGCAGGCCGGCATGGCCGGCTACAAGGCCGTGCTGATCGCCGCGCAGCTGGCGCCGCGTTATTTCCCCATGCTCACTACGGCGGCCGGCACCATCCGCCCGTCCAAGGTGCTGATCGTCGGCGCCGGCGTGGCCGGCCTGCAGGCCATCGCCACCGCGCGCCGCCTCGGCGCCCAGGTGGAAGGCTTCGACGTGCGCCCCGAAACCCGCGAACAGATCGAATCACTCGGCGGCAAGTTCCTCGACCTGGGCGTCAGCGCGGCGGGCGAAGGTGGCTACGCGCGCGAACTCACCGCCGAAGAACGCGCCGAGCAGCAAAAGCGCCTGGCCGAACACCTCAAGACGGTGGACGTCATCGTCACCACCGCGGCCGTGCCGGGGCGCCCGGCGCCCAAGATCATCACCGCCGCGATGGTGTCGGGCATGAAGCCCGGCAGCGTGATCGTCGACCTGGCGGCCGAAACCGGCGGCAACTGCGAGCTCACGCGGCCGGGCGAAACCATCGACAGCGACGGGGTCACCATCGCCGGGCCGCTGAACCTGGCCAGCATGGGCGCGCTGCACGCCAGCGAGATGTATGCGCGCAACGTCTTCAACTTCCTGGCGCTGTCGCTCAAGGACGGCCAGCTGGCGCTGGACTGGAACGACGAGCTGATCGCCAAGACGTGCCTGGCGCACGCGGGCGAAGCGAAGGCCTGAGGCCCGCCTCAGGCTTCCGGCGGCGGGGCGAGTCCCGGGCCGCCGGCTTCCAGCCACTTGCGGCGCTGTTCGGGGTCCATCGCCCGCCAGCGTTCCTTGAGTTCGCGGCGCTCGGGTTCGGGCAGCTGGCGGACCACCTGCATGCTGGCGCGCATTTTTTCCCGCAGTTCGGGCGGCAGGTCGCGGAAGTTGCGCGCGCCGTGGCGCAGCCGTTCGCGCTGCTCGGGCGGCAGGGCGTCCCAGCGGGCGCGGCGCTCCATTCTTTCCAGCGCATGGGCGCGGCGCGAGGCGGGCATCTGGTCCCAGCGCTCGCGCAGCGGCGCGAGTTTTTCCTGCTGGGCCGGGGTCAGTTCGTTCCATGCGGGTACCGCCACGCCTTCGGGCAGCGGTGGGCGCGAATGCCGCGGCGGATCATCGGAGTGCGCCGACGCACCGGCGGCGCCGAACGCCAGCAGCAGTGCAATGACGGCGGGGGCGATCCGGCGGTTCACTGCGGGCCACCGGCGTGGGTGGCCACCGGGGCATCGGCCAGCCAGGCGTAAAGCTCCGGATCTTCTTCGGCCATCAGGCCGTCGATCTCGGCGTCGGTGGCGACGGCCTGCGTGGCCTCGGGCGTCGTGCCCGGGCGCGTGGGCATCCACCAGGCCAGGCCCAGCGCGAGCACGGCCGCGGCAAACGCGCCGGCAGGCACCAGGCCCGCGGACACGCGTGCCCGCGGCCGCGCCTGCAGGGCGTCCTGGCGCGCGCGCCGCAGCCGCAGCGCGGTGCCTGCGTCGACGCGGGCGCTGGCCCGGTCGAACAGTTCGCGCGCGCCGGGGGTGATCGGATCATGGCTGGTCATCGCCAGTCCTCCAGTTGGATTCGCAGGGCGGACATCGCCCGTGAAAGGTGGGTCTTCACCGAGCCGTCGGAACAGCCCATGGCCGCAGCGGTCTGGGCCACGTCCAGGCCCTGCAGCTCGCGCAGCAGGTAGGCCTCGCGCTGCCGCCGCGGCAGTTTGCGCAGCGCCCGGCCGAGGGCGGCCCAGGCTTCGCCGTCGGCGTGGCGGCGGGCCGGGTCTTCGCCCGGGTCGGGCAGCATCTCCAGCGGATCCTCGCTCGGCTCCACGCTCCGGCCCAGCACCGCCATGAAGCGGCGGCGCACCGTGTCGCGGCGGTGCCGGTCGGTGACCTGGCGACGGAGGATGCTCCAGAACAGCGGCGTCCATTCGTCGGCAGGGCGGTCGCGGTAGGCCACCAGCTTGATCATGGCTTCCTGCACCGCGTCCATCGCGTCCTCGCGATGGCCCAGCGCGAGCTCGGCCATGCGGAAGGCGCGCCGTTCCACCCCGGCCAGGAACTGGTCGAGGCTGGTCGGCGTCGCAACGGGGGCGGCGTCGAAAGGCATCACATGCGGGGCGTCGAGGCCGGCCATGGGTCGTTATAACGCACGACGCCGGCTTCGGTTGACCGGCTCACCAGCGCCGGTCGATGCGGGCGCCGCGACGGTCCAGCCGGCGGTCGATGCCTTCGCCGCGGCGGTCCAGGCGGTGGTCGATGCGGTCGCCCTGGCGGTCGAGGCGCTCGGCCCGGGCCGGGTGGCCGTTGGCGGCGGCGATCGAGGCGCGGTGGTCCAGCCGGTGGTCGATGCGGTCGCCCTTGTAGTCCAGGCGGTGTTCAATGCGGTCGCCGCGGTGGTCGAGGCGGCGTTCGGCACGGTCGCCGCGGTCAAGGGCCAGGGCGGGGCCGGCGGCAAGCAGCAGGGCGAGGGCGATCAGGAGCGGGGTCTTCATGGTGGTTTCCTTTGCTGGCGGGGGATGCCATGACAAGAACGGGCGCCCGCCACCTTCGTTTACGGACCCCTAGCCGTCGTTTAGCCAGCGGTTATGATGGAACCGTCGCGCATCCGCGCGGGGAGGGGACATGGACGGTTTCGTCGCGCTCTACATCTTCGTGCTCGCAGCCTTCACGGGCTACGAGATCATCGGTCGGGTTCCGGTGATCCTGCATACCCCGCTGATGTCCGGCTCCAACTTCGTGCACGGCATCGTGATGATCGGCGCGATGGTGGTGCTGGGCCACGCCGACACCACCACCGAGAAGGTCATCGGCTTCCTCGCCGTGCTGATGGGCGCGGGCAATGCCGCCGGCGGCTACGTGGTCACCGAGCGCATGCTCGAGATGTTCAAGTCTTCCAAGAAGCCGGGGGCCGGCGCATGAACGACTGGCTGCTGATCCTGGTCAAGGCCAGCTACTTCGTCGCGGCGCTGCTGTTCATCCTGGGCATCAAGCGCATGGCGTCGCCGGTGACGGCGCGCAGCGGCATCCAGTGGGCGGGCATGGGCATGCTGGTGGCCACGGCCGCCACGTTCCTGCAGCCCGAGCTCAAGAACCTGCCGCTGATCGCGCTGGCCGTGGTGCTGGGTACCGCCGTGGCGTGGGTGTCGGGCAAGCGTGTCGCCATGACCGACATGCCGCAGATGGTGGCGCTGTACAACGGCCTGGGTGGCGGTTCGGCCGCGGCCATTGGTGCCGTCGAGCTGCTGCGCTACTCGGCCGAGGGTGGCGCGCCCTCGCAGACCGTGCTGGTGCTGGCGGTGGTGGGCGCGCTGATCGGCTCGATCTCGCTCACCGGCTCCATCATCGCCTGGGCCAAGCTCGACGGCCGCATGGACAAGCGCTTCACCTTCCCCGGGCAGCAGGCGTTCAACGCGCTGGTGTTCCTGGTGGCCATCGCCCTGGGCGTGCTCACGGTGTACGGCCTGGAACAGCCGGTGATCATCGGCTTCTTCGTCGCGGCCCTGGCCGTGGGCGTGCTGATGACGCTGCCCATCGGCGGCGCCGACATGCCCGTCGTGATCTCGCTGTACAACGCGCTGACCGGCCTGGCCGTGGCCTTCGAAGGCTACGTGCTGCAGAACGAGGCCCTGATCATCGCCGGCATGGTGGTGGGCGCGGCCGGCACCATGCTGACGCAGCTGATGGCCAAGGCCATGAACCGCTCCATCGCCAGCGTGCTGTTCGGCAGCTTCGGCCAGACCGGCGAGGCGGCCGAGATCACCGGGGCGCAAAAGCCCATCGAAGCCGGCGACGTCGCCGCGATGATGGCCTACGCCGAGCGCGTGGTGATCGTGCCGGGCTACGGCCTGGCCGTGGCGCAGGCCCAGCACAAGGTCTGGGAGCTCACGCAGGTGCTGATGAAGCGCGGCGTGAAGGTGCGCTTCGCCATCCACCCGGTGGCGGGCCGCATGCCCGGCCACATGAACGTGCTGCTGGCCGAGGCGGGCGTGCCCTACGACCTGATCGCCGACATGGACGACATCAACCCCGAGTTCCCGACCACCGACGTGTCCCTGGTGATCGGCGCCAACGACGTGGTGAACCCGGTGGCCAAGACCGACCCAGCCTCGCCGATCTTCGGCATGCCGATCCTGGACGTGGTGAATTCGAAGAACACCATCGTCATCAAGCGCGGCAAGGGCACGGGCTTCGCCGGCATCGAGAATGCGCTGTTCTACGCCGACAACACCCGCATGCTCTACGGCGACGCGGCGGCGGCGGTGAGCCAGCTGGTGGCCGAACTCAAGTCGGTGGACGGCGGGCACTGACCCGCGGGTCGCAGGCCCGCCTCCGGGCGGGCCTCAGCGGCCCAGGCGCCAGGCCAGCACGAGGGCCAGCACGGCGAAACCGATGTCCCAGCCGCTGGTCATGTGCTTGAAAAGCTCGCCGGCCAGCACGGGCCCCATGCGCTGGGCCGACTCCAGCGGGGACAGGCCCAGGAGGTTGGCCATCTGGGTGGCGGCGATCATCCAATAGCTGGTGGCGATCGCGGCCACGGTGCCCAGCACCGCAAGCGCCGCGCGCATCCGGCCCGCGGGCGCGGCCGAAAGCCTCAGCATCAGGGCCATGTCCAGCGCCGCCAGCGGCGCCAGCCAGCCGCAGGGGCTGCCCAGGGACATCGCCAGCGCCAGCCACGCCGCGGTCATGCCCAGCACGCCAATCGCCAGCGCCAGCAGGGGCAGCAGCCACTGCCGGGTCGAGCTTGGGCGTTGGGAAGGGGGCAAGGCGGTTTCCGGGAAGGCAGGCGCGCTAAAATAGCCGCCTTTGATGCCAGGCGATACCCGCGTGAGTTATTCCAGGACCAGTGAACCCGTGAAGTTCGAGCGCGACTGCCCGGCCGTGATGGTGCCGCAGGGCGAAGCCGTGACGCTTCCGGCCGGCAGCAGTGGTTACATCACGCAGGCGCTGGGAGGCTCGTTCACCGTGTTCGTGGACGGCAACCTGTTCCGCGTCGCCGGCGATGACGCCGACGCCATCGGCAAGGCCAAGCCGGCGCCGCTGGAGCTGCCCGAAGGCGCGGGCGACGACGCCGTCGAGAAGCTGGTGTGGGAACAGCTGCGCACCTGCTTCGACCCCGAGATCCCGGTGAACATCGTCGAGCTGGGCCTGGTGTACGACTGCGATCTCGGCCGAAACGCCGAGGGCGAGCGCACCGTGGCGATCCGCATGACCCTGACCGCGCCGGGCTGCGGCATGGGCGACATCCTGGTCGAGGACGTGCGCACGAAGGTCGAACGCGTGCCCACGGTGGTGGATGTGGACGTGGACCTGGTGTTCGACCCGCCCTGGAACCAGGGGATGATGTCGGACGCCGCGCGCCTCGACACGGGCATGTTCTGACCCCGGGACGGACCATACGGGCGGACCATTCCGCGCAGAAACCTGCTGCGCTGCACCAGTCCGGCACCGGCGTGGACCCTCCGCCGGAACGCCAATAAAGCCTTTTTCCGCGCGTTTTCAACCGAACGTCAGCGCCCCTGCCGGGCCGCCGGCCCCCCTGCGGGGGGTCGGCTTGACCTGTGACTTTCGTCACGTTAGCGTCGGATCGTTGTGACGCGGGTGTGAACTCCGTCACACGTCCGGGTGGTTATGGACTCCCTGAATCGACTCGAGGCCATTGATGGCCCGCGTGGGGAATGTCTTGGCCAGGGGACCCGGGGCAGGGATGCAAACACGACCGCCCAGCGGTCTTCGTTGCCATCATTTTCGGGGAACCACCTAAGTGAGCAAGAACTCTCGCAAGCTTCGTTTGCGCGGCATCGTCGCGGCCACCTCCTTCGCCCTTGCAGCGCAGGCCGCCTTCGCCGCCGGCGCGCAGCCCGCCCCTCGGGTCGACCTGAGCGCGATCCAGTCGGGCACGCAGTTCGACCGCTTCATCGTCAAGTACAAGGACGGCACGCCGGAGGCTTCCAGCCAGGCCGCGCTGAGCCGCGCCCTGCAGTCCGCCGCGGTGGGTGCCAACCAGCTGGTGCAGGCCTCGCGCCTCCAGCGCGGTGAAGGCGGCGCCGGCAAGCCGCTCGTCGCCAACCACCTGCGCCGCATGTCCCTGGGCGCCGACGTCGTGGCCACCTCGCAGAAGCTGGGCCGCGCCGACGCCGAAACCCTGATGCGCCAGATCGCGGCCAATCCGAACGTCGAGTACGTCCAGATCGACCGCATCATGAAGCCGACCCTGACGCCGAACGACACCCGTTACGCCGAGCAGTGGGGCTACACCGACGCCGACGCCGGCATCCGCGCCAACGAGGCCTGGGACGTCGCCAACGGCACCGGCATCATCGTCGCCGTCATCGACACCGGCTACGTGGCCCATTCCGACCTGGCCGCCAACATCGTGGCTGGCTACGACTTCATCATCGACACGGCCGTTTCGGTCGACGGCAACGGCCGTGACGCCGACGCCAGCGATCCGGGCGACGCCTACCAGGGCCAGCCGTCCAGCTGGCACGGCACGCACGTGGCCGGCACCGTCGCCGCCGTGACCAACAACGCCAAGGGCGTTGCTGGCACCGCGTGGGGCGCCAAGGTGATGCCGGTGCGCGCGCTCGGCGCGGGCGGCGGCTACACCTCCGACCTCGCCGACGCCATCATCTGGTCCTCCGGCGGCGCCGTCAGTGGCGTGCCCACCCTGTCCGCCGCCAACGCGGCCGACGTGATCAACATGTCCCTGGGCGGCAGCGGCGCCTGCGACACCGCCACCCAGAACGCCATCAACAGCGCCGTCAGCCGTGGCACCACGGTGGTGGTCGCGGCGGGCAACGACAACGCCAATGCGTCGGGCTTCTCGCCGGCGAGCTGCAACAACGTCGTCAACGTCGCCTCCATCACCAGCGCCAGCGCCCGTTCGAGCTTCTCGAACTACGGCACGCTGATCGACGTTTCGGCGCCGGGCTCGGGCATCCTCTCCACGCTCAACGCCGGCACCGCCGGTCCGGGCGCCGAGTCGTATGCGTCGTACAACGGCACCTCGATGGCGTCTCCGCATGTGGCCGGCGCGGTTGCGCTGACGCAGAGCCGTCGCCTGGCCCTGGGCCTGGCGATGTACACGCCGGCTGAAATGGAAGCGCTGCTCAAGTCGACCGCGTACGCGCTGGCCGGTGCGTGCTCGGGCGGCTGCGGCGCCGGCATCATCAACGCCAAGGCGCTGGTGGATGCGGCCGGTGGCACCACGCCGCCCCCGCCGCCGCCGCCGACCGGTGGCACCCTGACCAAGGGCGTCGCGGTGACCGGCCTGGCCGCCACCACCGGCAACTCGGTGAACTACACGATGGTGGTGCCGTCGGGCTCCACCAACCTGACCTTCACCATGTCCGGTGGCACCGGCGATGCCGACATGTACGTGCAGTTCGGCACCGCGCCGACCGACACGGCCTACGTCTGCCGTCCGTACCTGGGTGGCAATGCCGAGACCTGCACCATCGCGGCGCCGTCGGCCGGCACCTACTACGTCCGCCTGAAGGCCTACTCGAGCTTCTCCGGCGTCAGCCTGGTCGGCAACTACACCGCCGGCACCACGCCGCCGCCGTCGGGCACCACCACCTACAGCAACACCGCCGACTACGCCATCGCCGACAACGCGACGGTGGACAGCCCGATCACCGTGTCCGGCCGCAGCGGCAACGCGTCCAGCACCTCGTCGGTGTCGGTGAACATCGTCCACACCTACAAGGGTGACCTCAAGGTCGACCTCGTGGCGCCGGACGGCACGCTGTACAACATCCACAACCGCACGGGCACCAGCACCGACAACGTCATCGGCACCTTCAGCCGCAACCTGTCGACCGAGCTGCTCAACGGCACCTGGAAGCTGCGCGTGAACGACAATGCTGCCGGCGACACCGGCTACATCAACAGCTGGTCGATCACGTTCTGATCCTCCGCTGACGCGCCTGCAACATCGGGACCCCGGCTTCGGCCGGGGTCTTTTTTTGGGCTGTTCTCCCGTTTCGCGCAATTCCCGGGCCAGCGACGGGGCCATGGCCAGGTGATGGGTTGCAGCGCTCTTTCCGCGCGGATCGGATCGACGAAAAAACGCTGTTTTCAAGGCGTTTTCGTGTGAAGACGACGGCCCGTGAAAGGGCCTGTGAAGCGGTGCGGCGGTGCGGCTTGACGTCCCATAAGTGTCACGTTAGCGTCGGGTCCGTGTCATGCAGTCGTCATCTGCATCGCACGTCCGGGTGGTGCGGTTTTCCCTGCTGAGATCAGAGGCCAGTCATGGCCCGCGGGGGGAGAGGATTCGCCCAGGGGACCCGGGGCAAGGATGCAAACACGGCCGCCCAGCGGTCATCGCTGTTTTCATTTTTCGGGGAACCATCATCGTGAGCAAGAACACTCGCAAGCTTCGTTTGCGCGGTATCGTCGCGGCCACCTCCTTCGCCCTTGCAGCGCAGGCAGCTTTCGCCGCGGGCGCCCAGCCCGCTCCTCGGGTTGACCTGAGCGCCATCCAGTCCGGTTCGCAGTTCGACCAGTTCATCGTCAAGTACCGTGCCGGCACGCCGGAGGCCACCAACGCCGCGGAACTCAACCGTTCCCTGCAGGCCGCCGCCGTGGGCGCCAACCAGCTGGTCCAGGCCTCGCGCCTGCAGCGTGGCGAACGCGCCGCGCCCGGCAAGCCGCTGGCCGCCAGCCACGTCCGCCGCATGGCCCTGGGCGCCGACGTCGTCGCCACCTCGCAGAAGCTGGGTGCCGCCGAAGCCGAAACCCTGATGCGCCAGATTGCCGCCAATCCCAACGTGGAATACGTGCAGATCGACCGCGTCATGACCCACATGCTGACGCCCAACGACACCCGTTACGCCGAGCAGTGGGGCTACCAGGACGCCGATGCCGGCATCCGCGCCAACACCGCGTGGGACGTCGCCAACGGCTCGGGCGTCATCGTCGCCGTGCTTGATACCGGCTACGTGGCGCACAGCGACCTGGCGGCCAACATCGTCGCCGGCTACGACTTCATCACCAGCTCGACGGTGGCGGGCGACGGCAACGGCCGCGACTCCGACGCCAGCGATCCGGGCGACTTCTCCGGCGGCAACCCGTCCAGCTGGCACGGCACGCACGTGGCCGGCACGGTGGCTGCGGTGACCAACAACGCCAAGGGCGTCGCGGGCACGGCCTGGGGCGCCAAGGTGATGCCGGTGCGCGTGCTGGGTCGCGGCGGTGGCTCCACCTCCGACATCGCCGACGCCATCATCTGGGCTTCGGGCGGCGCCGTCAGCGGCGTGCCGACCCTGTCGGCGGCCAACGCGGCCGACGTCATCAACATGTCGCTCGGCGGCGGCGGCTCCTGCGACGCCACCACCCAGGCGGCGATCAACAGCGCCGTCAGCCGCGGCACCACCATCGTGGTGGCGGCCGGCAACAGCAACGCCAACGCTTCGGGCTTCACCCCGGCCAGCTGCAACAACGTGGTGAACGTGGCCTCGGTCACCAGCGCCAGCGCCCGTTCGAGCTTCTCGAACTACGGCACGCTGATCGACGTGTCGGCCCCGGGCTCGGGCATCCTGTCCACGCTCAACGCCGGCACCACCACGCCGGGCGCCGAGTCCTACGCCTCGTACAACGGCACGTCGATGGCGTCGCCGCACGTGGCTGGCGCGGTGGCCCTGGTGCAGAGCCGTCGCCTGGCCCTGGGCCTGGCCATGTACACCCCGGCGCAGGTGGAAGCCCAGCTCAAGTCGACCGCGTACGCGCTGGCCGGTGCGTGCTCGGGTGGCTGCGGCGCGGGCATCATCAACGCCAAGGCGCTGGTGGATGCGGCCGGTGGCACCACGCCGCCGCCGCCGACCGGCACGACGTACACCAACACCGCCGACTACACCATCTCCGACAACGTCACCACGGACAGCCCGATCACCGTGTCTGGCCGCACCGGCAACGCGTCCAGCACCTCGTCGGTGTCGGTGAACATCGTCCATACCTATCGTGGCGACCTGAAGGTCGACCTGGTGGCTCCGGACGGCTCGCTGTACACCATCAGCAACCGCGCCGGCGGCAGCGCCGACAACCTGGTGGGTACCTACACCATCAACCTGTCGAGCGAACTGCTCAACGGCACCTGGAAGCTGCGTGTGAACGACAACGCCGCCGGCGACGTCGGCTACATCAACAGCTGGTCGATCACGTTCTGATCCATAGCGGCATCGCTGCAACCCAGGGACCCCGGCTTCGGCCGGGGTCTTTTTTTGTGGGCTCGGCCGTGGTCGCGTCACTTTGTGACGCGTGTCTCGCTACTTCACCCGGCCTGTTTCTCAAGCCGTGGGCCTGTCCGGGTCGCTTTCCGACCCGTCGCGTCAAACTTTGACAGTCTCTAAAGCCCCTAAAAACAAATAGTTACTGTGGACAATGTGAGTATTGATCACTATCCTGCCGGATTATCCAAGGTGTGTGACCACGAACCTGCCGATGTGGCGGGTCGGGTTGCGCGGCGGCAAGCAAAGGGGACTCATGTCAAAGATCGCATTCGCGCCGCGCGCCGGCGCACGTCGTGCCGCAGCCTCGCTCGCCACCATCGCGGCATGCCTGCTGCTGTCACCGGATGCGGGCGCATGGCAACCCGGCAAGGACGGCAGCCTCACCGTCAACGCGAACACCGCTTACGCGTCCCTGCCGCAGGTGCGCATCACAACCCTTTCCACGGCCGCGACGGCCGGTGCCACCACGCTGACGCTGGCCAGTGCCGCCGGCATTTCGTCAGGCGACGTGCTGATGGTCTACCAGGCGCAGGGCGCCACCATCAACACCACCGACACGGCGGCCTACGGCACCGTTTCCAGCCTGGGCAACTCGGGACGCTACGAGCTGGTCAGCGTGCTGGGTGTCGTCGGCAACACGGTAACGCTCGATCCCGCCTGCAGCGTCGCGCCCCTGCGCTTTTCCTACGGCACCATCGCCCAGGTCATCCGCGTCCCGCAGTACGCCAGCCTGACCCTTTCCGCCGGCGTCACGCTGAGTGCGCCGCAGTGGAACGGCACCACGGGCGGCGTGATGCCGCTGCTGGTGCGTGACACCTTCCAGGTCAGCGGTTCGCTGTCGGCTTCCGGCGCGGGTTTCCGCGGTGGCGTGGTTGACAACGCAACCACCGCAGCCGGTACCGACGTTACGCTTTTCCGCGGCAACGCCGACGTCAACGGCGGCGAGAAGGGTGAAGGCATCGTCGGTTTCCAGGCGCAGTACGACGCGCTCAATGGCCGCTATGGCCGCGGCGCGCCGGCGAACGGCGGTGGCGGCGGCAATGCCCACAACGGCGGCGGCGGCGGCGGCGCCAACGGCGCGTCCGGGCTGCCCTGGACCGGGCAGGGCAATCCCAGCCTGGCCACGCCTGGCTGGGCTGCGGCATGGAACCTCGACGGCGCGGTGACGCCCACATCCACTTCTTCGGGCGGCGGTCGCGGCGGCTACACCTTCGGCTCCGTGAATCTTGACGCCCTGACCATCGCGCCCGGTACCGGGACCTGGGGTGGCAACAGCCGACGGCAGCGCGGCGGCTGGGGCGGTCGGCCGTTGGCCAACGACGCCGCATTTGGCGCCAACACGCGCGTTCATCTGGGCGGCGGCGGCGGTGCCGGTGATTCCAACAACGGTGCAGGCGGCACGGGCGCCCGTGGCGGTGGCCTGGTGCTGGTGATTGCAGGAACCCTCTCGGGTTCTGGTGAGATCGTCGCCGACGGGTCGACGGCGGCCAACTCCGTGCCTGCACACAACGACGCACCTGGCGGCGGCGGTGCCGGTGGCAGCATCCTGGTGTCTGCAGTCAGCGCCAGTGGCGTCGCGCTTCGCGCGCGCGGCGGCAATGGCGGCAACCAGTTGATCACCAACGCTGAGTCCGAGGGCCCTGGCGGCGGCGGCGGCGGCGGTTTCATCGCCGCGCCGGCCATCCTGACAGCGACCGTGACCGGTGGTGCCAATGGCACCACGTCTTCGACTGCGGTGACTGAATTCATTCCCAATGGTGCAACGGCCGGCGGCGCCGGTTCTGCGGTCACTGTTCCGGCGCTTTCTTCGCTGCCGCTGTGCATCCCCAGCCCGCAGCTGACGATGACCAAGACGGCCAGCGCGGCGTCGTTCACCCTGGGCGTGCCGGCCAGCTACACGCTGAGCGTGCAGAACACCGGCACGGCCGCCACCACGGCGGCGACCACCATCACCGACACCATCCCGACGGGCCTGACCATCGGCACGCTGCCGGCGGGCTGCACGGCCGCGGGCCAGACGGTGACCTGCACGGTCGCCGCGGGCCTGGCGGTGAGCGCCAGCACCAGCTTCGTGATTCCCGTGACGCCGACGCTTGCGGCGGGCGCCAGCGTGGTCAACACCGCCACGGTCAGTGGCGGCGGC
>JAPLSJ010000025.1 GCA_026398695.1 Arenimonas sp.
GTCGGCGCCGACGTCGGCGCCCTTGGTGAAGATGCCGCCGCCCAGGCGCGCGAAGATCGAGATCAGCGAGCTGCCGAAGGCCAGGCCGATCATCGGCTTCAGCGCGGCATTCACCGCTTCGGCCGTCTGCGCGCCCGAACCACCCAGCACGAACCAGAAGTAGCCCGCCACGCCCAGCAGGCCCAGGCCCACCACCAGCAAGCCGGTGATGGCGCCGCCCTTGAAGCTGACGTTGAGCGCGGAGTTGAGGCACACGGTGGCCGCCTGCGCCGTGCGCACGTTG
This sequence comes from Arenimonas sp., assembly GCA_026398695.1. GTDB lineage: Bacteria > Pseudomonadota > Gammaproteobacteria > Xanthomonadales > Xanthomonadaceae > Arenimonas. The sequence continues at coordinate 284 of JAPLSJ010000025.1, forward strand.
GCGCGCACCGAGACGAACATGCCGATGAAGCCGGCCAGGCCCGACAGCACCGCGCCGATGGCGAAGCCGATCGCGGTGGGCCAGCCCAGCTGCGGCACGAAGCCGATCACCAGGAACAGGGCGATGCCGACGATGGCGATGGTGCGGTACTGGCGGCGCAGGTAGGCGCCGGCGCCTTCCTGGATGGCCGCGGCGATCTTCTGCATCTTCTCGTTGCCGGCCGGCTGGCCGACGATCCATTTCGCGACGACGATGCCGTAAAGGATGGCGATGGCCGCACAGGCCAGCGCAAGGTGCATACCGTATTGCTCGAACATGTAAACCCTCCCCAGAGTTCAACAATGGATCAAACATAAGCGGCCGATCGGCCGCCCGTCCCGAGTATGTCAAAGGGGGGGAGGGGGCGCCACACGCCCGGGCAGGGGGTCTTCGGGGTGGTTTTCCAGGGCCCGAAAAGGCGGAAGGCCGGCCCTTGCAGGGGCCGGCCTTCCGTTTTCCGCCGGGCCGGAGGGGCCCGTCGCCGCGGCTCAGTACTTGAGCGGCGTGGAGCCCTGCGGGCGAACGCTGACCACCAACAGCCCGGCATCACCCAGGGGGCGGCTGCTCGCGCTTTCGGTGCCGTGCATGTAGTACCCGGTGCCCACGAACAGCGTGCTGGTCTGCGACCCCAGGTGCTGGTCCACGCCGCCCACCTTCGTTGCGTCCGGGGACACCAGCAGGTAGCGCACCGGCGGGTCGCCGGCGTTGTGGAACATGTCCAGCGTGTACTGCATGCCGCGCCGGACGAATTCATCGAAACCGTGGCTGCGCACGACCTTGAAGTTTTCGTCCAGCAGCTCGACCTTGGCGGCCAGCGTGCCGCGCGGGTCGCTGCCGATGGTGAGCGTGACGGTGGACGGCGCCGGCACCTTGTCGATGCGGAACAGCGCGGCGCCCGTGCGCACGCCGTCGCGTTCGAGGCAGGCCGCGTAGTCCGCGAACTGCGCCTGCTTGGGCTTGAGCTTGGGCTGGGCGAGATCGGGCACGAACGCCGGGTTTACGGTGAGCTGTTCGATCGAGGCCGCACAGCCCTCGTCCAGCGCCACCTGCCGCATCGGCTGCGTGGATGCGCAGCCGACCGCCAGGCCCAGCGGCAGAAGCCACGCCAGGCGGGTGCGCATCAGAACTGCTCCGACAGGCGCTTGGCCGTTGCCACCAGCGCCACCTTCATGCCGGCCGCGACGTCGGGGCCGGCGGCCTCGAGCTGCTTGAAGTCAGGGTACGCGTACTGCGGATCCGGGTTCACCGCGATGGCGGTCGGGATGTTGGTGATGTTGTTGTAGGTGACCACGTCGGTGAACAGGTTCTGCTGGCCGGTCGGGTCGAGCAGGCGCGCCGCGACGTGCACGGCCGGGCGGTAGGGCGACGCATCACCGGCGCCCGAGGTGGCGTAGCCGGTGAAGATCAGGCTCAGGTCGAGCTGCGCGTCGGCGCCCTGGATCGCGCCGTACGCCTTGCGCAGGCCCCAGCGGTCGCGCGCGACCCTGTTCTTGGCCGGCAGCGGCTCGGACCAGGTGAGGGTGTAGCCCTGCGCCAGCATCGCGTTGCCGAACTCTTCGCGGAACACCGCCAGGTGGTCGAGCTTGCTGGCCGCCATCTGTGCGCGCAGCTTGTTCTGCTTGCTGGTGATGTCGGATGCCGCCACCAGCCCGCCGATCAGGCCGAAGTTCTGTCCCGGGTGGTTGAGGAAAGCCAGCCCGATCTCGGACTCCGCCATCGGCAGCACCTGGATGGTCTTGATGGTCGCGGCTTCGCGATTGAAGGCCTGCTGCGGCGGCACCGTGGCGCAGCCGGAGGCAAGCAGTGCGAAGGCCACCAGGCCGGCGGCGATTGCAGAATTGAAGCGCATTGGTTTCCCCTGATTGTCGCCCGGCGGTCGTGCCGGGAGGGCAATCTTAGCCAAAGCATGCGGGCTTAGGCGGGAATCCTTCGCATTGCCTTCAGGCCCAGGCCGGCAGCTTCTTCGGCACCGGCACCAGCTTGAGCCGCACATAGTCGGGCAGCCCGTCGGCGCGGTACGGCGGCGGCGCCTCGCCCTTCACCAGCGGCTGCAGGTAGGCGCGGCAGGCGGCGGTGATGCCGTAGCCGGAGCGGTCGATGAAGCCCTTGGGCATGGTCTTTTCGCGGTTGGCGATGCCCGTGAGGTCGGCGGGTGCGACCTTCCAGCGGTAGGGGCTGGACGAGGTGCGCACGATCACCGGCATCACGCCATTGCGGCCCTCCAGCGCGTAGTCCACCGCGGCCCGGCCCACGGCCTGCGCGTGGGCGAGGTCGGTGGCCGAGGCGACGTGGCGGGCCGAGCGCTGCAGGTAGTCGGGCACGGTCCAGTGCACCTTCAGGCCGAGCTTGTCCTTCACCGTGGCCGCCAGCAGCGGGCCCACGCCGCCGAGCTGCGAATGGCCGAACGCGTCCTTGCCGGCGCCCGCGTCGGCCACGAAGCGGCCGTCGGCGTGGCGGATGCCTTCGGACACCACCACCACGCACCAGCCCACCTTCTTCACCACGGCCTGCACGCGGGCCAGGAACTTCGCCTCGTCGTACACGACCTCGGGGAACAGGATCACCTGCGGGGCGTCGTCCTTGCCCGCGCCGGCCAGGCCGGCGGCGGCGGCCAGCCAGCCCGCGTGGCGGCCCATCACTTCGTAAACGAAGACCTTGGTGGACGTGTCGGCCATGGCGGCCACGTCCAGCGCCGCCTCGGCCACGGACACGGCCGTGTACTTGGCCGCCGAGCCGAAGCCCGGGCAGGTGTCGGTGACCACCAGGTCGTTGTCGACCGTCTTGGGCACGCCGATGCAGGTGAGCGGGTAGCCGGTGACCCGGGCCATTTCCGAAAGCTTGAGCGCGGTGTCGGCCGAATCGTTGCCGCCGTTGTAGAGGAACCAGCGCACGTCGTGGGCGTCCAGCACGTCCAGCAGGCGCTGGTACCTGGGCTGGTCTTCCTCGAGCGACTTGAGCTTGAACCGGCACGACCCGAAGGCCCCACCCGGGGTGTGGGCCAGGGCCCGGATGGCGGCGGCGGATTCCTTCGAGGTGTCCACCAGGTCCTCGCGCAGGGCGCCCAGGATGCCGTTCCGGGCGGCCAGGACCTTCACTTTGCGGCCGCGGGCGGCCTGGATGACCGCACCGGCGGTGGCGTTGATGACGGCGGTGACCCCGCCCGATTGCGCGTAGAGGAGCGTTCCTTTGCCCATGGTTTCCTGCCTTTCAATTGACTTGGACCGGCCCGCCCAGTAGCGTTTCACCATCCGCACGGCCTGTCAGCGGCCCCACTATAGCCAAACGGGGTGACGACGGCGCCGTGCGTCCTTGTTTATAGGGGTTCTCCAAGCAATGCGACTGGTACTTCTCGGCGCGCCCGGATCGGGCAAGGGCACGCAGGCCACCCGCCTGCGCGAGCACCTCCAGGTGCCGCACATCTCCACCGGCGACCTGCTGCGCGCCGCCGTCAAGGCCGGCACCGAGCTGGGCCGGCAGGCCAAGGCCGTGATGGAATCGGGCGGCCTGGTGTCGGATGACATCGTGCTGGGCATGCTCGAAGAGCGCCTGACCGCCGGCGACACCGGCAACGGCTTCGTGCTCGACGGCTACCCGCGCAACCTGGCGCAGGCCAACGCCCTGGACGCCCTGCTGGGCCGCCTGGGCCAGCCGGTGGACATCGCCGTGCAGCTGGACGTGGACACCGAACTGCTGATCAACCGCCTGGCCGGCCGCGCGCAGGCCGAGGGCCGTGCCGACGACAGCCCCGAGGCCGTTCGGCATCGACTGACCGTCTACAACGACGCCACGGCGCCGGTGGTGGACTTCTACCGCAACACCGGCCGCCTGGCCTGCGTTGACGGCGTGGGCGGCATGGACGAGGTCTTCCAGCGCATCATCGCCACGTTGTCGCCGACGCCCGAAATCGGCTGAGCCGGCCCGCCGTGGCCGCGCTGCTGCGCGAATTGTTCGAGGTTTGCCTGCTGCGGCGCGGTCCGCAGGACCTGCCGTGGTCGCCGCCCGCGGTGACGGCCTTCGTGGCCATCCTGCTGGGCCTGCAGCTGGCGTTCGCCTCTTTCCACGACATGCCGCCGGCCGCGCTGGCCGCGCGCGCGTTCGTCACGCTGGCCACGGTGGTGGCCGCCACGCTGGCCCTGCTGCGGTTGCGCGGCATGGCCAACCGCGCCGCGCAGGTGCTGCTGGCGGTGGCCGGCACCGAAGTGCTGTTCGCGGTGGTGACCATGCCGCTGCTGCTGGTGGTGCAACCCCACCTGGGCAGCGACAACCCGCCGCCGTCGATGCTGCTGGTGATGCTGGCGGCGGTGTTCGCCTTCTTCTGGAAGCTGCGGGTGAACGCGGCCATCTGGCGCCAGGCGCTGGAAATCCCGGTGTCCGCAGCCTACCTGCTGACCCTGGTGCTGCTGCTGGCCGAGGCGCTGCTGCTGTTCGCCCTGGTGCCGGCGCCGGTTCCAGCCGCGCCCTGATCCTGCCATCCTGAGCCCCATGAAACTGCACATCCTCGGTATCTGCGGCACCTTCATGGGCGGCGTCGCCGCCCTGGCGCGCGAACTCGGCCACGCCGTCGACGGCTCGGACCAGAACGTCTACCCGCCCATGTCCACCCAGCTCGAGCAGCTGGGCATTTCGCTGAACTCCGGCTACGCCGCCGCGCACATCGCCGCCGACACCGACGTGGTGGTGGTGGGCAATGCGCTGTCGCGCGGCAACCCGGCGGTGGAACACGTGCTCGACCACGGCCTGCGCTACACCTCCGGCGCGCAGTGGCTCAGCGAACACGTGCTGCCCGGCCGCGAGACGCTGGCGGTGGCGGGCACGCACGGCAAGACCACCACCACGTCCATCCTGGCCTTCGTGCTGGACGCCGCGGGCCGCGACCCGGGCTTCCTGGTCGGCGGCGTGCCGGAGAACTTCGGCGTGTCGGCGCGCATCGGCACCGGCCGCGAGTTCGTGGTGGAGGCCGACGAATACGACACGGCCTTCTTCGACAAGCGCAGCAAGTTCGTGCACTACCGGCCCACGGTGGCCATCCTCAACAACCTCGAATACGACCACGCCGACATCTTCCCGGACCTGGCCGCCATCCAGCGCCAGTTCCACCACCTGGTGCGCATCGTGCCGGGCCGCGGCCGGCTGATCGTCAACGGCGAGGACGCGGCGCTGGCCGAAGTGCTGGCCATGGGCTGCTGGACGCCGGTGGAGCGCTTCGGCATCGGCGAGGGCTTCGACTGGAGCGCGCGCCTGCTGGCCGACGACGGCTCGGTCTTTGAAGTGAGCCATGCCGGCGCGGTGGTCGGTGAAGTGCGCTGGTCGATGTCGGGCCGCCACAACGTGATGAACGGCCTGGCGGCGCTCGCCGCGGCCCATGCGATGGGCGTGGACCTGGCCAAGGTGATTCCGGCGCTGGCCGATTTCGTCAGCGTGAAGCGGCGCATGGAAAACCTGGGCCAGGCGCGCGGCGTCACCGTGTACGACGATTTCGCCCACCATCCCACCGCCATCCGCACCACGCTCGAAGGCCTGCGCGCGCGCGTGTGCGCCGCGCGCATCCTGGTGGCGATGGAGCCGCGCAGCAATTCGATGCGGCTGGGCGCGCACGCGGCCGAGATCGCGCCGTCGCTGCGCGAGGCCGACGCGGTGGTGTTCCTGCACCGGCCCGAGCTGGCCTGGGATGCCGGCAGCGTGGTGTCCGCGCTGCGCGGCGAGGGCGAGGCGGTGTCGGGCGTGGACGGGCTGATCGCCGCGCTCACCCGGCTCGCGCGCGACGGCGACCACGTGGTGTTCATGTCCAACGGTGGCTTCGAAGGCGCGCCGCGCCGCTTCCTGGCCGGCCTCGGCGGCTGAGGTGGCGCTCACCGAGCTGCCGCTGTTCCCGCTGTCTTCGGTGCTGTTTCCCGGCGGCACGCTGGGCCTGCGCATCTTCGAGCCGCGCTACCTCGACCTGGTGAAGCGCTGCGGCCGCAGCGGCGGCGGCTTCGGCATCTGCCTGATCCTGGAAGGCCGCGAGGCCGGCGTGCCGGCCATCCCGGCGGCGCTGGGCACCGAGGCGGTGATCGTGGACTTCGCGATGACCGACGACGGGCTGCTGGGCCTGACGGTGCAGGGGCGCCGGCGCTTCCACGTCGAACGCACGCGGGTGAAGGACGACGGCCTGATCGTGGCCGACGTGCGCTGGCTCGACGACGAAACGCCGCAGCCGCTGCGGCCCGAGCACGGGCTGCTTTCGACCCTGCTGGCGCGCATCCTGGACAAGGCCGGCGTCGAGCACGAAGGCATCGGCAAGGGCGCACTGGCCGATGCCGGCTTCGTCGGCTGGCGCCTGGCCGAATGGCTGCCGCTGACGTCGCAGGAGCGGCAGTGGCTGCTGCAGGTGGAGTGCCCGCACGAGCGGCTGCAGCAGCTGGTGGAGCGGCTGCCCGATTTCCAGGACGAGTAGTCAGTCCACCCGGTCGCGGCTGCGCAGGCGCAGCACGCGCTGGCCGTCGTCGCTGCGCGCTTCCAGCGCCGAATCCAGCCCGCGCAGGTCGCGCTGCAGCGGTTCGAGCAGCGCGTCTTCGCCCGGCTGGGCCTGCCAGTAGCTGAAGAAATCCAGGCGCCTGGTGAACTTCAGCTCCTTCACCGTACCGATCCACAGCGGCTCGTTGCCGGGCTGCAGCACCACCGGCGACGCCCACAGGCGGATCACCTGCATGCGCCCGGGCGTGTCGCCCTGGCGCACCATCACCAGCACTTCCTCGCGGCCCAGGTGCGTGGCCGGCAGCACCGGCAGCTTTTCCGCGGTGATGTTCTTGTCCATCGTCTGCAGCAGGCCGGTCCAGCCGCCGGTGCGGTAGTTTTCCCAGCCCGACAGCAGCAGCCGCGCGCGCAGCGAATCCAGCGGGCCGGCCAGCTGCACGTTCAGCGCCCAGGCATCGCGGCCGTGCATTTCATTGCGGCGCGCGGGCATGCCCTGCTGCCAGTCCTGCCGCCACCAGGTGTCGGCCGACAGCGGCGTCTGCATCAGCGGCGGGTCGAAGCGCGCCAGCAGGGCATCGGCGCTGCGGCTGCCGTGCCAGGCGGTCATGCCGATGATCGCGACGAAGAAGATGGTGGCCGTGGGCCGCACCCAGAACGAACGCACCATGCGCCGGCGGTAGGCGATGCCCAGCGCCGCGATCCACAGCAGGCCCAGCAGGATGCCGGCCAGCACGTCGCTCAGCCAGTGCGCGCCCAGGTACAGGCGCGCGAAACCCAGCAGGGTCACGGCCAGCGACGCCACCACGTAGGGCCAGGCGCGCCGCCGGCCGGGCAGCTCGCGCGCGATCAGCACGGCGAAGAAGCCGTACACCACCGTGGCCATCGTCACCGTGGCCGAAGGGAAGCTGAAGCCGGCCACGGCGGTGGCAGCGGGCGGCTTGGGCATGTCCAGCACGTAGCCCAGGATCCAGGTGAGGAACAGCGCGAACGCCGGCGCGGCCAGCCAGTGCCAGGCGGCGATGCGCCGGCGCCGCCACCATAGCCAGGCGAACACGCCCAGCACCGCCGGGGTCAGCACCACCGCGTCGCCCAGCGTGGCCAGCAGCGCCATCGGGATGTCGGCCAGGGGATTGCGCAGGCCGAACATGGCCTGGTGCACGGTCAGGTCCAACTGCGAGGGAGCGCTGCCGCCGCCCACCGAAATCAGGATGTGGAAGAAGCCCCAGCCCGCGGCCACCAGCACCACGCCCAGCAGCAGCAGCGACGCCGACTCGGGGCGGTTGGGGTCGATCAGCGCTTCGGAATACCTGCCCAGCACCGGATGACGGTGCGACCAGGCCAGTGCGCGCTCGATCATGCCGGTGGTGTGCGCGCCCAGCCAGCGCCAGACGTAGAAGACCGTGGCCCAGATGAGCGCGACCAGCACCAGCACCACAGCGATCACCACGGCCAGCCGCCCGGCCACCGCCGACACCAGGTCCAGCGACGTGCCGAACACCCAGCCCGGCGCCAGGAACGTGGCCGACCAGATGAGCGCGGCCATGGCGCTGGCCGGCACGTACTGGCGCAGCTTCATCTTCAGCATGCCGGCGATGGCCGGCACGAACGGCCGGATGGCGCCGACGTAGCGCGCCATCACGATGCTCTTCATGCCGTGGCGGCGGAAGGTGATCTCGCCGCGTTCGAGCCACTGCGGGTGCTTGTGGAAGGGCCAGCGCTGGCGCAGCTGCGGGCCGTAGCGATGGCCCACCCAGTAGCTGACGCCGTCGCCGAAGAAGGCGCCCAGCGTGGCGCACACCAGCGCATAGGTGCCGTCCACGTGGCCCAGCCCCACCAGCGTGCCCACCGCGAACAGCAGCGGCACGGCCGGGATGGCCACGCCCACGATCACCAGCGCGTCGCCGAACGCGATCAGGAAGATGACCAGACCCGCCGCGATCGGGTTCTGGCCGATCCAGTTGACGAGTGCTTCCAGGCGGGCGGAATCCATGGGCCCGATTATAGGCTTGGCTTCACGGCCATCGGTTTACACTTTGGCCATCCATTTGGGAGCCATCCATGTCCGACCTGCGCGGCAAGACCCTGTTGATCACCGGCGCCTCACGGGGCATCGGCCTGGCCATCGCCCTGCGCGCGGCCCGCGACGGTGCCAACGTTGCCATCGCGGCCAAGTCCGGCGTGCCCAATCCCAAGCTGCCCGGCACCATCCACACCGCCGCGGCGGCCGTGGAAGCGGCGGGCGGGCAGGGCCTGGCCCTGCAGTGCGACATCCGGGAAGAGGACCAGGTGGCCGCGGCCGTGGCCGCGACGGTGGCCCGCTTCGGCGGCATCGACATCCTGGTCAACAACGCCAGCGCCATCTGGCTCAAGGGCACGCTCGAGACGCCGATGAAGCGCTTCGACCTGATGCAGCAGGTCAACAGCCGCGGCAGCTTCCTGTGCGCCCAGCACTGCCTGCCGCACCTGCTCAAGGCCGCCAACCCGCACATCCTCACGCTGGCGCCGCCGATCAACCTCGACCCCAAGTGGTGGGGGCCGCACACCGGCTACACGCTGGCCAAGATGGGCATGAGCCTGGTCACGCTGGGCCTGGCGGCGGAGTTCGGCCCGCAGGGCGTGGCGGTGAACGCGCTGTGGCCGCGGACGGTGATCGCCACCGATGCGCTGAAGATGATCCCCGGCGCCGACGCGGAAGCCGGGCGCACGCCCGACATCATGGCCGACGCCGCGCACGTGATCCTGACCACGCCCTCGCGCCAGCTCACGGGCCAGTTCCTGGTGGATGAGGCGGTGCTGCGCGGTGCCGGCGTCACCGATTTCTCGGTCTATGCCGAGGACCCCGGCCGGCCGCTGCTGGCCGATTTTTTCCTGGACGACCCCGAGCTCGAAGAGGCCCTGCGCCGATGAGATACCTGCACGCGATGGTCCGCGTCCGCGACCTGGACGCCTCGCTGGCCTTCTACCGCGATGCGCTGGGGCTGGTGGAAACCCGCCGTCGCGACTACCCGCAGGGCCGCTTCACGCTGCTGTACCTGGCCGCGCCGGCCAATCCCGACGTGGAGGTCGAGCTGACTTTCAACTACGACGTCGAGGACTACGGCGGTGCCCGCAACTTCGGCCACCTGGCCTTCGAGGTGGACGACATCTACGCGGCCTGCGCGCGGCTGCAGGCGCAGGGCGTCACCATCAACCGGCCGCCGCGCGATGGCCGCATGGCCTTCGTGCGCTCGCCCGACCTGGTCTCGATCGAGCTGCTGCAGAAGGGCGAGGCGCTGGCGCCGGCCGAGCCCTGGGCCTCGATGGCCAACACCGGCAGCTGGTAGCCGCTCAGGCCCGGTCGAGGGCCTGCAGGAAGTCGGCGACGATGTCCTGGGCGTGTTCCAGCCCCACCGACACCCGCAGCAGGTTCTGCGCGCTGCGCGGGTTGGCGCCTTCCACCGAGGCGCGGTGTTCCACCAGCGTTTCCGGGCCGCCCAGCGACGTGGCGTTGATCGCCAGCTCCAGGGCACCGGCGAAGCGCAGCGCGGCCTCGCGACCGCCCCTGAGCTGGAAGCTGAGCATGCCGCCGAAATCGGACATCTGCCTTGCGGCGACCGCATGGTTCCGGTGCGCGGCCAGGCCGGGGTAGTGCACGGCCTCGACCGCCGGGTGCGCCTGCAGCGCCTCGGCCAGCGCCCTGGCGTTCGCGCAATGCCAGGCCATGCGCGCGGGCAGCGAACGGCAGCCGCGCAGCGTCAGCCAGGCGCTGAAGGGCGCCAGGATGGCGCCGGTGATGTGGCGGCGGTGCGCGACCGCGTCGTGCAGCGCATCGCGCGCGGCGAACACCAGCGCGCCGCCCATCACGTCGCTGTGGCCGCTGAGGTATTTGGTGGTGGAGTGCATCACCACGTCGGCGCCGAGGGTGATCGGGCGCTGCAGCACGGGCGTGGCGAAGGTGTTGTCGCAGGCCAGGATGGCGCCGTGGCCGTGGGCGATGCCGGCCAGGGCGGCGATGTCGGCCACCTGCACCAGCGGGTTGGACGGCGTCTCGGCCCACAGCAGCCGGGTCTCGGGCCGCAGTGCGGCGCGCACGGCGTCCAGGTCGGCCATGTCCACGGCGGTGGCGCTGATGCCGCGCTCGGGCAGGAACTCCTGGGCCAGGGTGCGCAGGCCGGTGTAGCAGTCGCCGGGGTACACGAAGTGCGCGCCGGGCGGCAGCGACTCCAACAGGCCGTTCATGGCCGCCATGCCGGAGCCGTAGGCCAGGGCCGCGGCGCCACCTTCCAGTGCGGCCAGCGCCTGTTCGAGGCGGTCCTGGGTCGGGCTGCCTTCGCGCTGGTATTCATAGCCCGCGCGGCGTTCGCCGGCCGGGCCGTGTTCGAACGTGGTGGCCATGTGCAGCGGCGGCGACAGGGCGCCGGTTTCGCGGTCGGGTTCGCCGCCGGCGTGCACGGCCAGGGTTTCGATGCGGGTCATGCGGGGAGCTCCAGCAGGCGGTGGGTGGTGAGGGCCGAGCGCAGCCCGTAGGTGCCCTGGTAATGATGCGCCCTGAGCCCGGCGGCGCGGGCACCATTGGCATTGGCAACCTTGTCGTCGATGAACAGGGCCTCGGCCGGCGGTACACCGAGCAAGGCGAGGCAATCGAGGAAAATGGCCGGGTCGGGCTTTCGCCGGCCGAACTGCGCCGAGCAGAAGACCCGGCCCGCGAACAGCGGGAACAGCGGCGGGTGCATGCGCTCGAGGTGGTCGCGCAGCAGCAGGCCATTGTTGGTCAGGATGGCAACCTGGGCGACGCCCGCCGCCGCATGGGCCAGCGCGAGCACCTCGGGGCGGGCGGACATGGCTTCCGCGCGCGAGGCAATCCAGTCGTCCAGGGACACCGGCGCGCCCAGTTCCACCGACAGCGCGGCGAGGGTGCCTTCGACATCCAGGCCGCCCTGGTCGGCCGCCTTTTCCACGCCAGCCGTGAACAGGGCGCGGTGCACGTCCTTGGGGGCGATGCCCGTGCGCGACGACAGTGCCGTCAACCGGACGGCGTGGTCGTAGCCGACCAGCACGTCGTCCAGGTCGAACAGCACCAACGCCGGGCGGTTCACCCGGCGCGCGCCTCGCGGAAGGCCTCGCGCGCGGCCTCGAAGGTGTGCGCGAATTCGACGTCGCCGTGCGCCGACGACAGGAAGCCCGCCTCGAACGCCGACGGCGCGAAGTACACGCCGCGCTTGAGCATGCCGTGGAAGAAGCGCTTGAACGCATTGGCGTCGCTGGCCATCGCGTCGTCGAAGGTTTCCACCCGGCAGTCGGTGAAGTACAGGCCGAACATGCCGCAGGTGCGGGTGGTGGTGACTTTGATGCCGGCGTCGCGCGCGGCTGCTTCCAGGCCGTCGCACAGCACGTGGGTGTTGGCCTCGAGGCGTTCGTGGAAGCCCGGCGCCTGGATCAGGTCCAGCGTGGCCAGGCCCGCGGCCATGGCGACCGGGTTGCCGCTGAGCGTGCCCGCCTGGTAGATCGGGCCGCTGGGCGCGATCTGCCGCATCAGGTCGGCGCGGCCGCCGTAGGCGCCCACCGGCATGCCGCCGCCGATGATCTTGCCGAACGTGCTCAGGTCGGGCACCACGCCGTAGCGCGCCTGCGCGCCGCCCAGGGCCACGCGGAAGCCGGTCATCACTTCGTCGAAGATCAGGATGGCGCCATGCTTCGTGCACAGCTCGCGCAGGTGCTGCAGGTAGCCCTCGCGCGGCAGGATGCAGTTGGCGTTGCCGACGATGGGCTCGACGATGACGCCGGCGATCTCGCCGCCCACTTCATCGAAGAGCTTCGTGGCGGCTTCGAAATCGTTGTACGGCAGCGTGAGCGTGAGGTCGGCCAGGGCCTTGGGCACGCCCGGCGAATTGGGCAGGCCGAAGGTCAGCGCGCCGGATCCCGCCTTCACCAGGAAGCTGTCGCCGTGGCCGTGGTAGCAGCCCTCGAACTTCACCAGGCGGGTGCGCCCGGTGGCGCCACGGGCCAGGCGGATCGCCGACAGCGTGGCTTCGGTGCCCGAGTTCACCATGCGCATCATTTCCATGGACGGCACCAGCCGGCGCACGGTTTCGGCCATGGTCACTTCCAGCGGATTGGGCACGCCGAAGCTCAGGCCGTCCACCATCGTGCGCGCCACGGCCTCGAGCACGGCGGGATGCGCGTGGCCGGCGATCATCGGGCCCCAGCTGCCGATGTAGTCGACGTAGCGGTTGCCGTCGACATCGATCAGGTAGGCGCCCTCGGCGCGCCTGGCGAAGATCGGTTCGCCGCCCACCGACTTGAACGCCCGCACCGGCGAATTGACGCCGCCGGGCATGAGGTCGAGCGCGCGGGTGAACAGGTCGTGGCTGGTGGCGGTGTTCATGGCTTGGGATTACTCGTGGGAAAGGGGAGCGAAGGCGTCGCGGATGGCGCGCGCGGCGGCGGCAGGGTCGGGGGCGTCGAACACGCCGCCGATGACGGCGACCAGGTCCGCGCCGGCGGCGGCAAGCAGGGGGGCATTGTCGGGCGTGATGCCGCCGATGGCCACCCGCGGCAGCCCGAAGGCGGCGCTGGCCTCGAGCAGCGACGGGGAGGCGCGTCGCGCCAGCGGTTTGGTGCCGGACGGGAAGAATGCGCCGAAGGCCAGGTAGCTGGCGCCAGCCTGGGCGGCGCGCCGGGCGCGCTCGAGGTCGTCGTAGCACGAGGCGCCCAGGATGGCGCGCGGGCCCAGGGCCTCGCGCGCCTGGGCGAGGCTGCCATCGTCGTCGCCCAGGTGCGCGCCGTCGGCGCCGAGCTCGGCGGCCAGCCGCCAGTCGTCGTTGATCACCAGCGGCACGCCGGAGGCACGGCACAGCGCCAGCAGTTGGCCCGCCTGTTCGCGCCGCTGCGCCGCATCGGCGGCCTTGTTGCGGTACTGCACCAGCACGGGCCCGGCGGCGATCACCGCCCCCACCCGGTCCATCAGGCGAAGGGTGTCGGGTTCGTCCGGGGTGATCAGGTAGAGGCCGCGGCGCGGCCAGCCAAGCTCGGGGTTCATGTCACGGAGACCTGCGGGATGCGAGAATAATAGCCTTCCCCGACCCGCGAGACCGAGATGAGCACGAGCACCGCCGCCGCCTACCGCACCTGGATGTGCGTCGTCTGTGGCTTCATGTATCGCGAGGAAGACGGCCTGCCCGACGAAGGCATCGCCCCGGGCACCCGCTGGGAAGACATTCCCGACACCTGGGTCTGCCCCGATTGCGGCGTCACCAAGGACGACTTCGAGATGGTCCCGGCGGGCTGAGCCGGCTCAGTTCATCCGCGCTGGCGCGGTGCCCAGGTCGATCAGCGCCGAACGCACCGCGTCCACGTCGTCGGCTTCGGGCAGCAGCTGCAGGTAGCGCACGAGGTCTTCGCGCGCACCCCGGGTGTAGCCCAGCTCGCGATACGCCAGCCCGCGCTCGCGCAGCGCCTCTGCGGTGTCGGGCAACAGTTTCAGCAGGCGGTCGGCGGTGCGCGCCACGCGCTCCCAGTCGCCGCGCTCCAGGTACAGGCCCTTGAGGTTGCGCAGCATGCGCATGAGGATCATGCGGTGCGTGGCCGGCTCCAGGATCTGCAGCAATTGCTGGTCGTCGGGCGGCTGCCCGCCGAGATGCGGGGAGGCCCGCTCGCGCAGCTCCTCGGCGCTCACCGGGCGGCCCTTGTTGTACGGATCGAGCACCAGTATTCCGTCGTCCACCGGCAGCCGCACCAGGAAATGGCCGGGGAACGAGATGCCGTCCAGCGGCATGCCCAGCCGCCGCGTCACTTCGATCTGGATCACGGCCAGCGAGATGGGAATGCCCAGCTTGCGGTCGACCACGTCGTTCATGTAGCTGTTGCGCGGGTCGTCGTAGTGGCTGTTGTTGCCCGCGTAGCCGACCTCCTCGAACAGGTACTTGTTGATCGCGGTCAGGCGCGCCGGCAGGTCGATGTCGCGCTCAAGCTGTGGGCGCAGGGCCTTGGCGTAGGTGTCCACCTGCGCCGAATAACTGGCGGCGTCCAGGTCGGGATATTCGTCGCGCGCAATCAGCAGCGCGGTGCCCAGCAGCGGCAGCTCATCGTCGCCAAGGGAGGCGAGGGAATTCCAGTCGGGCAGGAGCGTGTGGTTGGCCATGCTCATCATGTGGTCCCCCTCTGGCGGTGAATCAAGGCTTGCCGCGTTCTGCGATCCCCGGTCCGAACACCAGTTCGTCGCCCTTGGCGACGCCCAGGCGGCCAGCTTCGCCGGCGTTGAGCTCAAGCACGTACAGCGCCGGCCCGGCGCTGGGGTAGGGCGGGCAGCGATCGCCCAGCGAACACGCCGGGACGCCCCGGCTCACCGACACCAGGCGGCGCTGGCTGTCGAAGTAGAAGATGTCCAGCGGGATGCGCGTGTTCTTCATCCAGTAAGCCAGTGGCTCCTGGATGTCGTGCAGGAACAGCATGCCGGTGCCGGCGGGCAGCTGGTCGCGGTACATCAGGCCGCGGTTGCGCTCGGGGCCGTCGTCGGCGACCTCCACGGTGTAGCGCTGGCCCTTGATCTCGACCCAGTGCGCATTGCCCGCGGCGCAGCCCAGCAGGGGGGTCAGCAGCAGGCAGGCGGTCAGGGCAAGCGGAAAACAGCGCATTTCAGGCTCCGGAAGGTCTTCATCCGAAGGTCGGCCATGCCCGTCCCCGGTGTCAAGCGAAGAAAGGGCTTTCCAATTGCCGGCAGTCCCGCTATTCTTCGCGGCCCTGCTCCCCAACGGCAACACCGGGACGGAGGCGGGGACGAAAAAAAGGCGTTTGACGGTATTGACGTCCTTCGAAACTGCTCTATAATGTGCGGCTCCCTTGAGCGAAACGCCTCGGGACGCGGCGGCCGGAAGGCCCCGCAAGCTGACGATCTTTGACAGTGTGCGCAGGAAATTTGTGCGGGCGCCTGACGGGGGATGGATGAGTCCATTTCTTGCAGACGTCTAGCCAACAAGCTTTATATTTATTGAGTAATCAAGTGATGTAAGGCCAAGGTCGGATTTCTGCAG
>JAPLSJ010000015.1 GCA_026398695.1 Arenimonas sp.
GGGCGTCCTTGGCCTTCTCGGCAGCGTCGGCGATCTCCTGCTCGTAGCCGAGGCGGCGGCGGGACGACTCCTCCATCAGGTCGCCGAAGCGCTTGACGACGGTCAGCACGGTGGCGGCGACACCGGCTGCCGCGGCCAGGCCGCCCATGGTGCCGCCAGCCTGCAGGCCACCGCCGACAGCGCCCAGCCCGGCAGCGCCGGCCGTGCCGCGCGCGGCGATGGCGCCGGTGCGCAGCTGCTTGGCCATCTCGGCGTTCATATCCTTGGTGGCCAGGGTCGCCTCGCGGGCCTTGGTCTTCACCTGGTCGAGCTTCTTGCCGACCTTGTCGAGCGCCTGCTCGGCCTGGGCCGAGTTGGCGGTGACATCGACCCCAAGCGGTGCGCCGATGCTCATGCCGCCGCCCGTCCGGCCCTGATCTCGGCGACCAGCTGCGCGAAGATCTGATTGGCGCGGGCCGTGATCGCCAGCCAGTCGCGGTAGTTCGCCAGCGACAGGTCGCGCAGCTCTTCGCCGTACTGCGGGTTCCGGTTCAGCATGTTGGCGGCCGGGTAGGTGATCGTGATCTTCGAGCGGGCGCCGCTGCCGCCCACCAGGATGCGATGGCCGATGCCGGGCTGGGTGATCAGATCGCGCAGGTGCGGCCGGCTGGCGGAACTGGCCAGCAGCCGCGAGGCCGCCAGCAGGGTCGCTGCGCCGCCCTTGGCCGAGGCCAGGCCCTGCAGGGCGCTGGTGATGCGGGCGGCGGGGATGTTGCGCGGGCTGATGAAGGCGGCCGGCCCGCGCAGGTTCAGGTCACGGGTCTGCCGGCGAGCATAGCCGGCCGATCGATGGCGCAGGCCGTAGCGGGCCAGGCCCTTGCTGCCGAAGCGGTCCAGGATCGAGGCGGTGGACAGCGTGCCGGTGCAGTATTCGCCGGCCGCCTGTCGCAGCGCAGCGCGCACCAGCGGACGCAGCCGTGGCGGCTGGCTGATCAGCTGTACGACGCGGATGCCGCGTGCGGTCTGGCTGACGCGGAAGGTCAGCACGGCGTAGGCTCCGGCTGCGGGTCTCCGTTAGGCTGCAGGCCGGCCATGCCGCGCAGGATGCGCTGGGCAACGGCCAGCGACATCCAGCCGGCGATGTCGATCAGTTCGAGGTCGACGTGGTGGGTCAGACTGACGCCCTGCGCAGCCAGGCGGACCAGCCGGCGCTCGCCGTCTTCGTCGGGGATACTGGACGGCGCCCCGGCCGCCCACTGCAGCAGCTCGTGCACCAGGTTGCCGAGGTCCTCGGGCATCTGCAGGTCGCCGCCGCGCCACAGGCGATCGACGGCGGGTTCGTAGAGTTCGGCGGTGGCGGTGCGCATGATCGGCCGGATCAGCACCGGGACGGCCCAGATGTGATCCTCGGCCAAGCCCTGCACGGCGATCAGGAATGGGATGCGCGGGTGCTGCTCGGCGCGGATCAGGTGCTGGGGGCGGTGCCCGTCCAGCAGGACAGACCACCCGCCACTGCCAGCCTTCCAGTCGCCAGCACGCCAGCCGCCGTGGTAGCAGGTGCCGCCGCCGGCAGCGGCCAGCCGGGCGACGGGTTCGTTGCGGGCCCAGGCCGGGCGGGTCACGCCGGGCGGGCAGAAGACGAGGGGCAGTGCCATGATCAGACCGTCGAGAGGGTGATGGGGCGGTTGGTGCCGTCGAAGGTCGCGATGCCCTCGATGCGGCGCGAGGCGGCGCCCTTCGGCCCGTTGATCATGCGCGAGCGCACCATGCAGGTGTTCAGGGTGACGATGGCCTGCTGGGCACTGACGCCGACGCCCTGGTGGTTGAGCACGGCGAAGGTGAAGACGGCCGCGCCGTTGGCGAAGCTGGTGGTCAGGTCCTGGGTCTCGATCGAGAACTTCACCGACGTCGCGCCGCCCGCGCCGGGCTGCTTCAGGACAACCGGGAACGGCAGGCCACCGTCGTAGCAGCTCTGGGTGGGGTCGTTGTTCTCGACCTGGTGGACGATATCGATGTCGAGGGACTGCAGCTTGCGCAGGCAGCTGGTGCCGTTGATCGTCGCCGCGACCAGCACCAGGCGTTCGGTGTTGAGCGGGATAGTCGGCGCGGTGGTGTCGGTCCGCGTGACCGGGTCGGTGGCGCCGGCGGCGGCCTGGG
>JAPLSJ010000103.1 GCA_026398695.1 Arenimonas sp.
GGGCTCGACGATGCGGTCGGTGACGAACCAGCCGGCCAGCATCACCGTGAACGCCGACGCCACCTTGAAGTAGTAGTTGTGCAGGATGGACACCGTGTAGCCGGGGTCCATCACGCGCGCCGAATCCTGCGCGAACCCGGTCAGCACGCTGTCGCCACCGGTGGGGAAGAAACCGGCGCCAAAGCCACCGGCCACGCCACAGAACGCCGCCGCCATGCCCGCCACCGGATGCCGGCCCACGGCCAGGTACAGCGCGGCCGCCAGCGGCGGCAGGATGATGTAGCCGGCGTCGGACGCCACCGACGAAGTCGCGCCCAGCAGCACCACCGCCGGCGTCAGCAGCCGCCTCGGCGTCAGCAGCGCCAGCCAGCGCATCAGGGCGGAGAAGAATCCGAACTTCTCCGCAAGCCCGATGCCCAGCATGGCAACGAAGATCAACGGCAGCGCCGGCATCTGGGCGAAATTGCGCAGCGCCGAAGACAGCATCCAGTAGACGCCGTCCACGGTCAGCAGCGAGCGCGGCTGAACCGGGCTCCCCTGCGCCACCAGGTCCAGCTGCGGCATGCCCCGCGCGTCGAGCACCGGCTGCTGCAGCGACTGCCCGTCCGCCTGCACCACCAGCTCGGTGCGCAGCACCGGCTTGACCGGCTGCACGCTCCAGTCCATCGCCGCGCCAAGCGCCGACACCAGCACCACCACCAGCGCCAGCAGCGCGAACAGCAGGGCCGGCTCGGGCAACTTGTTGCCGACCCACTCGATCCAGTCGAGTGGGCCGCGCCGCACCTTGGGGTTGGCTTCAGTGTGCGTGGGCATGCCGGGAGGCGCCATCACACCGGCCGGGAGACAAACGCGGAGCTCACCGTGAGCATCGCGTCATCCACCGACCTGACCCCGGGCACGCCCTCGACCAGGGCGACCAGGGCCGCGTGCTGATCGTCCGAGCTCAGCGTGCCGCGCAGCGACACGGCGCCCTCGTTGACGTCGAAACCCACCTGCTGCGGACTGAGCCAGCCCGAGCGGCTGATGCGCGTGCCGATGGCGTCGACGATCTCCGCGTCGGTACTGACCGACGACTTCAGCTCCGAACCGAGGCGACCGAGCGTTCGCACGATATCGCTGCGCGAGAGGATGCCCACGAGCTTGCCGTCGCCGACGACCGGCAGCGTCTTCACGCCGAGCACGAACAGAAGCTGTGCGGCCTCGGCCAGGGGCATGTCCTCGGTGACGGTCTTGAGGTCCTTGGACATCACGGTCTCGACCCGGCGCCCGTAGGCCTTCGCGAAGGCGCGTGCCAGCGTCTTGTCGTCGGAGAACAGGGTGCGCCACAGCTCGGTGGTCGGAGCGGTGCCCAGCTCCTCGCGACGCAGGAGGTCGCCGTCGGTGACCAGGCCGCGCAGGCGATGGTCGGCATCCATCACCACCAGCGCACTGGTGCGGGTGGCGGTCATCAGGGTGGCCGCTTCGCCGATGCTGGCGTCGGCCGGCACCGAGACGAACTCCCGGGTCATCGCCTGGCCCACGCTCATCGCGCCCGCCGTCTCGGGGACGCTGCCGCCGCCCGATCCGATCGGCGAGGGATCGGTCGCGGCGGAGCCGCGCGTCTTCCACAGCGAGTACAGCACGCCGCCGAACAGCAGCGACGCCGTGATGCCGAGGCTGAGTTCCGCCGGCATCTTGCCATCCCAGAGGATGTCGCCCAGGAAGATCTTGGCGCCGATGAAGATCAGCACGATCGCCAGCGCGTACTTGAGGTAATGGAAGCGGTGCACCATCGCCGCCAGCGCGAAGTAGAGGGCGCGCAGGCCCAGGATCGCGAAGATGTTCGAGGTGTAGACGATGAACGGGTCGGGCGTGATCGCGAAGATGGCCGGCACCGAGTCGATGGCGAAGACGACGTCGGCGATCTCCACCAGCACCAGGCACAGGAACAGCGGCGTTGCGAACCACGCCATCCTGCCGGTATTGCCTACGGGCAGCTTGACCCAGAACTTTTCACCGTGCACTTCGTTGGTGACGTTCATCTTGCGCTTCATCAGCAGAAGCACCGGGTTGTTGGCGATGTCCGGCTTCTGGTCCATCATCACGATCATCTTCACGCCGGTCGCGATCAGGACGACGGCGAAGAAGTACATGATCCACGCGAACTCCATCACCAGCGCCGCGCCCAGGCCGATCATGATGGCGCGCAGCACGATGACGCCGAGGATTCCCCAGAACAGCACGCGGTGCTGGTAGATCCGGGGGACCGCGAAGTAGGCGAAGATCATCGAGATGATGAACACGTTGTCCATCGCCAGCGTCTTCTCGACCAGATAGCCGGTCAGGTACAGCTTGACCGCCTCCCAGGCCTTGGCTTCCGGCGTCGGCAGGCCTGCGATCTGCGGATCGATGGCGTTGTCGCCGCCGTACATGTAGTAGATCCACCAGACGGCGACGGCCCAGAACAGGCCCAGGCCGATGTAGAGCGACGACATCCAGAGGCTTTCCTTGACCTCGATTTCGTGTGTTTCCTTGTGCAGGACACCGAGATCGAAAGCGAGGATGGCAAGGACGGTGGCGAGGAAGGACAGCCACACCCAGACGGGCATGCCTAGCCAAAGGCTGGTGATGATTTCCACGGGTAACTCTCCTGGGCAATCGAAGGTTCAATGCCCGGCGCCGCCGACTTGGCTTGGAGAGTTCAGACAGCGGGCCGTTGCATCGTTTTTCGACTACGACATCGTTATGCATTGCGCATAACCAGAGGGGCCCGCAGTCCTGGAGAGGGTGCCGTGGCCGGCGTGAAAACGATGTGAAAACACCCGCTCCCGCGGGTCGGCCGGGTCGGCCGGGTGGGCTGCCTACAAGCCGCCGGCCGCCTGGGCCACGGCGCGGAACAGCGCGCGGCCCTTGTTGAGCGTTTCCTCCCACTCCTTCTGCGGGTCGGAGTCGTGCACGATGCCGGCGCCGGCCTGCACGTGCAGGCGGCCGTCCTGGATCACTGCGGTGCGGATGGCGATGGCGGTGTCGGCGTCGCCCCACCAATTGAGGTAGCCGACGGCGCCGGAATAGATGTTGCGCTTCACCGGTTCCAGCTCACGGATGACTTCCAGTGCGCGGATCTTCGGCGCGCCGCTGACGGTGCCGGCCGGGAAAGTGGCCTTGATGACGTCGGCGAAACCCACGCCGGGCTGCAGCGTGCCGCGCACCTCGCTGACGATGTGCATCACGTGCGAGTAGCGTTCGATGATGAAGCGGTCGGGCACCTTCACGCTGCCCGGCTCGGCCACGCGGCCGACATCGTTGCGGCCCAGGTCGATCAGCATCAGGTGCTCGGCGCGCTCCTTGGGGTCGGCCAGCAGCTCGGCTTCCAGCGCGGTGTCGGCTTCGGGCGTGGCGCCGCGCGGGCGGGTGCCGGCGATGGGGCGCACGGTGATTTCGCCGCCCTGCAGCCGCACCAGGATCTCGGGCGAGCTGCCCACCACCTGGGTGCCGCCCAGGTCGAGGAAGTACATGTAGGGCGAGGGATTGAGCGCGCGCAGCGCGCGGTACACGTCCACCGGGCGGGCGCGGAACGGCACGCTCATGCGCTGGCTCAGCACCACCTGGAAGATGTCGCCGGCGCGGATGTATTCCTTCGACTTTTCCACCGCCGCAAGGAAACCTTCCTTGGTGAAGCCCGAGACGAAGTCCTGCTCGCTCAGCAGCGACGGATCGAGCACGTCGGGATAGCTGCGGCCGGAGTGGCGCAGGCGGTAGACCAGTTCATCAAGGCGGCGCAGCGCCTTGGCATAGGCCTGCGGCTGCGCCGGGTCGGCGTGCACGATCAGGTACAGGCGGCCCTTGAGGTTGTCGAACACGGCCACTTCTTCGCTCAGCATCAGCAGCGCGTCGGGCGTGCCCAGCTGGTCGGGCTTGTCGCCACCGGCCAGGCGCGGCTCGATCCAGCCGATGGTCTCGAAGCCGAAGTAGCCCACCAGGCCGCCGGTGAACGCCGGCAGGTCGGGCATCTTGGGCACGCGGAAGCTGGCGCGCAGGCGGTCCACTTCGGCCAGGGGGTCGGCCAGTTCGCGGGTTTCGGTCAGCTCGCCGTGTTCGCGCACTTCCAGGGTGTGGCCGCGGAAGGTGTAGGTGCGGCGCGCCGGCAGGCCGATGATGGAGTACCGACCCCACGTCTCGCCGCCTTCCACCGATTCGAACAGGTAGGTGTGCGGACCATCGGCGAGCTTGAGGTACACCGACAGCGGCGTGTCCAGGTCGGAAAGGACTTCGCGCACCACGGGGATGCGATTGTGGCCCTCGCCCGCGAGGCGCTTGAACTCTTCGGCAGAAATCACGGCTTAGACCCGTCAGGACAGGCCCCGAGTATAACGACGCCCCCGTGAAGCCGCATGCCCTCGGGAAGAAAACATACCAGGTACATTTTCACGCAGCGTCCGGAGTCAGCTCGTTGCCCGTGAAAATGTACCTGGTATGTTTTCTTCTTCAGGGCATCGGGCGGAGGTGGAGGGTGAATTCGACGCCTTCGCCGTTGGGGAGGTTGTGGGCCTGGGCGTGGCCGCGGTGCAGTTCGGCGACCAGCTTGACCACGTAGAGGCCGAAGCCAAGGTGCGTGGCGCCTTCCAGGCGCTGGGGTTTTTCGCGCAGGCTCACCAGCGAATCGAACAGCCGCGCGCGCATCGCTTCGGGCACCGGCGGGCCCTGGTTGGCGAGCGAGATGCGCGCGCCGTCGCCCTCGGCCGCCAGCGACAGCCGCACCCAACCGTCGGGCGGGCAGAAGCCGCGCGCGTTGTCGAACAGCTTGTCCAGCGCCTGCGCCACCAGCTCGGGTGACCCCCGCAGGCGCAGCGGCGACGCGGGCAGGTCCACGCGCAGCTCGCGCGGCTGCAGCAGGCTGCGGTGGCCCTCGGCGCAGTCGGCCAGCAGCGCCCGCAGGTCGAACACCTCGGCCTCGGCCGATTCGATGGCGTGCTCGATGCGCGTCACCTCGCTCATCGTGCGCACCAGCGTGCCCATGCGCTCCACGCCGTCGCGCGCACGCGCCAGGTAGGGCTGGGCGTCGGCCGGCAGCGCGGCGGTGTCGAGGTTGTCGAGCGACGTGCGCACGATCGCCAGCGGCGTATTGAGCTCATGCGAAAGCTTGCCCGACAGCGAGCGCAGGTAGTCGGTGTAGGCCGCCACCTGGTCGAGCAGGCTGGCGAAGCTGCGCGTGAGGTCACCCACTTCGTCGCGCGCCCTGGTCACCGGGAACGGCGTGACCCGGCCCTCGCGGTCGAGCGCGTGCTCGGCGGCGTCGCGCAGCCGGCGGATGCGCGCCCCCAGGTGCGACGCGAACAGGAACATCACGCCGCCCGAGGCCAGGAACGCCACCAGGCTCACGCCCAGCAGGCCCGAGAACGCCTGGTCGGTGAGCAGCAGCACCTCGGAATTGGAGCGTTCGATCAGCAGCGCGGCACGCACCTCGCCGTCCACCGTCACCGGCACGGCGGCCGACAGCAGCAGGCGCGCGCCGCCGGGGTCGCGGCGCCAGGCGGTGCCGGAGCCGCCGGCGATGGCGGCGGCCACTTCGTCGCGCACCACGCGCCGCGCATCGGGCGCTTCGTCGGCGGCGGGCAGCGTGTCGCGGAACAGCAGCGCGCGGTACAGGCCGCGGCGCCAGGGCAGCAGGTCTTCCTCGCTGGCGTCGGAGCGGATGCGGCCGGCACGGGCGATCACCCAGGCCTCGCGGTCGACCAGAACCACGCGCATGCCCGGCGGCGCCAGCGCCAGCAGCGCCGGCTCCAGCGCACCCGCGTAGCCGTGCAGCGGCCAGGCCCGCACCGTGCCGTCGGCATTGATGCTGCCGGCGAGGCGACGCTGGCCGGCGGCGTCCAGGTCGCGCGCCTCCAGCCCGAGGCCGCGCACGTCGAACGCCTGCGGCAGGGCCAGTTCGAGCGTGTAGCCCCGGTCGTGTTCGCGCCAGAAGCCTTCGACGCGGATCGGCGGCGGCAGGCCGTCCTCGCCCGCCACCAGCAGTTCACCGCTGGCGCTGTTGGCCAGGCGCAGCACCAGTTCGCCGCCCGGGCCCAGCAGCCGCAGGCGCACGCGGTCGAACTCCAGGTCGCCCGGCCAGTGCGCTTCGCCGCGCTGGCGGCTGGTGTCGTCCACGTGCACCAGCAGGTGCAGGCGGTCGTTGTCGCGGCCCACGCTGGCGCGCAGCCAGGGCGTGCCGCCGCCAAAGGCGGTGGGCTCGGCGCCGGACGCGCGCCAGTCGCCGTCCTCGCCGTCCAGCCGCGGGGCAAAGGCCAGGCGATGCACGAACCAGCCAGGCCCCGATGCGGGCAGGTTCGCCGGCCGCACGGCGATGCCGCGCGCCAGCGCCTCGGCCGAGGCCAGCAGCGCCTGTTCCTGGCCCTGGCGCAGCAGCACTTCCAACTGCTGCACGAACTGCCAGCCCGCCCAGGGCAGCGCCAGGATGGACAGCGAAAGCAGCAGCAGCTTGCCGCGCAGGGTCATGGGCGCGGCTCAGGCACGCCAGCGGTAGCCGGCGCCGTGCACGGTGTCCACTTCGTCAAACGCCGCATCGAGCGCCTGGAACTTCCGGCGGATGCGCTTGATGTGCGAGGTGATGGTGGCGTCGTCCACGACCACCTGGGCCTCGCGCATCAGCTGTTCGCGCGTCTTGACGTGGCCGGGGTAGCGCACCAGCGCGTGCACCATCCAGAACTCGGTGACGGTGAGCGCCACCTCCAGGCCGTTCCAGCTCACGCGCATGCGCTCGAGTTCAAGCGTGAGGCCGCGCAGCCGGAACACCGAATCGCGCGCCTGCGGCGCCGCCAGTGAGTCCAGGCGGCGGAACAGCGCGTGGATGCGCGCCGTCAGCTGCGGCAGGCTGGTGTCCTTGCTCAGGTAATCGTCGGCGCCGAGCCTCAAGCCCGAAATCACGTCGAAATCGGAATCGCGCGCGGTGAGGAACAGGATCGGCAGCGTGGCCGAGCGCGCGCGCAGGTCGCGGCACAGGTCGAAGCCGCCCTCGGGCTCGTCGCCCAGGCCGACGTCGATGATCACCAGGTCGGGCAGCTTCAGCGCGAACGCCGCCTGCGCCTCGGCCCGGCTGGCGAGCGGCTGCACGCCGTAGCCGTGGCGGCGAAGGGCCTCGGTGGTGTTGGCGAGGATGGCGGGTTCGTCTTCGACGATGGCAACGGTGCGTGACATGGCGGCCAGCCTAGGCCAGCACGGCAGGCCGCGGCAACGTGCTGCCCGCAAATCGCCACAACTGGTCAGCCGCCTGCCCGGAACCGGCCCGGGCGCGGACTCCGGGTGGGCCTGGAATGGCATCACCACCCAGGAGATCGACATGCACGTCCGCGAGACCCGCAAGCCCCGCCTCTACCGCAGCCCCCGCGTGCCGCCGCGGCTGCTGCTGTGGTTCCACCTCATGCTGACCCTGGTCGTGGCGCTGGCCTTCGCCTGCGTGCCGGCCCTGGCCGACGAGCGCGACGGGGCCGAGGACCCCGAACCCGAAGGACTCATGCTGCGCGAGGGCGACCGCTGGGTCGCCACCCTGGCCATGGACACCACCGTGGACATGCAGGTGCGCGGCCTGCTGGCCGAGGTGAGCGTGCGCCAGACCTACCGCAACGACAGCAGCCAGTGGCGCGAGGGCCGCTACCTGCTGCCGCTGCCCGAGAACGCCGCCGTCGGCGCCCTGACCCTGCGCATCGGCGACCGCCTGATCGAAGGCGAGATCCGCGAGAAGGAAGAGGCCAAGGCCGTCTACGCCGCCGCGGCCGCCAGCGGCCAGCGCGCCAGCCTGGTCGAGCAGAACCGCCCCAACCTGTTCCAGACCGCCGTGGCCAACATCGGCCCGGGCGAGGAAATCGAGATCGAAGTGCGCTACTGGCAGCCCGTGGCCTACCGCGACGGCACGTTCTCGCTGAACCTGCCGCTGACGCTGACGCCGCGCTACACCCCGGCCGCGAGTGCCGCCTTCGCGCTGCACGACACGGGCAACGCGGCGGAAGCCCTGCCCGCCGTCGCCGCCGCCAGCGACGCCGGCAGCGCCCTGCCGCCGTCGGTGGTGCTCACCGCCGAGATCGAACCGGGCCTGCCGCTGCAGTCGCTCACCAGCCCCACGCATGCGGTCACGGTGATGGCCGAAGGCACCACCTACCGCGTCACCCTGTCGAACTTCGTCGAAGCCACCGACCGCGATTTCGTGCTGCAGTGGCAGCCGGTGCCCAGCAAGGCGCCGCGCAGCGCCGTGTTCACCGACCGCGTCGGTGGCGAGGACTTCGCGCTGGTGATGCTGGTGCCGCCCACCCTGCCGACCGCGCCGCTGCCGCGCGAACTGATCCTGGTGATCGACAACTCCGGCTCGATGTCGGGCGCGTCGATGGAACAGGCGATCGAAGCCGCCGACCGCGCGCTGGCCCGCCTGCGCCCCGGCGACCGCTTCAACGTGGTGCGCTTCGACGACACGTTCGACCTGCTGTTCCCCGAACCGGTGCCGGCGCAGCCGGGCAACGTGGCCCGCGCCCGCAGCTTCGTGCGCTCGCTTACCGCCGACGGCGGCACCGAGATGCTGCCGGCCCTGCGCGCCGCCCTCGCCGGCTCGGCCCCGGCCGGCTACCTGCGCCAGGTGGTGCTGGCGACCGACGCCGCGGTGGGCAATGAAGACGAGCTGCTGCAGCTGATCGAATCCGAACGCGGCGAAGCGCGCCTGTTCCCGGTGGGCATCGGCAGTGCGCCGAACGGCCACTTCCTGCGCAAGGCCGCCGAAACCGGCCGCGGCACCCAGACCGTGATCCGCAACGTCGAGGAAGTGACCGAAGCGATGGACCGCCTGCTGGCCAAGCTCGACCGCCCGGCGATGCGCGACATCCAGCTCGACTGGCCGGGCGTGGCCGAGGTGTACCCGGCGCGCGTGCCCGACCTGTACGAAGGCGAGGCGCTGCAGGTGGTGGCGCGCCTGGACAACCTGCACGACACGGTGACCGTGCGCGGCCTGCGCCCGCAGCCCTGGGTGCGCCGCATTCCGCTGGGCGGCACCAACGCCACGCCGTCGCCGGGCATCGGCCGGCTCTGGGCCCGCGCCCGCATCGACGCGCTGGAAGATGACCTGCGCGGCGGCGCCAGCGCCGAATCGATCAAGCCGATGATCGTGGACGTGGCGCTGCGCCACGGCCTGGTGAGCACCTACACCAGCCTGGTGGCGGTGGACCGCACCCCGGCCCGCCCGAAGGACCGCTCGCTGGGCAGCACGCAGATGATGAACAGCGCGCCCGACGGCTCGCTCGAATTCGCCCAGGGCAGCACCGGCTGGCTGCGCGAACTGATGCTGGCGCTCGTGCTGGCGCTGTCGGCCTTCCTGCTGCTGCGC
>JAPLSJ010000027.1 GCA_026398695.1 Arenimonas sp.
GACGTTGCTGCAGTCGGTGCCACCGGCCTTGGCCCAGACCTCGGCGGCGCGGCTGCCGAAGGCGTTGGCCGGCGAGCTGTTGTCGCCGTACATGCCCCAGAGGCTGCCGTTGGTGTAGTAGGTGTCGTTGGAGGTGGCGGCGTGCTGGACGATCCAGTTCGGCTCGACGAAGTCGACGGCGCCGTCGGCCTGCAGCTGGGCGATGGCGTCGGCGATGCTGGCCTGGCCGCGGACGCGGACCAGGTCGAGGTCACCGGCGACGTCGATGCGCTTGTTGCCGCGGGCCAGGGATTCGGCGCGCTGACCGTTGACGCGGCCCAGGGCGCGGCCCTTGTCGGCTTCGGAGGCACCGATGCGGAACTGGACGATCAGCTCATCCTGGACGTGCGCGCGGCCTTCTTTGAGGCCTTGGGCGACGAGGTCGGGACGAGCGGCGAAAGCGGAGGACGCAACGCCCAGCGCGGCCAGGGTGGCGGCGGCCAGGGCGGTAGTACGAAGGACGGACTTCATTTGCAGAAAGCTCCCCATGTAAGCCTGGTTCGGGATGGATCCAGGGCGGACTGAAGCTAGCCCGGAAGTCACGCGGCCGTCATGTTGCTATGCAGCACACAGTTCAAACTGAACGTGGCGCCTCGCCGTTCAGGATACAACCCACTGTTTTGCCTGCAAAACGAGAACGGGGTCCGGTTCGGGCCCACGCAGCGCGTGTCACCGAAGCGGACCCCGCTTGACCGTTTATCAGCTGCTGATCTTGGTCTGCAGGTAATTCTGCTCGCCAAGGCGGTCCATCAGGGCCAGCTGGGTCTCGAGCCAGTCCACGTGCTCTTCCTCTGACTCCAGGATGTCGGTGAGCAGCTTGCGGGACACGAAGTCGCCCGCCAGCTCGCAGTCCACGATGCCGGCCTTGAGGTCGGGCAGGGCCTGGTGCTCGAGCTTGAGGTCGCACTCCAGCGCCTCGCGCGGGCTCTGGCCGATGAAGAGCTTGCCCAGGTTCTGCAGGTTGGGCAGGCCGTCGAGGAAAAGGATGCGCTCGATCAGCAGATCGGCGTGCTTCATCTCGTCGATCGATTCCTTGTACTCATGCTCGCCCAGCTCCTTCAGGCCCCAGTTCTTGAACATGCGGGCGTGCAGGAAATACTGGTTGATGGCGATCAGCTCGTTGAACAGCGCCTTGTTGAGGTGCGCGATGACCTTGGGGTCGCCTTTCATGGCTGGCCTCCGATTCCGTGGGTGGACGGGCAGCGTACCGGCATCCCGGGACGCATGTGGAAACAGGAATCGCTCCCGTTCGCAGCGTGGGAGGGCCCTCAGGCCCGGCGACCCTCAGGCCGCCGCGGCAAACACGTTAAGCGGGAACGCCCGGGCGCCGCGCGCCTCGGCCAACAGCTCGGCCGCCATGTCGCTGCAGGTCCCGCAGCCACTGCCCAGCCCCGTGCGCATGGTCAGCTCGGTCAGCGACGCACAGCCCGCATCCGCCGCCTGGCGAATGTCCTGGTCCGTAACCCCGTGGCAGATGCAGACGTACATGGCGATGGCCGGTCCGTTCGTAATGGGAACGGTTCGCATTCCACCGCGAATGCGAATGATTGTCAACTGCCCCGGGGCCACCCCTTCAGCCTGGACCCCTGTGGGAGGGACTTCAGTCCCGACCCCGCTTCAGCGCCGGGCTTTGGCCAGCACGGGCGCTGCCATCACGGCCTGCACGGATTCGGCCGGCGGCGGCACCGCCCCCTCCCCCGCCACGGCCCGGGCGTGCGGCGCCAGGTGGTGCAGGGCGCGCACGTAGACCTCGCGCTTGAAGCTCACCACGTGCTCGGCCGGGTACCAGAAGTCCACCCAGCGCCAGCTGTCGAACTCGGGCTTGTCGGTGAGGTCGAGCTTGACCTCGTGTTCCCCGCAATTCATGCGCAGCAGGAACCAGACCTGCTTCTGGCCGATGCACACCGGCCGGTTGCCCCGGCGCACGCAGCGGCGCGGCAGGCGGTAGCGCAGCCAGCCCGGCGTGCTGCCAAGCACGTCCACGTGCTCGGGCAGCAGCCCGGTTTCTTCACGCAATTCGCGGAACATCGCCTCCAGCGGCGTCTCGTCGGTGTTCATGCCGCCCTGCGGGAACTGCCAACCGTCCCGGTTGACCCGCCTGGCCCAGAACAGCCGCCCGTCGCCGTGCATGAGCACGATGCCCACGTTGGGGCGATATCCGTCCGGATCGACCACGATCGGACTCCAAAAATCTACTGTGGCCAGACTGCCACAGGGGCGCAAAGGGCCACAAGCGGGACGGGCGTCGAGGGGGTTGGATTGACAGACGGGCGGCCATAACCCAAAATTCGCGCCCCTGTCTGCAACAGACAGGCCGTGTGGCTATGTAGCTCAGCCGGTTAGAGCGTGGCACTCATAATGCCGAGGTCGGTGGTTCGAGTCCACCTATAGCCACCACCAAAAACCCGCCGAGCAGCGGGTTTTTTTGTGCCCTCTGTGCCGCTTCGATCGCCTCCGGCTGCGCGGGAAGGACGCTGCCGGAAGTTCGGCTAGAGTAGGCCTGCCACCCCACTGGCACCGCCGACCAAGGCGGGGGACCACCGGAGCAGGAACGCCCATGGAACCGCAGTCCGCCTGGTCCCGCCTGGTGATCGAGAAGCGTCGCAGCACGCTGTTCGCACTCGCGTTGGCCATCGGCCTGTATGGCGTCTTCGGGGTACTCGACGGGTTCATCTTCCCGGGCACGGCTGCCAGCATGCTGCCCATCCGCGCCGCCGTGATCGCGTGCCTGGTGGCCCAGGCCGGGATCATCGTGCTTGCGCCCGGGTTCTACCTGCGGCATTCACAGGTCACGCTGTCGCTGTGCGTGCTCGCGGGCGGCATCGGCATCATCCTGCTCAACCTCGTCGTCGACGGCCAGCCCGACAGCGCCACGTATTACGCCGGGCTGATCATGGTGATCGTGTTCCTGTGCGTGCTGATTCCGCTGCGCTTCCGCTACGTCTTCGTGATCTGCCTGGCGCTGGTGCTGGCCTACAACGTCTCGCTGCTCTACACCGGCATCTCCGCGTCCGTGGCGATAAGCAACAACTTCTTCCTGGTCGGCGCCACCCTCATCTGCTGCGTCAGCAACTACGACCACGAGCGCCTGGTGCACCTTCGCTACGCGCATGAAGACCTCATCGAGCGGCAGACGAACGACATCGCGGCGCAGAAGTTGCGCGCCGACAAGCTGCTGCACCAGATACTGCCCGACCCGATCGCCGACCGCCTGATGGACGGCGCGAACACCATCGCCGACGGCTACTCCGACGTCACCGTCCTGTTCGCCGACCTCGTCGGCTTCACCGAATTCTCCAGCACGGTCTCGCCCCGCACGCTGGTGAAAGTGCTCAACCGGGTCTTCTCGGGCTTCGACGAAGTGGCCGAACGCTGCGGCGTGGAGAAGATCAAGACGATCGGCGACGCCTACATGGCGGCCTGCGGCGTCCCGGCCGAGGTGGACGACCACGCCGAGCGGATACTGCGCATGGCCGTGGGCATGCGCGAGGAGATGGCCGCGGTGAACCGCGAGTTCCCGGAGTACGCGCTGGACATCCGCATCGGCATCCACACCGGCCCCTGCGTGGCGGGCATCATCGGCCGGCAGCGATTCATCTACGACCTGTGGGGCGACACCGTGAACCTCGCAAGCAGGATGGAATCGACCGGGGTCTCGGGCCAGGTGCAGGTTTCCGAGACCACCTACCTGCGTGCGCGCCACGCGTTTTCCTTCGAGCCGCGCGGTGAAATCCAGGCCAAGGGGCGCGGAGCCATCAAGGCCTACCTGCTCACCGGGACCCGGCCGCCCGGCGCGCCGCCTGCCGCGGCCTAGCGGCCTGGCGCTGCGCCACGCCCGCTTGCGCCGGCCGCCACCGAGGACTGCAGCCTGGCGACCAGCGCTCCGGCACCCGCGCCCTTGCGCGTGAAACCGAACGCATGCTCGCTGTCGCGATGCCGGTCCAGCCAGATGCCTTCGCCGGTGTCGGGGCGGTTGGCGGCCAGCCACAGCGCGGTGTCGGCGCCTTCATCGGCATTGCGCAAGACCGCGCGGAACAGCTTGCGGAAACCAGGCAAGGCGCTGCGCACGCCGTCGGTGTCCACCCAGCCCGGATGCATCACCCACGCGCGCGGCTGGCCGGGGCCGAGGCTGTTCCAGTAGTGCGTCAGCGCCACCTGGGCGCGCTTGTGCTGGGCGTAGGCGGTGAAACCGTCGTGGTGCGCGGCGTCGGCGGCCTGCAGCGCGTCGAGGTCCAGCGCGGCGCCGTACATGCCGCCCGAACTCATGGAAATGATGGCGCTGCCTGCGGTGAGCGCACCGCCGCGGCGCAGCCCCTGGTCGAGCACCCAGTGGCCCAGCAGGTTGGTGGCGAAGCCCAGCTCCAGGCCTTCCGCCGTCTGGCGATACGCGTGGCACATCACGCCCACGTTGTGCACCAGCACGTCCACCGGGCCGCCACTGGCGATGTCACCGGCTACCCGTTCGACGTCGCGCATCAACGACAGGTCCACCGGCGTGGGCTGGATGCGGCCGGTGCCGGTGGACTCCTGCGCCAGGGCTTCGAGCTTGCGGGCATCGCGCCCCAGCGCCAGCACCGTGGCCCCGCGCGCCGCCGCGCCCAGCGCGATGGCGCGGCCGATGCCGCCCGTGGCGCCGCTCACCACCCAGCGCTGGCCGGTGAAGTCCGCGTCCAGCCCGGCGTCGCCCACGCGACGCCTGAAGCCGATGCGCGAGAACGGCAGCGCGAACCGCGCGTAGAAAATCGACGCGCCAATGGCCTTCTTCATGCCGCCCACCTCTTCAGGAAGTCTTCGTCCAGGTGCCCGGTCTTGACCAGGATGCGGGCGCCCAGGGGCGCGCGCGGTGCGTGCTGGGAGTGGTGCGGGCTGCGCAGCCAGCTGCCGGCCGGATACACGCCGTGCTCGTCTTCGAACTGGCCGCTGAGCACCAGGATTTCTTCGCCGCCCCAGTGCGTGTGCGGCTGGAACACCGTGCCCGGCGCCCAGTCCACCAGTGCGGTGTGCTGGGTGCCGTACGAATGCAGCGGCATCACGCGCAGGCCGGGCACGAGGCCGGGGCGCCACTCGGCGGCGTGCGTGTCGATGCGCACCGACTCGGTGTCGCCGGGCTGGAACTGCCGCAGCTTCACGAACAGCGTGCAGCCGCCTTCGCTGCGCGGCGCGTGCCGGCTGCCGTCGGGGTTGCGCAGGTAGGTGCCGGGGCCGTGGTCGCCGCGTGCGTCGCTGAAGGTGCCGTCCAGCACCAGGATTTCTTAGCCGTCGGGATGCGCGTGCTCCGGGAACACCGAGCCCGGCGCGTAGCGCACCAGGCAGGTGGCGCGCGCGGCTTCGTCGCCCACGCGGTCGAGCATGCGCCGCGTGACGCCGGGCGAAGGCGAAGCCTGCCAGGGCGAATCGTCCGGGCGGATCACGACGCGTTGGGTGAAGTCGGCGTTCAGGCGCATGGGCAGCCCCGGATCAAGTGAGTGGAGTGTGCGCCCTATCCTGTCGCCGGAATGTGGATGGCCGGTCAGGCCCGGTCCGGGCCCGCACCGTCCATGCGGTAGTCACCGAAGTCCGGGGTACGCACCGCCCGCACGTACTCGCGCACGAAGCCCGGGAAGATGGCGATCACCTTGCCGCCGTCCATGCGGTACCAGCTGCGGCACTGCGCCCACACCGAGCCGCCCAGGCGCCGCTGCAGGTCGGCGTTGTGGGCCTGCTGCACGTCCGCGCGCACTTCGATGGCGCGATGGCCGCCCTGCTCCACCGCGCGCATGCAGGCGATGGCGTGCTGCGCCGCGGGCTCGATGAACAGCAGCGTGGACGTGTGGCCGGTGGCGGTATTGGGGCCCAGCATCAGGAACATGTTCGGGAAGCCGGCCACGCTGATGCCGTGCAAGGCTTCGGGCCCGTCCTGCCAGGCGTCGGCCAGGGTGCGGCCGCCGCGGCCGTGGATGGCCAGCGACTGCAGCAGGTGCACGGTGTCAAAGCCGGTGGCGCACACCAGCGCGTCGATGCCGCGCTCGGTGCCGTCGGCGGTGACGATGCCGTTGGTCGTGATGCGTTCGATGGGCGCGGTGACCAGGGCTACGTTCGCCTGCGACAGCGCCGGGTAATAGTCGTTGGAATAGATCAGGCGCTTGCAGCCCAGCGGGTAGTCGGGCGTGAGCGTGGCGCGCAGCGCGGGGTCGGCGATGCCCTTGCGGCGCTGGTGCGCTGCGAGCGTCAGGTTCAGCCAGCGCATGAACGTGCCTTCCTCGAAGCCGCGCCGGCCCAGCTCGAGGAACTGCACCCACGCCGCGCGAACCGCGATGGCATACGGCGGGAAGCGCGCCAGCAGGTGGTCGAACCAGCGGTACTTGCGCTCAAGGCGCGGCAGCACCCAGTTGGCGGTGCGCTGGAACACGTGCAGCTGCGCGGCCTCGCGCGCGATCGGCGGGATCAGCTGCACCGCCGTCGAACCGGTGCCGATCACCGCCACGCGCAGGCCCGCGAGCTTCTTGTCGTGATCCCAGCGCGCCGAGTGCAGGCGATGGCCCTGGAAATCGTCGAGCCCCGGGATGTCGGGCCAGCGCGGCTGGCTCAGCGGCCCGGTGCTGCAGACGAAGAAGCGCGACACCAGCGTGTCGCCGCGCGCGGTGCGGAAGTGCCACAGGCCGGTGGCTTCGTCGAAGCGCGCCTCGCTCAGCCGGGCGCCCAGGCGCAGGCGGGCGAACAGGCCGTGCTTTTCCGCCAGCGCCTGCTGGTAGGCCTGGATCTCGGGGGCATTGGCGAAGCGCTGGCTCCAGCGCGCATTGGGCGCGAACGAAAACGCATAGGCCGGCGCCGGCACGTCCACCTGCGCGCCCGGGTAGCGGTTGTCCCACCAGGTGCCGCCCAGGCCGGGCTGCTGTTCCAGCATCACGAAGTCGTGGCGACCCTGCTGCTGCAGTTTCATCGCCATGCACAGGCCGGACATGCCGGCGCCCAGGATCACCACGTCATGCACGGCGTGGTGCGGCGGCGCGATGGCGTCGAGCGCCTTGAGCGCAAAGCGGGCGATGCGCGACACCGCCGCGTTGGCGCCGGGCAGCTGGCCTGCATGCAGTTGGTAAACGTGCCAGCGCTTCGGTTCGACTTCCAGCGTGCTGTCCACGCCGGCGGCCTGCAGCGCGGCGTGCAGGGCGCGCGACTGGTCGCACAGGAGTTCGTCGGTGCCGCACTGGATGAGCACCGGCGGCAGGCCGCGCAGGTCGGCCAGCAGCGGCGACACGCGCGGGTCGTCGGTGGCGGTGCCGGCGTAGTGCGCGGCGCAGGCCTGCATCCAGGCGGCGCCGAGCATGGCTTCGCCGGGCACGGGCGGCGGCTGGTGCGCGGGGCGCAGGTCCACCCAAGGCGACAGCAGCGCCAGGCCGGCCGGCGCGGTGCGGCCGCTGTCGCGCACCTGCGTGGCCAGCGCCAGGGCCAGGCCGCCGCCGGCGGAATCGCCGGCGATCAGCACCGGGCCGTCGGCGGCCAGCGCGTCGTAAACCGCCAGCGCGTCGTCCAGCGCCGCGGGGAAGGGATGTTCGGGCGCGAGGCGGTAGTCGGGCACCACCACCGGCAGGCCGCTGTCGCGCGTCAGCCACGCGGCCAGCGCGCGGTGCGTGCGCGGCGAGCCCACGCAGTAGGCGCCGCCGTGCAGGAACAGCACGGTGCCGGCGCGACAAGGCGTGGCGCGTTCGTCCTGCCAGCGGTCGGCGGGCACGCCGGCCAGCGCGGCCTGGTGGCGGACCACGCCACGCGGCATCCGGCCGATGCCCGAGAGTTTTTCCAGCCAGGCACGCTGCCGCGGCACTGGCCAGCGCGGCGACAGGGCGGGCTTGAGCAGGCCGCGCAACGTGGTGCGCAGCGCGAAGGCAGCGATGGTTTCGCTAAAACTCATGACAAGGGGTCCGGACAGCGCTGTGGCCAAGGATAGGTCAGCCCCGGCGCGCCGTCAGTGAAGGCGCAGGGCGGATCCGGCCACGGACGCCGGACAGGAAAGCCTTCCCGCCTGACCGGAATCAAATCGCGCGCCCCACCCGGCGCTTAGGATGCTTGCCAAGCATCGCTCCCGAGGCCCGACGCCATGACCACCCCACCACGCATCGGCCTGCTGGGCCACGGCCGCTTCGGCGCCGCGTTCGCCACCCTGCTCGACCAGCGCGGCCATGCCTGGTCGGCCTGGGATGCCGCCGCCTCCGACATACCTGAAGGCCACGCCGCGGCCGACCTGGACGCGCTGGCGGCACGGTCGGACCTGATCGTGGTGTGCGTGCCGCTGGACGCCTTCGAGGCCGCGCTGCGCGACCTGCGCCCGCACCTGCAGCCGCGCCACCAGGTCATCGACGTGTGCAGCGTGAAGCAGGCGCCCTGCCGCTGGATGGATGACATCCTGGGCGACGACATCGGCCACGCCGGCAGCCACCCGCTGTTCGGCCCGCTGAGCATCGCCCGCGCCGAGCCGCTGCGCACCGTGGTTTGCCCGAGCGCGCGCCATCCGGCCACCGCGCAACGGGCACGCGACCTGTTTGCGTCCATCGGCAGCGAAGTGATGGACCAGGACCCGTCCAGCCATGACCGCTCGATGGCGCTCACCCACGCCATGGCCTTCTTCATCGCCCGCGGCCTGGTGGACCTGGGCGTGGGCAGCGACCTGCGCTGGGCGCCGCCGAGCTTCGCGGCGCTGGCCGCGTCCATCGCCGCGGTGCGCGCCGACGCCGGCCATCTGTTCAACGCCATCCAGAACCAGAACCCCTACGCGGCCGGCACGCGCCGGCAGTTCATCGAGGCGCTGACGCTGATCGACCGGCGCCTGGCCGACGCGCCCTCCCCGGCTGCCGCCGTGAACGACCCCACGCCCGCCGCGCTGTCGCAAACCTCACCGGCCCTGCTCGAGGCGCGCGAGCACATCGACGAACTCGACCGCGAACTGATCGCCCTGCTGCACCGCCGCGCCGAACTGAGCGCGCGCGCCGGCCTGGCCAAGCGCGCCACGCCCGCCGAGGGCGTGGCCGATGTGTTCCGGCAGATCCTGACGCTGAGCCGCCGCGTGCAGGGGTAAAACGCTCGCTGGCCGACTCAGGCGGGAACCCGCACCCAGCCTTCCATCAGCACCCGCGCGCTGCGGCTCATGATGGCCTTGCGCACCACCCACTGGCCGTTCTCCTGCCTGGCCTCGGCGCCCACGCGCAGCGTGCCGCTGGGGTGGCCGAAGCGCACCGCCGTGCGCTCGCCGCCGCCGGCCGCCGCGTTCACCAGCGTGCCGGGAATGGCCGCGGCGGTGCCGATGGCCACGGCGGCGGTGCCCATCATGGCGTGGTGCAGCTTGCCCATGGACAGCGCGCGCACGTGCAGGTCGATGTCGGTGGCGGCGATGCGCTTGCCGCTGCTGGTGGTGTAGTCGGCCGGCGGCGCGATGAAGGCCACCTTCGGCGTGTGCTGGCGCTTGGCGGCGTCGGCCACGTCCTTGATCAGGCCCATGCGCACGGCGCCGTGGGCGCGGATGGTTTCGAACATCGCCAGCGCCTTCGCATCACCGTTGATGGCGTCCTGCAGCTCGGTGCCGGTGTAGCCCAGCGCCGCCGCTTCGACGAACACGGTGGGGATGCCGGCGTTGATCATCGTCACCGTCAGCGCGCCCACGCCGGGAACGTCCAGGATGTCGGTGAGGTTGCCGGTGGGGAACATCGCGCCGCCACCCTCGCCTTCACCCTCGTCGGCCGGGTCGATGAACTCCAGCACGATTTCCGCCGCCGGGAAGGTGACGCCGTCGAGCTCGAAGTCGCCGGTTTCCTGCACCTGGCCGTTGGCGATCGGCACGTGCACGATGATCGTCTTGCCGATGTTGGCCTGCCAGACCTTCACCGCGAACGTGCCGTTCTCCGGCAGGCGCGCCCGGTCGATGAAGCCGTTGGCAATGGCGAACGGCCCGACCGCGGTGCTCAGGTTGCCGCAGTTGCCGCTCCAGTCCACGAACGCAGTGTCGATGGACACCTGGCCGTAGAGATAGTCCACGTCGTGGCCGGGCTGCGCGCTGCTGGAAATGATCACGCACTTGCTGGTGCTGGACGTCGCCCAGCCCATGCCATCGGTATGCTTGCCGTAAGGATCGGGAGAACCGATGACCCGCATCAGCAGGGCATCGCGGGCCGCGCCGGGCTGCTGCGCGGCATTGGGCAGATCCTGCAAACGGAAGAATACGCCCTTGGACGTCCCGCCACGCATATAGGTG
>JAPLSJ010000006.1 GCA_026398695.1 Arenimonas sp.
GCAGCGGGTCATTCGCTCGTGCTCGGCCTGGCTGTCTTCGGGGCGGGCGATGGACACCAGCTCCACCTTCTCGAACTGGTGCTGGCGGATCATGCCGCGGGTGTCGCGGCCGTGGCTGCCGGCTTCGGCGCGGAAGCACATCGAGTGGGCCACCATGCGCAGCGGCAGCTGGGCCTCTTCAACGATGGTGTCGCGCACGATGTTGGTGAGCGGCACTTCGCTGGTGGGAATCAGGTAGCGCCGGTTGTTGGGCGACGTGGGGTCGCCGAACTCGGTGGCGAACAGGTCGTCCTCGAACTTGGGCAGCTGGCCGGTGCCGCGCAGGCTGTCGGCGTTGACGATCAGCGGCACGTTCACTTCCAGGTAGTCGTGCTGCTGGGTGTGCAGGTCCAGCATGAACTGCGCCAGCGCGCGGTGCAGGCGGGCCAGCTGGCCGCGCAGCACGGTGAAGCGCGCGCCGCTGAGCTTGGCGGCGGTGTCGCCGTCCAGCCAGCCGTCGCGGGCGCCCAGCTCCACGTGGTCCTTCACCGGGAAGTCGAAGCTGCGCGGCTCTCCGAAGCGGTGCACTTCCTGGTTGTCCTTCTCGTCCTGGCCGGCCGGCACGCTGTCGTGCGGCAGGTTGGGCACGGCCATGGCCAGGCGGTCGATCTCGGCCCTGATCTCGTCCAGGCGCAGCTCCGACGCCTTCAGCTCGTCGGCCAGGCCGGCCACTTCGGCCATCAATGCGGTGGTGTCTTCGCCCTTGCCTTTCGCCATGCCAATGGCCTTGGACCGGGTGTTGCGCAGGTTCTGCAGCTCCTGGGTGCGGCCCTGCAGCTGCTTGCGCTCGGCTTCCAGGCTTTCCAGCGCGGCCACGTCGAGGTCGTAGCCGCGGGTGGCCTTCAGGCGTGCGGCGGTCTCGCCCAATTGGCCGCGCAAGAGGGTTGGGTCGAGCATGGGGTCATTCCAAATATGAGACAGGTGTGCGGATTATCCCCCGTGGACCTCCAGGGACGCAACGAATTGAAGCCGCTGCCGCGGCAGCGCGGAGCCGGTGATTTCGTGCCCATGTCCACTTTATGTGCTCCTTCACGTTGACCCCAGTGAGCGCCGCACCCGGCTCGCCGCTATTCCAAATTTCCGGAGCAACTTCGCATGACCACCAAAGCAGTCTTGAGCCTCTCCCTCGCCAGCGCCGTGCTGCTGGGCCTCTGCGTGAACGCCACGGCCGCCAACCCGGGCGCACAGGGCTCGCAGGCGGTCTCGCCGCGCGCCGCCGACAGCGCGCCGCTGACCCCGCGCCAGCGCGGCGACCTTACCCGCCAGCTCGTGCTCAAGTGGGGCAATTACGTGCAGCGCGTGCACGGCGTGCCGGTGTCCACCTGGGCCCAGCGCATGGTGCCCAGCCTGGTGAAGGCCGACTCCAGCAACTTCCGCGCCGCCCTGCAGCGCGACACCTTCGAAGGCGCCATGGCCACGCTGGGCGGCACGGGACACAAGGTCACCGACGAGGCCGTGATCACCAGGCTCGCCTTCGGCGACGGCGACGGCACCCAGACCCTGGGCGCCCTGAGCAACGACCTCGTCTTCACCCCCGTCGCGCCGTGCCGCATCCTGGACACCCGCAGCACCGCCGCCGGCGCGATAGCGAACAACTCCACCCGCAGCTTCGTCGCCATCAACGCCAGCAACTTCACCAGCCAGGGCGGCAGCGCCACCAACTGCGGCACCCTGGGACTGAACGCCACGGCAGTCGCCATCAACCTGACGGCCGTCACGCCCTCCGGCGCGGGCTACGCCACCGCTTTCCCGTTCGGCACCGCCCAGCCGGTGGCCGCGAGCGTGAACTACACCGCGGGCGCGATCGTCAACAACGCGCTCATCGTGCAGATCCCGAACCCGCTGTCTTCGTTTGACTTCACTGTCTACACCTTCGCCCAGTCGCATTACGTGGCCGACATCGTCGGCTACTTCGCGCCGCCGGTGGCCACGGCGCTGCAGTGCCAGGACACGGCCAACACGGTGGTGGCCGGCATTGTCTCGGGCGGCACCGCCAACGCCGTTGCGCCTGCCTGCGCGTCCGGTTACACCCAGACCGCCACCAACTGCGAAACCTCCAGCTGGCTGATGCCCATCGTGTTCTCCCACGCCGGCACCTGCTCGGCGCGCAACAACGACTCGACGGCGCAGGACCTCCGCGCTTCCCGCACCTGCTGCCGCGTCCCGGGCCGCTGATCCAGCCATCGCGTGACGAAGGCCGGGCATCGCTGATGCCCGGCCTTTTTCTTGGCCGCCACGGGCCGCTGACCCTCGTCGCACGCTGAACCGCAGCGCGTCACGGGCTTGTGCGGGTGCCGCACCTTTGACGCCCATCAATGCCGGCGCCGCCGCAGAGGCGGACACTCCACGCATGGGCGAAAGCCCCATGCCGGGAGTGGCGCGCCATGAAACGAAGGACCTTCCTCATCGCCGGTGGTGCCGCGGCAGCGGCGGCCGCCACGGCAGCGCTGAGCGTGCAGCGCATGGGCAGCGTGCCCGACTACGCCGCGCACGCCGCACAGCAGCGCGCGCCCCTGCCGGCACGGCCGGAGGCGCTGGACCTGGTGCGCTTCGCCACGCTGGCCGCCAACGGCCACAACACCCAGCCCTGGCGCTTCAGGCTGTCACCGGGACGCATCGAGCTGCGCCCCGACTTCACCCGGCGCACGCCCGTGGTGGATCCGGACGACCACCACGTTTTCGTCAGCCTGGGCTGCGCGGCGGCGAATCTGGAACTGGCGGCGCAGTCGCGCGGGCTGCCGGGCGAGCTGCGCTTCGAGCCCGGCGAGCCACCGCACCTGGTGTTCGACCACGGGCCGGGCCCGGCCAGCGTGTCACCGCTGTTCGAAGCCATCGTGCAGCGCCAGAGCACCCGCGCCGATTACGACGGCCGGCCCGCCACCGCCGCCGTGCTGGCGTCACTGGCGCGCGCAGCCCAGGTGCCTGGCGTGGACCTGTCGCTGGTGGTGGACCCGGTCGTGCGCCAGCGCATCGGCGAACTGGTGCTGGCCGGCAACAGCGTGCAGATGGCCGACCCGGCCTTCGTGCGCGAACTCAAGCAGTGGCTGCGCTTCAACCCGCGCCAGGCGCGGGAACGAGGCGACGGGCTGTACGCCGCGGCCAGCGGCAATCCGATCGGCCCGGGCTGGCTGGCGCCGACGCTGTTCGACCTGTTCTTCAAGGAATCGACCGAGAATGAAAAGTACGCCCGCCAGCTCAAGAGCTCGGCCGGGCTCGCGGTTTTCTGCGCCGAACGCAACGACCCCGAGCACTGGCTGCGCGTGGGCCAGGCCTGCCAGCGGTTCGCGCTGCAGGCCACGGCCCTGGGCATGAAAACCGCCTTCGTGAACCAGCCCACCGAAGTGGCGTCGCTGCGCGGCGAACTGGCTGCCCTGGCCGGTTTCGCCGGACGGCGGCCGAACCTGGTGCTGCGCTTCGGCTACGGCCCCACCCTGCCCTGGTCGCCGCGGCGGCCGGTGGAGAGCGTGGTGGAGCTGGCCTGAGCCTTACACCGCGCCCGGCGCGCGGTAGTAATCCATCAGCTTGTAGCGCCGGGCATAGAAGGCGAATATCGCCGCCGCCACGAAGGCAAAGCCCGCGAAGAAGAACATCAGGAACGCCATCTCGCTCAGGCCCGTGCTGGCGATGGAAGATGTGACCACTTCGTTGCGAACGGCGAAGTTGGTCATCAGCACCCACAGGTTGCCGAACGTCACCGACAGCAGCCAGAAGCTCATGATGCTGCCCTTCATCGAGGGCGGCGACTGGCTGTAGGCGAACTCCAGGCCCGTGGCCGACACCAGCACTTCGCCGAACGTCAGCAGCGCGTACGGCGCGATCTGCCAGGCGATGGACGTGGGGTTGCCGCCGTCGATGTAGACCTGGATCGCGCCCGCCACCACCCACGCCAGGCCCGACACCGCGATGCCGAAGCCCATGCGCCGCAGCGCGGTGGGCTCGAAGCCCATGCGCCGCAGCGCCGGGTACAGCACGAAGTTGTTGAACGGGATCAGCAGCATCACCAGCAGCGGGTTGAGCGCCTGCATCTGCGCCGGCTGCTGCACCAGCCAGCTCGGCCACCACCAGCTGTCGTGCGGCATCACCATGGCGTTGCCCTGCAGGATCCACGTGGACGCCTTCTGGTCGAACAAGGACCAGAACGGCGTCACCAGCGCGAACACGATCAGGATGCGCAGCACCGCGCGCACGCCTTCCACCGCTTCGTCAGGATGGTGGCCGCGGGCGCGCTGCTGCTGCATCGACGTGCCGATGCCGCCGAACAGCATCAGCAGGCCCAGCGCCATGCAGAACGCGATCACGAAGCCCACCTGCGGCGTCAGCGCCAGCGCGCCCAGCGCGGCGACGGCGCCGATGCAGGCCACGATCAAGCCGGGGCGGCCCTCGCCCGTCGCCAGCAGCGCGGTGCGCGAGACGTTGAGGAAGGAGTCGGGATTGGGCGGGGACGGCGGCACGTTGACGTACTTGTGCCGGCCCATCCAGAAGATGATGGTGGCAATGCCCATCAGGATGCCCGGGATGCCGAACGCCCACGCCGGGCCCCACGCGGCCAGGATGCGCGGCATCAGCAGCGAGGCGAAGAAGGAGCCGAAGTTGATCGTCCAGTAGAAGAAGTCGTAGACGATCTTGGCCTTGTGCTTGTTGGTCTGGTCGAACTGGTCGCCGACGAACGCCGATACCAATGGCTTGATGCCGCCCGACCCCAATGCGATCAGGAACAGGCCCGCGTAGAAGCCCGTGCGGTTGTCCTCGAAGAAGGCCAGGAAGGCGTGGCCCAGGCAGTACACCAGCGACAGCCACAGCACGGTGCTGTACTTGCCGAAGAAGCGGTCGGAAATCCAGCCGCCCAGCAGCGGGAAGAAGTACACGCCGATCACGAAGGTGTGGAAGACGTCCTTGGCGATCCCCGCGCGTTCGGCCAGCGGGTAGGACAGCAGCAGGCTGGTGATCAGGAACGGCGTGAGGATGTTGCGCATGCCGTAGAAGCTGAACCGCTCGCAGGCCTCGTTGCCGATGATGTAGGGCACCTGCGGCGGCAGCGGTGCGTCGGCCTGCGCGGCAGCGGCGGGGACGGCGGTGGTCATGGGCAGCGGGTACTCCAAACAAAGCGGGCCGCGGCATTGTGGCCGCGGCCCGCCGTGAATCGCAAATCGCTCAGTACGAGCGCCGCACCTTGCGCCCCAGCACCCAGGCGATGGCGATGCCCGCCAACAGCCAGCCCACCAACTGCTGCACCAGCATGCCGCCGATGTAATCGGCCGGGAACCGGTACCAGGTCCACAGCGGCACCGCGACCGCCACCCAGGCGAACACGCCCAGCACCGTGGACACCGTGACCCGCTTGCCGAAGCCCCAGGGCGCCAGGCCCAGCACCCAGGCCATCAGGCCCGAGGCCACGATGGTGGACGCCAGCTGCAGGCCCAGTTCGTCCAGCATGTCCATCGCGGTTTCGCCCTGCGGCTGGTACACGATGAACGCATAGGGGCTGGCCGCGGTCTTCTTGCCGAAGGCCTCGGCCTGGGCCGGA
This sequence comes from Arenimonas sp., assembly GCA_026398695.1. Classification (GTDB taxonomy): domain Bacteria; phylum Pseudomonadota; class Gammaproteobacteria; order Xanthomonadales; family Xanthomonadaceae; genus Arenimonas. The sequence continues at coordinate 5,564 of JAPLSJ010000006.1, forward strand.
TCCGCATACTGCTCGGCCGTCAACCCGGGCACGATGTAGACGCCCTCGCGCGGCAGGTTGGTTTGCAGCGTGGACAGCACCGGGTCCTCCGCCACCGGGTACTCATAGCCCAGCTCGCCCAGCGGCAGCAGCATGTTGGCCACGAAGCCCCAGAAAAACAGCACCAGGCCGCCCAGAAACGCGGCTAGCAGCAGTCTCATCGTTACGCTCCTTCTCCCCAGAAGAGCCCTGAGGGTACGCGTGTGAAGACGGGGCGCAAGTGCCTGTGCCGCGGGTGTCAGGCTGGCCGCATGAACTCCGCCAGCCGCGCGCCCGCCCACACCAGGGCGAAGCCGCCCGCCAGCGTGGCCGCCAGGTAGCCCACCAGCAGGCCGGGCCTGGCGGCGCGGGCGTACACCAGGCACTCGATCATCAGGGCCGAATACGTGGTCAGCCCGCCCAGCACGCCCACGATGAGGAAAGCGCGCAGGTAGAGCGCGCTCGGCCCGCGGCCCTCCAGCCACACCAGCAGGAAGCCCGCCGCGAAGCTGCCCAGCAGGTTCACCGCCAGCGTGCCCCAAGGCACGCCGCTGCCCAGCTGCCGCAGCAGCCAGCCGCCGATGAGGTGGCGCAGGCCGGCCCCCAGCGCGCCGCCGGCCATCACGATCACGAGCAGGTTCCCGTTCATGGCCCAAGCCTAGGGCCGCGCCTCACGTCACCGCAACTCGCGGCGCAGGATCTTGCCCACGGCCGACTTGGGCAGGCTGTCGCGGAACTCCACCACCTTGGGCTGCTTGTAGCCCGTGAGGTGCTGGCGGCAGTGGGCGCGCAGGTCGGCTTCGGTGAGCGCGGGGTCGCGGCGCACCACCACCAGGCGCACGGCCTCGCCGCATTTTTGATCCGGCACGCCGACCACGGCCGCTTCCAGCACGCCGGGGTGCAGGGCCACCACGTCCTCGATTTCGTTGGGGAAGACGTTGAAGCCCGACACCAGGATCATGTCCTTGCGGCGGTCGAGCAGGAAGTAATAGCCCTGCTCGTCCATCCGCGCGATGTCGCCGGTGCGGAACCAGCCGCCTGCGAAGAAGGCGTCGCGGGTTTCCTGCGGCTGGTTCCAGTAGCCGGTGGTCATCTGCGGGCCGCGGGCGCAGAGTTCGCCGGGTTCGCCCGGCGCCACTTCGTTGCCCTGTTCGTCGCGAAGGCTGATTTCCACCTCGGCCAGCGCCAGGCCGATCGAGCCGACCGGGTTGGGGGCGTTCCAGCGGTTGTAGGTGATGGCGGCGCTGGTTTCGGACAGGCCGTAGCCTTCCACCACGTCCTTGCCGGTCAGCTGTTTCCAGCGCTCGGCGGTGGCGCGGCGCAAGGCGGTGCCGCCCTGCAGGCACAGCTTCAGGCCCGACAGGTCGAGCTTGGCGAAATCGGGGTGGTTCATCAGCGCGTCGTACAGCGTGTTCACGCCGGAGAAGAAGGCGGGCTTTTCTTCGGCGAGGGTCTTGATGAGCCCCGGGATGTCGCGCGGGTTGCTCACCAGCACCGCGTGGTAGCCGTGCACCAGGGTGAACACCAGGTTGGTGTAGGCGGCGATGTGGTAGATCGGCAGGCAGATCACGATCACGTCCGTGGCCGGGTCCATCGCGTAGCCGAAGCACTGCTCGGCCGCCGCCACGTTGGCGATCAACGCCGAATGCGGCAGCACCGCGCCCTTCGACAGACCCGTGGTGCCGCCGGTGTACTGCAGCTGGGCGGTGTCGCTGGCCTGGGCCTGCGAAAACACGCGCGGCTGCTTCGCGCCCGCCGCCAGCGCCGCCGGCCAGCGCACCGCGCCGGCAATCGAAAATGCCGGAACCATTTTCTTGACGTGCTTGAGCACCGTGTTGACGACCAGCGACTTGGGCCAAGGCAGGTGGTCGCCCACGCGCGTGGTGATGACCTGGCGCACGGCGGTGCCCGGCAGCGCCTCGGCCGCCACGGCGCCGAAGTTCTCCAGCACCACCAGCACGCTCGCGCCCGAGTCGGCCAGCTGGTGGCGCAGCTCGCGGGCGGTGTACAGCGGGTTCACCAGCACGGCCACCAGGTCGGCGCGCAGCACGCCCAGCAGGGCCACGGGGTACTGCAGCAGGTTGGGCAGCATGATGGCCACCCGCTCGCCGGGCGCCAGGCCCAGGCCGTGGCGCAGGTAGGCCGCGAAATCGGCGCTGAGCCGGTTGATCTCGTTGAAGCTCAGCCGGCAGCCGAGGTTGCTGACGGCGGTACGGTCGGCGTTGAGTTCGCAGGCATTGACCAGCAGCTGCGGCAGCGTGAGGCCGGCATCGAAGGCCTGCGTGGCGATATTGGGGAACGTGGGCTGCGCCAACACCGACGGGACGTTCTGGCCAAAAGGTTTTTCCATCGCACCCTCCCCGGCTTTTGGCCAGCGTAGCGTGAACCGGGACGGCGGGGTAGGCAGGGCGCGGCCATGCCGTTAGCCTTGGCTTTCCACTCTTCGGCGGCCCCGTACCCATGCGCAACCTGTTCGTTTCCCTGCTGCTCGCCGTCGGCCCCGGAGCCGCCGTCGCCAGTGATTCGCTGGCCACGGTGTCCGAACAATCCGGCTTCGTGCGCACCGGGCGCTATGCCGAGGTGATCGAGCTGTGCGACGCCTTCGCCAAGGCCTACCCCGCTTCCGTGCGCTGCATCCAGTTCGGCACCACGCCGCAGGGCCGGCCGATGAAGGCGCTGGTGGCGTCCACGTCGGGCGCGCTGGATCCGGCCGCGGCGCGTGAGCGCGGGCTGCCGGTGGTGCTGATCCAGGGCGGCATCCACGCCGGCGAGATCGACGGCAAGGACGCGGGTTTCCTGGCCCTGCGCCAATTGCTGGACGGCACGGCCGCCAAGGGCGCGCTGGACAAGCTGGTGTGGGTGTTCGTGCCGGTGTTCAACATTGACGGCCACGAGCGCTTCGGCGCCTGGAACCGCCCCAACCAGCGCGGCCCCGAGCAGATGGGCTGGCGCACCACCGCCCAGAACTACAACCTCAACCGCGACTACGTGAAGGCCGACGCGCCGGAAATGCAGGCCATGCTGGCCCTGGTGAACCAATGGGACCCGCTGGCGGTGGTGGACCTGCACGTCACCGACGGCGCGCAGTTCGAGCACGACATCTCCATCCAGGTGGAACCGATCCACGCCGGGGACGCGGCGCTGCGGCAGGTGGGCCGCGCCTGGCGCGACGGCGTCATCGCCGACCTGGCCAAGGCGGGTTCGCTGCCGCTGCCGTTCTATCCCTCGTTCGTGACCGACGACGACCCGGCGTCGGGCTTCGCCGACGGCGTGGCGGCGCCGCGCTTCTCCACCGGCTACTTCTGGCTGCGCAACCGGCTTTCGATGCTGGTGGAAACGCACTCGTGGCGCACCTACCCCGAGCGCGTGCGCTCGACGCGCAACACCGTGGTGTCGGTGCTCGAGCACGTGGCCGCGAACGGCGCGCAGTGGCAGGCCGTGGCCCGCGAAGCCGACGCCCGCGCCGCCGTGCCCGGCACCGCACCCGAGCCGCTGGCCTACACCGCCACCGACAAGGCCCGCACCATTGAATTCCGCGGCTACGCCTACACCCGCACGCCGTCGGACGTGTCTGGCGCGCTGATGACGCGCTACGACGAATCCAAGCCGCAGGTCTGGAAGATCCCGCTGCGCGACGAAGTGGTGCCTTCGATCAGCGTGGCCCCGCCCGCCGGCGGCTACCTGGTGCCCGCCGAGCACGCCGCCCGCGTGGCACGCCAGCTGGACATCCACGGCATTCAATACCGCCGCATCGCCGCCCTGCCCCGCGCCGCCGTGCAGGTGTTCCGCGCCGACACGGCCACGCCCTCGCCTCGCTCGGTCGAAGGCCACCAGCCGCTGGCCGTCACCGGTAGCTGGGCCGACGACGTGCAGGACATCGGCCCCGGCGCCCTGTTCGTGCCCATCCGCCAGGCCCGCTCACGGCTGGTGATGGCGATGCTGGAGCCGCAGGCCCCCGACTCGCTGCTGGCCTGGGGCGACTTCAACAACCACTTCGAGCAGAAGGAATACATGGAAGGCTACGTGGCCGAAGCCGTGGCCCGCGACATGATGGCCCGCGCCCCGGACCTGAAGGCGCGCTTCGAACAGCGCCTGAAGGACGACCCCGCCTTCGCCGCCGACCCGCAGGCGCGGCTGTCTTACTTCCATCGGCTGCATTCGTCGTGGGACTCGCGCTTGAACCTGTATCCGGTGCTGCGCACGGCGACATTGGCGCAATGAGTACGCCGGGAAGATGGTTCGCGCGCTGACCGCGGCGTCGGAAGCGTCGAGAGGACGGGCCGGCTACTGCTCCATCTGAACACTCAACAAGGACACCGTTGGCCGCATGAAGCCGTCGTTCGCATCCAGGATCTTCCTCGTCGTTTGGCTCCTGGTCATGGGCTGGCTTGCGTGGAGTGCGTTCGCCCCTTCGTCCGGGCGAACACGAATCGACGCGGGCCAACTTCGAACTCAGTTCGAGCAACTTCCCGAAGCGCCGGGATCGCGGCCTCTCGGACAACCAAGGGTCATTGAGAAGTCCGCGTTGACCAGCGTGTCCCGGAACTATGTGTCCAGTGACTCTTTCGAGTCCGTTCTGAGCCAATACCAGAGCACCTTGCCGGCGGCGGGCTGGGTCTATCAAAGCTCCCGGGCGGCAGTGAGCCTGACGATTGGCGTCATTGAACAGGATCGTTCGGGCACCACATACGCCGTAGGCGTTCATTGGGGAGAGTCGCCTCGCGGCGGGTTCTACTGTGAGCCCTCAGACGGCCCAGCATAGCCAGGCCTTGGCTGCGCGGTGGAACCGACCCCAAACCTCTCTCACCCGGCGTCATTTCGTTGGAACGGGTGCGACGCGCTGCTTTCTTTCTCCGTCATGCCAGGTAGTTCGGACTTTGGTAGTTCGCCCTCAGTCCGGAGCCCGTTCCGGCTTGGGGCTCTGGGCACCCGCTTGCAGCGTCATCGCGAGGATCGGCCGGTGAGGCCGCCTGTGTGTGCGTTGGCGAGAACCATGCGGCCGGCATTCGAATGCTGCGCAAATGCGCCGTCTTCAGGCGGGACGCGTACAGCCGCTCGGCGAAAAAAGTAATCTGCAGGCTGCGGCGACGCGCGCCGGTGACGTTGAGGCTGCCGGCGTGCATCAGGTCGACGTCGAACACCAGGGCGTCGCCCGCCTGGCCCGATAGCTGCACGGACCGGGTGGCGTCATCGTAGTCGGCCAACATGCCTCAGCGGCGGCTGCCGAGCACCACGCGGGTGACGCCGTTGGCGGAGCCGTAGTCGTCCTGGAACATGTTTCAGCGATACTAACGATTCAACTGCAGCAGCAAGAAGGCCGGAAAATGAGCGGCGACAAAAATAGAGATTCGCGAAACTCGACGAGGCTTCTTTTTTTCTCGATTGCCTTACCCTGCGCCATCCTTGGATGTGCAGAACGGAGATCCCTGGAGCAAGAGGGCAAGCACCCCCAGGAGACCAGCGTTGCTGGGAATTCTTCGCCGAGCCGAATCCCGGATTCCCAGATGGCCTCCGTACTTGCCGCGGCCGGGCGAGACGAGCTATCCGCCATACGTCGTCTACAGGACCACTACTTCCTTGCATCTGACAATCCGCAGGATGGCCTGAAGTGGCTGCAGCGCGGCGCCGAACTGGGGGATTTTGCGTCCACGGTGGACTTGGCAACAAACGTTTCGACGAGCAGTATCGGGGCCGACTGCATGCGTGGCGCCCAACTGCTTGCCAGCGCAAAAGAAATGGTCGACAGCCCCGCGCGGGAGAGGATGTATTTGAACGCCGTGGAGATGCTGGCTAAACAGTGCCCACCCCGCAAGCCATGAAAGAGTAGGCGTGCGACCGTTACGGAACCGAGGCTCGACTCGACTCCGATGACATCGCCCCCATAGCGCTCGACGGCAGGTACCACGCCGCTTCCATTCGAATACTGCGCAAATGCGCCGTCTTCAGATGGGACGCATAGAGGGGCTCGGCAAAGAAGGTCATCAGCAGGCTACGCCGCCGCGCGCCGGTGACGTTGAGGCTTCCCGCGTGCACCAAATCGGCATCGAACACCAGCGCGTCGCCCGCCTGGCCCGACAGCTGCACGGACTGGCTGGCGTCGTCGTAGTCGGCCAGCGTGCCGCGGCGGTGGCTGCCGGGCACGACGCGGGTGGCGCCGTTAGCGGGGCCGTAGTCGTCCAGGAACACGATGGCCAGCGCCGTGTCGCCCGGGCGCTGCGACGACAGGTCGCGGTGCAGGCCCTGGTGGCCGCCGCCCGGCAGGGGTTCGCGGCCTTCCACCTGGGCCAGGAAGAACTTTTCGCCGATCAGGGCGCCCACGGCCATCACGAGTTCAGGCAGGCGGCAGGTTTCCTGCACGGTGGGCGACAGATCCAGCAGCGAATGCCGCCAGTCGGGGCCGCGCGGCACGGGCCACTGGCTATTGGGTTTTTCGCCGGCGTCGAACTCGTCGCGCAGCGCGTCGCGCCACGGCGCGGGGATGACGCCGCGCAGCAGCACGCAGCCGTCGCGGTGCAGGGTTTCGGCGTGGGCCGACGGGCCCACCGGAAGGGGCGCCATGTCAGTCATGTGGCTTGCGGGCTTCGGAGCGCGCGGCGCGCAGGCGGTCGAGCTTGTCCTTGAGCTTGATCTCCAGGCCGCGGTCGACCGGTTCGTAATAAACCTTCTCGCCCATCGCGTCGGGGAAGGCCGTCTGGTCCAGGGCGATGCCCTCGGGCGCGTCGTGGTCGTACTGGTAGCCGGTGCCGTAGCCCAGCTCCTTCATGAGTTTGGTGGGCGCGTTGCGCAGGTGCAGCGGCACGTCCTGCGTGCCGTGTTCGCGCACGTCGGCCTGGGCGGCCTTGAAGGCGACGTAGCCGGCGTTGGATTTGGCGCAGCTGGCCAGGTAGATCACCAGCTGGCCCAGGGCGAGGTCGCCTTCGGGGCTGCCCATGCGTTCGTAGGCGTCCCAGGTTTCGATGGCCATCTGCAGGGCGCGCGGGTCGGCCAGGCCGACGTCTTCGATGGCCATGCGGGTCATGCGGCGGGCCAGGTCGATCGGGTCGCAGCCGCCGTCGAGCATGCGCGCGAACCAGTACAGGGCGGCGTCGGGATTGGAGCTGCGCACGGATTTGTGCAGGGCCGAGATCTGGTCGTAGAACTGTTCGCCCTGCTTGTCGAAGCGGCGGGTGCGGTCGGCCAGCACCTGCACCAGGGTGGCCTGGGTGATGTGGCCGCCTTCGTCGGCGGCCAGTTCGGCGGCGATTTCCAGCAGGGTCAGGCCGCGGCGCACGTCGCCGTCGGCGGCGCCGGCGATTTCCTGCAGGCGTTCGTCGTCGACGGTGATGCCCTGCCCGCCCAGGCCTCTGGTTCCATCGGCCAGCGCGCGCTTGAGCGCCTGCACGATGTCGTCGCGCGACACGGCCTCGAGCACGTGCACGCGGCAGCGCGAGAGCAGCGCGGAGTTGAGTTCGAACGACGGGTT
>JAPLSJ010000132.1 GCA_026398695.1 Arenimonas sp.
GAAAGACCTGCTGGCCCAACTCGACCCGGCACACTTCGCCCAGGTGCACCGCTCGGTGGTGGTCAACTTGCGTTCGATCCGGCGGATCACCCGCGGCGAGAACGAAACGGCTGACATCGAGATCAAGGGCCGCAAGGAACGCGTGCCGGTGAGCCGCAGCTACCTGCACCTGTTCAAGGAGATGTAGGCGCCGGGTTTGACTGTCATGCGCCAGCCGGCGCACGGGAAACCATCAGGCCCCGCAGCACTTCTTGAATTTCTTGCCCGAACCGCAGGGGCACGGGTCGTTGCGCTCGGGGGTGGCGGCGCGGCGGATGGGTTCGCGCGGGGTCAGGGATTCGAGGCGGTGGCAGTGCAGGTCGTGCAGCATGTCGCTGAGGCCGGCGTGGATTTCCAGGCGCTCGGTGTAGGGCAGCTTCGTCGGTGCCCCACCCTCTTCCTCGGGCGGATAGCTGCCCACGGCCAGGGCTTCGACATAGGCCTCGACTTCGCCGATCCAGTCGTCCTTTTCGATCCACGCGTCCCAGGCGTCGCTGCGCAGCTCCATGCCGTCCAGGAAACCCGCGCCCCAGGCGGCGCCGATGTCCACGTCGTCGCCGTGTTCGGCGTTCGGGTCGTCGGGCAGCCACCAGAACAGCGCGCCGTCCACGGTCACTTCGTCGCCGTTGAAGCGCACGCGGCGCGCGGCGGTTTGCCAGGCCAGCATCAGCAGCTCGCGCGCGGCGGCTTCGTCGGCCGGGCCTTCCCAGCGCGGCGGCGTCTTGCCCCACACCTTCGGCATCCACTCTTCGGGCTCGATGGTGTCGCCCGGGCTCACCACGAGCGCGCTCAGGAAGCCATCGAGCTGCTCGAGGCCATAGCCGCCGTGCGGCACGGCGCGCTGCTCGAGCAGGTGGTCGAGGGCGTCGATGCGCTCGTCGTTGGCGCGGAACCAGTCGGCTTTGATCAGGCCCATGTCAGTACGCGAATTCCTTGAACACCGGGTCCACGCTGCCCTTCCAGGCGCCGTGGTAGAGGGCGAGCTTGCGCTCGGCGGGAGTTTCATTGGCCAGCGCGAACTCGACCAGCGGCTCGAGGAACACCGCTTCGCTGGCGCCCGAGGCGTTCAGGCGGTTGCGGCGCGCCAGGCCCTGGCCGGCGATCTTGAGCGCCTCCAGCGCCAGCTCGCGCACAGTGGCGCCGCGGAACGGCAGCTTCAGCGCATGCTTGGGCACGCCGTCGCGCAGGGCATTGCGCTCGTCCATGCTGAAGTCCTTCACCAGGTCCCAGGCCGCGTCCAGCGCTTCGCTGTCGTACAGCAGGCCGACCCAGAACGCCGGCAGCGCGCACAGGCGGTTCCAGGGGCCGCCGTCGGCGCCGCGCATTTCCAGGTATTTCTTCAGCCGCACTTCGGGGAAGGCGGTGGTCATGTGGTCGGCCCAGTCGCGCATCGTCGGCAGCACGCCGGGAAGGGCCGGGAGCTCGCCGCGCAGGAACTTGCGGAAGCTCTGGCCGCTGAGGTCGATGTACTCACCGTCGCGGTAGCTGAAGTACATCGGCACGTCGAGCAGGTAGTCCACGTAGCGCTCGAACGAGAAGCCGTCCTCGAACACGAAGTCGAGCATGCCGGTGCGGTCGGGGTCGGTGTCGGTCCAGATGTGCGAGCGATAGCTGAGGAAGCCGTTGGGCTTGCCCTCGGTGAACGGCGAATCGGCGAACAGCGCGGTGGCGATCGGCTGCAGGGCCAGCGAAACGCGGAACTTCTTCACCATGTCCGCTTCGCTGGAGAAGTCCAGGTTCACCTGCACGGTGCAGGTGCGGGTCATCATGTCCAGGCCCAGGTTGCCGCGCTTGGGCATGTAGTCGCGCATGATCTTGTAGCGGCCCTTGGGCATCCAGGGCATTTCGTCGCGGCGCCACTTGGGCTGGAAGCCCATGCCCAGGAAGCCCAGGCCCAGTTCCTCGCTGACGGTTTTCACTTCGCGCAGGTGCTGGTTGGTTTCGCGGCAGGTTTCGTGGATGTCCTGCAGCATGGCGCCGGAGAGTTCGAGCTGGCCGGCGGGTTCGAGCGTCACCTAGGCGCCGTCCTTGAGCAGCGCGATCAGCTTGCCGTGCTCTTCGAAGGGCTGCCAGCCGAACCGCGTCAGCCCCTTGAGCATGGCCTCGATGCCGCGCGGGCCGTCCCAGGTGGGCGGCCGCAGGTCGTCGAGGCGGAAGCCGAACTTCTCGTGCTCGGTGCCAATGGTCCATTCCGACTTGGGGCGGGCACCGGACGACAGATAGTCGACCAGCTCGCGGTGGTCGGTGATGGGGCTTTCCTTGGCGTTGCTGGGTCCGGACACGGGGTGCGCCTTGCTGGGGGTTTAAGCGATCTGCGGGCGCTGGCCTACAATCGCAAGGATGACGATCTTATCCCCCAACCCGTGAAGGCGACCGTCCTGCCCTTGCTGCTGCTGTGTTGCGGGCCGGCCTGGGCCCAGGCACTGGAGCGCGGCAACGGGCCCGAGCCGTCCACGCTGGACGCGCACCGCTGCCCCGAGGTGGCCTGCGCCAACGTGCTGCGCGACCTGTACGAAGGCCTGGTGGCCGAGGACGGCGCGGGCCGGCTGATCCCGGGCATGGCCGAGCGCTGGGAGGCTTCGGCCGACGGCCGCACCTGGACCTTCCACCTGCGGCCGGACCTGCGCTGGTCCAACGGCGAGGCGCTGGATGCGCCGCAGGTGGTGGCCAGCTTCAGGCGCGCGTTCGAACCGATGACGGCCGCGCCGTTCGCGGGGCATTTCGACGCCATCGACAACGCGGCGCGCGTGCAGCGCGGCGAAGTGCCGGCCGCGAGCCTGGGCGTGTCGGCGCCGGACGCGGGCACCGTGGTGTTCCGCCTGAGCCGCAGCGCCGACCTGCCGCGCCTGCTCACGCTGCCCACGGCCTACCCGGTGTACCTGCCGGCGATTGCCAGGCACGGCGCGCAGCACACGCGCCCCGGCAAGCTGGTGGTGAACGGCGCCTACCAACTGGCCGACTGGCTGCCGCAGGCGATGATCACGCTGGAACGCAATCCGATGTTCCGCGCGCCCGCGCCGATCGAACGCGTGCGTTTCCATGTCACCGAAGACGCCAGCAGCGAGCTCAAGCGCTTCGAGTCCGGCGGCCTGCACATCACCGAGACCGTGCCGCCGCAGCCATTGCCGCAGCTGCGCCAGCGGTTCGGTTCGCAGCTGCGCATCAGCCCTTATCTCGGCGCGTTCTGGCTGGGCTTCAATCTCGAGCAGCCGCCTTTCGAAGGCAATGCGGCGCTGCGCGAGGCGCTGTCGCTGGCCATCGACCGCGACATCCTCACGCGCCACGTCACGGGCCTGGGCGAAACGCCGGCCTTCGGGCTGGTGCCGCCGGGCGTGGCCGATTACACGCCGGCGTCGCTGGGCTGGGGGCGTTCGACGCAGAAGCAGCGCGAGGCGCTGGCGCGGCAGCGCTATCGGGAGGCGGGCTACGGTCCGGGCAAGCCGCTGGAAGTGGAGCTGCGCTACAACACGTCCACGCCGCACCGGCGCCTGTCGCTGGCCGTGGCGGCGATGTGGCGCGAGGTGCTGGGCGTGCAGGTGCGGCTGCGCAACGAGGAGTGGAAGGTCTTCGTCGGCAACCGCCGGCAGAAGGTGATCACGCAGGTGTTCCGCGGCGGCTGGATCGCCGACGTGGACGATGCCCGCAACTTCCTGGACGGCTTCCGCGCCGACAGCGCCTCGAACTGGACCGGCTACGACGACGCCCGCTTCACCGCCCTGCTCGACGCCGCGGATCGCGCGCCCACGCTCGCCGAGCGTTCGTCGCTGCTGCGCCAGGCCGAAGCAAGGCTGCTGTCGGCGCATGCGCTGGTGCCGATCTACTTCTACACCTCCAAGCACCTGGTGCGCCCCGAGGTGCAGGGCTTCCAGGCCAACCCGCTGGACCGGCATCCAAGCCGGTTCCTGTCTCTTTCGAGAGCAGGCAGCGCGCCATGAGCCGCATCGAGCCCTGCGAAATCCCGCCCGACGCGTTCCTGCTTCGTTACCAGGACGGCCAGGGCTACGCGGACTGCTATTGCACCGAGGTCGATGGCCGCGTTTCACAGGCGGATTTCGTGCGGGCCTTTTACACGACCCGCCTGTTCAAGGTTGAACGCCTGCTGCTGGGCCTTTTCGCATCACGTCCGTCGACCGACGCGGATGCCGCCCGGCTGGCCGCGGGCGAGGCGGCGAACTTCGCAGCCTGGCGGGTCGAGGCGCGGGCCGACGACCAGCTGCTGCTCTGCGATTTCACCGGCCGGACGCGCTCCTGGCTGATGGCCTCACCCCTGCCCGGCGGCGCCGGCACACGGCTGTATTTCGGCTCCGCGGTGGTGGCCCGCAAGGGCGCCGGACCGGGCCGCATGGGGCTCCCCTTCGACGCGCTGCTGCGCTTCCACCGCCTCTATTCCCGCCTCCTGCTGCACGCCGCCAGGAACGGAGTCAGGTTCACTGCTTCTCACTAACCAATGGTTGGTGAAAGGCAGTGAACCTGACCCCGTTTTAGGGCAACTGATCCCCGGCCTGCCAGGCCGAAGCCTGCAATCCATCCAATAGCGACTGGACTTCGGCCTTGGCGTCGAGGGCGTGGATGGGCAGCACCAGCACGTCGCCGGGCTGGGACCAGGCCAGCAGTTCGCGCACGGCGCCCAGTTCGGGCAGGCAGATGCGCAGCTGGTCGTCGCGCAGGCCGCGACGGCGCAGTTCGTCGCCGATCACCTGGGCCACTTCGCCGGTGGCGCGGCCGCGGATGAAGCCGTCGATGTCCTTGAGCACCACGAGGTCGGGACGGGCGTCGGCGGCCACGCCGGCGAGGGCGCGGATGTCGTCGTCGCCGCGGTTGCCGGCCTGGCCGAGCACGAGGCCGAGGCGTTTCGGCCCGCCCGCTCGCGCCACGCGCAGCAGGCCGCGCAGGCCTTCGGGGTTGTGGGCGTAGTCGAGCAGCAGGCGCAGGCCGCCGAAACTCCAGCGCTGCAGGCGGCCGGGGTTGTCGCCCGGGTCGCTGCCGAAAGTCGAAAGCACGCCGGCAATGGTTTTCGCGGGAACACCCAGCGCCTGCGCGACCAGGCTCGCCGCCGCGGCATTGCCGATGTTGTATTCGGCCAGGCCGCCGTCGGTGAGCGGCATGGTGCCGATGTCGCCGATGTCCTCGCCCTGCCCGCCCGAGCAAAGATGCAGCCGGCCATCGCGCACGCCGCAGGTGGCGCCGCCCTGCGCGCGGTGCGCAAGCAGGCGCGGGTGGTCGTGGTCGCGCGCGAACCAGGCGAAGCGGCAGGGCATCTTTTCACCGCGCGCGGCCAGGCGCGCATCGTCGGCGTTGAGCACCAGTACGCCGTCGGCGTCCAGCGCCCGCGCCACGGTGAGCTTGGCGTCGGCCAGCGCGTCCAGGTCGTGGATGCCGTATTCGCCGAAGTGGTCGTCGCTGACGTTGGTCACCGCCGCCGCGTCCACGCGCGGCAGCACCAGGCCACGGCGCAGCAGGCCGCCGCGGGCGGTTTCCAGCACCGCCGCCTGCACGCGCGGGTCGCGCAGCACGGCGCGGGCGCCGCCCGGGCCGGAGAAATCGCCGCTGGCGATCTGCTCGCCCGCCACGAACACGCCGTCGGTGCAGCTGTGGCCGGTGCGCAGGCCGTGCGCACGCAGCATCGCGGCCACCAGGCGCACGGTGGTGGTCTTGCCGTTGGAGCCGGTGACCATCGCGGTGGGAATGGCGTGCAGCGCCGACCAGTGCACGTCGGCGACGTCGGGCAGCGCCGCGATGGGCCAGGTTTGCCCGCCCTCGCCCAGCCCCAGGGTCAGCGCGTCATCGTCGGCCAGCACCGGCACGCCGCGCGCCGTCGCCTGCGCCTCCAACTGGCGCAGGCGGGGGTTGGCTTCGCCCGCCACCATCGCCGCCAGCGTGTGCCGCGCGGAATCTTCGTCCCAGGCCGCCGGATGCCCCGGCGCATGCAGCACGAAGGCGCGCCGCTGCGACAGCCAGGCCCATTCGTTGAGCTCGGTGGCGGCGTACAGCCCGTCCGACGGCGCGCCGAACGCCAGCGCGGCGCCGCCGGGATGCGGGCGAACCACCACCGTGTCCACCGGCCAGCCCAGGGCCGTGCCCAGGCGCTGCACGCGCTCGCGCCAGCCGTCCCATTCGCGCGGATCGTCCGCGCCTTCGCCCAGGGTTTCCAGCACCGCGCCGGTGCCGGCGAAATACAGGTTGGGGCCGGTGAGCCGGCGCGAATCGTCGAACGGAAGGGGGGCCAGGGTGCTCAGTCGTTTTCCTCGCGCGGCAGGTGCACGCCGCGCTCGTCGCGCACCACGCCTTCGAAATCACTCAGCGCGGGCTCCTCGCGCACGGCCTCGGGTGCCGGCGCGCGCGCCGCCACCGGCGCCGGCACCGCGCCGGCGCTGCCCTCGGGCCGGAACTTGGTGACCTGCTTCCACGAGCGCACCAGCGCATCGGCGAACACCAGCAGCAGGTCGCCGGGCTGGCCCATGCGCAGCGCGGCGTCGATGGCCTTCTGCTCGTCGGGGATGATCGAGATGGCCTCGGCCGGCACGCCCTTGGCCATCAGCGCCTTGGCCTGGATGCGCGGCACTTCGTCGCCGTCGCGCCCGCGCAGGCCGTCGTCGCGGCGGCAGATGTAGTGGTCGAAGCGTCCCGCCACGGCGTCGGCAATGGCCACCAGGTCTTCGTCGCGGCGATCGCCCGGACCGGCCATCACCACGATGCGGCGGCCCGTGACGTCCAGGCGCTGGGCGAGGTCGGCCATCACGCCCACGGCGTGGGCGTTGTGGCCGTAGTCGAAGAGCACCTTGAACGGATGCTCGTTGAACACGTTCATGCGCCCGGGCGCCTGGAAGAACGTGGTGTCGAAGGTGCGCAGGCCCTGGCGGATCGCGTCGAGCTTGATGCCCAGCGAGAAGGCCATGGACGCGGCCACCATCGCGTTCTGCACGTTGTGCAGCGCGCGGCCTTCCATCGTGGCGGGAATCAGGTGCGTCCACAGCAGCGGGATGTGGCTGCCCTTGTCGTAGAGCGTGATCATCTGGCCGTTGACGCCGGCCTCGAGCGCGCAGGCGCGGCCGCCGGCGCGGATGTGTTCGCGCACCAGGCCGTGCTGCGGGTTCATGGTGACGTAGCAGATCACCTTGGCCTCGGTGTAGCCCGACATCTTGAGCACCTGCGGGTCGTCGGCGTTGAGCACCGCGCAATCCGTGGCCACTTCGACAACGATCCGCTTGATCTCGGCCAGCTGTTCCAGCGTGTCGATGCCCTTGAGCCCGAGGTGGTCGGACTGCACGTTCAGCACCGCGCCCACGTTGACGTGGCGCACGCCCATGCCGGCGCGCAGCAGGCCGCCGCGCGCGGTTTCCAGCACCGCCAGGTCGATCTGCGGGTCGGCCAGCACCATGCGCGCCGACACCGGGCCGGTCATGTCGCCTTCCACCGTGCGCTGGCCGTCGATGTAGACGCCGTCGGTGGTGGTCATGCCCGGCGTGTAGCCGGCCATCTTGGTGATGTGCGCCAGCATGCGCGCGGTGGTGGTCTTGCCGTTGGTGCCGGTGACCGCCGCGATCGGCACGCGCGAGGGCGCGCCCGCTGGGAACAGCATGTCGATGACCGGGCCGGCGACGTCGCGCGGCGTGCCCTCGCTGGGCGCCACGTGCATGCGGAAGCCGGGCGCGGCGTTGCACTCGCAGATGCCGCCGCCGATGGCCTTGTAGCTTTCGGCGATGTTGGTGGTGAGGAAGTCCACGCCGCCCACGTCCAGGCCGATGGCGCGGATGGCGCGCACGGCCATGTCGCGGTTGTCGGGGTGGATGATGTCGGTGACGTCGGTGGCGGTGCCGCCGGTGGACAGGTTGGCGGTGGAGCGCAGGTACACCACGCGCCCGGCCTCGAGCACGGTGCCGGCGTCCACGCCCTCGCGGGCCATCATCGTCTGCGCCTGGGCGTCGAGCTCGATGCGGGTGAGCACCTTCTCGTGGCCGACGCCGCGGCGCGGGTCCTGGTTCACGATGTCCACCAGCTGCGCGATGGTGTGCGTGCCGTCGCCCACCACGTGGCCGGGCGTGCGGCGGGTGGCGGCGACCAGCTCGCCGTTCACCACCAGCAGGCGATGGTCGTCGCCCTCCATGAAGGTCTCGACGATGACCGAACGCGAGATTTCCTTGGCCTTGTTGAAGCCTTCCACCACCTCGGCGTCGGTGCGCAGGCAGATGGAAATGCCGCGGCCGTGGTTGCCGTTGTAGGGCTTGGTGACCACCGGGAAGCCGATGCGGCGCGCGGCGCGGATGGCGGCCGATTCGCTCTGCACCAGCTCCTGGCGCGGCACCGGCAGGCCGAGCGAGCCGAGGATCTTGTTGGTTTCTTCCTTGTCGCTGGCCAGCTCCACCGCGATGTGCGGCGTGCGCCCGGTGATGGTGGCCTGGATGCGCTGCTGGTACTTGCCGTGGCCCAGCTGCACCAGCGACTGCTCATTGAGTCGAAGCCAGGGGATGCCGCGCTCTTCGGCCGCGCGCACCAGCGACATCGTGGACGGACCCAGCGCGCGGCGCTGGGCGTAGCGGATGAACTCGTCGCGCGCGGTGTCCCACTGCCAGTCGGCGGGCACGCTGCCTTCGGTGCGCAGCGCGGGCGGCAGCAGCGACGACAGCAGGCGGATCGCCAGCTCGCCGGCGGCCACGCCCTCTTCCTTCTGCACGTACTCGTACACCACCGAATACACGCCGGGCTTGTCGGTGCTGCGGGTCTTGCCGAAGGTGACGTCCTCGCCCGCGACGTTCTGCAGCTCGATGGCGACGTGTTCGAGCACGTGGCCCAGCCACGTACCCTCGCCTTCGGTCATGCGGCGGATGAAGCCGCCGGGCTCGCGGTACGAACAGCCGTGCCCGGCCAGGCCCGGCAGCGCCGCCACCAGTCCGTCCACGAACGAAGGCCCGAGCTTGCCGGTCGGCCAGGCCTCCAGCTCGCCCAGGTCCAGCTCCAGCCGGATGACCGGGAAGTGCGCATACAGCGACGGGCCCACGTAGATCGAACGGTCGAGGATGCGCATGCTGGGTTCCTATTCCTTGCTGATCGAGAGCGCGCCGGCCGAAGCCCGGCGCGTATGCAGGTTGAACGTGGCGCCGGCGGTCAGCACGTGCACCGTGAGGCCGAGCACGCAGACCGGTTCGCCTTCGTCCACCAGGTCCATGGACGAGAACTGCAGGCCGTGCGCGTCCACGACGGTGACGCCGCCGCTGCCCAGCACTTCCACTTCGTTGTCCGGGCCGATGAAGGCGGCGGTGTCTTCGTCCAGGCCGATGCCGATGGCGAACGGGTTGAAGGCCAGCGCGGTGGTGAGCCGCCCCAGGCGATCGCGCTGCCGGAAATGCTGGTCGATGATGAAGCGGTTGGTCAGGCCCAGGCCCGGCGCCAGGCGCACGCTGCCGGCGCGCGGCGAGCCGCCCTCTTCGCCGAACGCGATCATGTGTTCGCTCAGCACCGCCGCGCCGGCGCTGGTGCCGGCCACGTGCACGCCGGCGGCGTTGCGCGCGCGGATCATGCGCGACACCGGCGTGCCGCCCAGCAGCGTGGTCAGGCGCAGCTGGTTGCCGCCGGTGATGAAGATGCCGTTGGCTTCCTCCAGGCGAGCCAGGCGGCTGGGTTCTTCGGCGTCGCGGCGGGTGTCGAAGTCGAGCGACTCCACTTCGCCGGCGCCCAGGCCCTTGAACAGCGACACGTAGCGCGGCCCCGTCTCACGCAGTTTGCTGGCGCTGGGGATGACGACGATGTTGGCGTCCGCGCCGCCGCACAGGGCGACGAAGCGGCTCAGGATCTCGGGCCGGTCTTCCTTTTCCTCGGCGCCACCGATCGGGATGATCCAGCCGCGCTGGCCACCGTCGGGGATCTTGCTGGGCATGTTTCTAGCGTCCTTGCTTGGAGTGGAGTGAAGGGCCTGCGCCCTCGAAGGTACCGGTGCGCACCTGCGCGCCGTTGCGCACGTGCCAGGCGCCGAGCGCCATGACGTCGCTGATGCGGTTGCCGGCATCCAGCACCACCAGGTCGGCGTCGCCGCCCACCGCGACGTGGCCCTTGCGCGGCAGCCGCAGCAGGCTCGCCACGTTGGCGGTGAAGGCCGGCAGCACCTTCTCCAGCGGCAGGCCGCGCGCAAGCAGCCGGGCGATGGTGTCGCCGAGCGCGGCGGGCGCGCCGATGTCCATGCCGCACAGGTGGCCTTCGCCGTCGAAGCAGGCCAGGCAGCCGCCGGCGTCGGAGCTCACGGTGACCCGCTCGGCCGGCGCGTCGCTGTCGAGGTAGCGCTGCAGCGCGTCGGCGGCGCTCCAGGCGTCCTCGCCCTCGGCCACCGGGAAGGCGGTGATGTCGATGGTGCAGCCGCGCCGCGCCAGCGCCAAGGCTTCTTCGAACAGCGCGCGGCGGCGGTTGACGTGGGTGGGGTTGAACACGCGCGCCGGCAGTTCGCTTTGGTCCAGCGCGCGGCGCACCAGGTCGAGGCCGCGCGGGCCGTCGCCCAGGTGCAGGTGCACGATGCCGGCCTTGCCGGTCATCAGGCCGGCCACGTGCGCTTCGGCGGCGATCTTCAGCAGTTCGTCCAGCGTGGGCTGGCTGGAGCGGTGGTCGCTGATCGCCACTTCGCCCACGCCGATGAGGCATTCGATGAAGGCGATGTCGCCGCGCGCGCTGCCGGTGACCGTGGCGGGCGGCAGGTGGTAGCCGCCGCAGTGCGCCCAGGCGCTCAGGCCTTCTTCGCGCAGGCCCATCACGCCGGCCACGAGTTCGCGGGTGGAGCGCGCCAGGTCGTCGGTGCCCAGCACGCCGATGACGGTGGTGACGCCGCCGGACGTGTAGCGCGACAGCGGCAGCGCCGGCACGCGCGAGGCGAAGCCGCTTTCACCGCCGCCGCCGGTGATGTGCACGTGGCCGTCGATCAGTCCGGGGATGAGGCGCTGGCCCTGCAGGTCCACGACGTCCATCGGCAGTCCCGAGGGTGCGGCTTCGTCCATGCCGCCGATCCACAGCACGCGCCCGCCGCCCACCAGCAGCTGGCGACGGCCCAGGGGTTGGGGCGCGAAGACGTCGGCGTTCCGGATCAGGACCAGCGGTGGCGTGGAGGCGTGGGGCATCTGCGGGAATGTACCAGTTGGGTCGGGGCCGGGCCGGACAGCGTGACAGCCCCGGGCGCGTGCGGCAAAGTCCCCGGCATGTTCGCCAATCCCCGCCGGGCCCTCTCCCGCGCCTTCGAGGCACTCCTGACGCTGTGGCTGCTGGCGACGCTGTGCTTCGTGCTGCTGCGCGCGGCGCCCGGCGGCCCGTTCGACACCGAGAAGACCGCGCCACCCGAGGTGGAGGCCGCCCTGGCCGCCCAGTACCGGCTGGACCAGCCCCTGCTGTCGCAATACGGCCACTGGCTGGGCGACGTGCTGCGCGGCGACCTGGGCCCGTCCTTCCAGTACCCGGACTACACGGTGAACCAGCTGCTGGCCGCCGGCCTGCCGATTTCACTGGTGAACGGCGGCCTGGCGCTGCTGCTGGCCCTGGGCATCGGCGTGCCGCTGGGCGTGTGGGCCGCGCTGCGCGCCGGGCGCTGGACCGACCGGCTGCTGATGTTCGGCGCCGGGCTGGGCCTGGCGGTGCCCAAGTTCGTGGCCGCGCCGCTGCTGATCCTGGTGTTCGCGGTGGGCCTGCAGTGGCTGCCGGCGGGCGGCTGGGACGGCGGCTGGCGCAGCGCGGTGCTGCCCATCGTCGCCCTGGCACTGCCGAACCTGGCCTACTGCGCGCGCCTCACCCGCGCCTCGCTGCTGGACGTGCTGGGCGCCGACTACCTGCGCGCCGCGCGCGGCCGCGGCCTGTCCGAAGCCCGCCTGCTGTTCGCCCACGCCCTGCGCCCGGGCCTGCTGCCGGTGGTGGCCTGGCTGAGCCCGGCGCTGATCAACGTGGTCAGCGGCTCGGCCGTGGTGGAACAGGTGTTCGGCATCCCGGGCATCGGCCGCTATTTCGTGCAGGGCGCGCTGAATCGCGACTACACGCTGGTGCTGGGCGTGGTGCTGGTGGTGGGTGCGGCGATCGTGCTGATCAACGCGCTGGTGGACGCCCTGCGGTCCCGCATGGATCCGCGCCTTCGCGACGCCGAATCCTGAAATCCCTCCCACAGGATTGGGTCCCGTCAGAGCTCCAGCCACTTCGCGACCACGGCGCGCGCTTCCTCGACGCCCAGCTTGGATTCGCCGGAAAACACCTGCACCGAAGCGCGCTCGCCCAGCTCCTTGCGGACCTTGAGCAGCGTATTGCCCTGTTCGCCGCGGCCCAGCTTGTCGGCCTTGGTGAGCAGGCAGTGCGCGGGCAGCTTGCGCTCGAAGGCGTAGTCGAGCATCTGCAGGTCGTACTCGCGCAGCGGGTGGCGGATGTCCATCACCACCACCAGGCCAGCCAGCGACTGGCGGGTGTGGAAGTAGACGTTGATGAACTCCTTCCAGCGCTCGCGCATTTCCTCGGGCACCTTCGCGTAACCGTAGCCGGGCAGGTCGACGAGGTGCTTGTTGGGCGCCACTTCGAAGTAGTTCAGCGCCTGGGTGCGTCCGGGCGTCTTGGACACCCGGGCCAGGCCGTGCTGGTTGGTCAGGGCGTTGAGGGAGCTGGACTTGCCGGCGTTGGAGCGGCCGGCGAAGGCCACTTCGCGGCATTCGTCGGGCGGGAGCTGCTTCAGGGCGTGCGCGGAAAAGGTGTATTTGGCGCGGGCCAGGGGGTTTGCCATCGGGTCGGCCAGGGCAGGAAAGGCCACTAGCTTGGCCTGCCCGGGCCTGCCTGACCAGCACCGGGCCTGTGCGGCACCGACTTCAATTGACCGTTCCGGGCGCCGGCTGGGATAATCCGCGCCTTCCCGCGCGTCCAACGCGCAGCCCCCTTTCCCGTTACCCGTGTTCCGGAGCAGCCCATGAAGTTCACGCGCATCCTCGGTGTCGCCGCCGCCCTGGCCGCTGCCTCGGTCATGGCCCAGGAAGCCGCCACCGTGACGCCGACGCCCGAAACGCAGGCCGCGCCCGTCGCCGTGCTGGAAGCCGACAACACCCCGGCCACCTTCGGCGACGCCGCCGCCGGCGCCACCAAGGCCGCCGCCTGCGCCGCCTGCCACGGCCTGGACGGCAACTCGGCCGACCCGCAGTACCCCAAGCTGGCCGGCCAGCACGAGAACTACATCGCCCGCCAGCTGTCGCTCTACAAGAGCGGCGAGCGCCAGAATCCGATCATGCTCGGCTTCGCCAGCACCCTGAGCGCGCAGGACATGCGCGACATCGGCGCCTACTTCTCCACCCAGAAGGTGGTGCCGGGCGTCGCCGACGAAAGCCCGATCACGTCGGGCCCGAACCAGGGCCGCAAGTTCTACCAGGTCGGTGAGCGCCTGTTCCGCGCCGGCAATCCCGCCCAGGGCATCCCGGCCTGCCAGGCCTGCCACGGCCCGACCGGCACCGGCGTCCCGGGCGCGTACCCGGCCATCGGCGGCCAGCATTCGGCCTACACCGCCGCCCAGCTCACCGCCTTCCGCGGCGGCAACGTCTGGGGCAAGGACAAGAACGCAAACGCCGTGATGGCCGGCGTCGCCGCCAACCTCAGCGACGAAGAGGTCCAGGGCCTGGCCACCTACATCGAAGGCCTGCACAACATCGCCGACGCGCCGTCCGCCGAGGCCCTGGCCGCGGCTGCGGCCGCGCCCGCCCCGGCCCCGGTCGAAGCGGCCCCGGCCGACGCCGCTCCGTCCGACGCGGCCCCGGCCGCCGACCCGGCCGCGGGCGAAACCGCCCCGGCCACCGAAACCAGCGAAGCCGCCGCCCCCCAGGGCTGAGCCTTCCCCGGCGGCGCCGTTCGCCGCCGGGCTGAACTTTGGCCCGCCGGCCGTGGTCTAGCGGGACATCCCGAACCAGGAGCACGACCGTAATGAAGCGCCTTCTTCCCCTGATGCTCGTCCTTGGCCTGGCGGCCTGCAGCCAGCCGGCCACCGACGAAGCGGCCACCGTGCCCGCCACCGCCCCGGAAACGCCCGCGGCCGTCGAGGCCGAGGCCGAGGCCCCGGCCCCCGCCCCGGCCCCGACGGAAGAAGCCACCCCGGCCGACACCGCTGCCGCCGAGCCTGCCCCGGCGGATGAAGCCAGCGCCGGCACGCCGGCCCCGGCCCAGCCCGAAGCGCCCCAGCCCGCGCCGACGCCGGCCATGCCGGACCCGGCCAACGCGCCGCGCGAAGGCATCGACTACATCGTGCTGCCCGAGCCGCAGCCGACCTTTGGCACCGGTGGCGTGGAAGTGGCCGAAGTGTTCGCCTACACCTGCATCCACTGCGCCAACCTGCAGCCCGCCATCAACGCCTGGAAGCAGACCCTGCCCGATGGCGTGCGCTTCCGCTACGTGCCGGGCGCCTTCGGTGGCCCGAGCGACAACTTCGCGCGTGGCTTCTTCGCGGCCGAAACCATGGGCCTGCTCGACAAGACCCACGACGGCGTGTTCAAGGCGTTCTTCGTCGAGCGCAAGTTCCAGACCGGTTCGCTGGAGGAAATCGCCGACCATTACGCCAGCGCCGGCGCCGACCGCGAGGCCTTCCTGTCCACGATGAACAGCTTCGCGGTCACCGCCAAGGTCAACCGCGCCCGCCAGTTCGCGCTGCGCACCACGGTGGACGCCACGCCGACGATGATCATCAACGGCAAGTACAAGGCCACCACCACCGACCGCGGCCCCGAGGGCCTGCTGGCCACCATCGATTACCTGGTCGCGCTGGAACTGGCCACCACCGCCCAGCCCTGAGGGCTGGCGCCAGGCGGCATTTCGCGGGGCCACTTCGGTGGCCCCGTTCAGTTCTGGCCTTGTTGATTGCCGGTCGCGGCCGCACCATGGTGGCATGCCGTCGAAGAAGCCCGCTGCCGCCGCAACGCCACCGCCGATGCCGCTGCGCCTGCTGAGCGCCAATATCCAGGCGGGCTCCAGCACGCGCGCCTACCGCGACTACGTCACGCGCAGCTGGTCGCACGTGCTGCCCAACGGCAAGCGCATGAACCTGGACGCGCTGGCCACCCTGGCCGAGCCCTACGACGTGGTGGGCCTGCAGGAAAGCGATCCCGGCAGCCTGCGCTCGGGGTTCACCAACCAGGCCGACTACCTGGCCGAACGCGGCAACTTCCCGTTCTGGAGCCACCAGCCCAACCGCCGCATCTCGCGCATCGCCGGCAGTGGCAATGCCCTGCTCAGCCGCCTGCAGCCCAATGAAATGCTCGACTACGCGCTGCCCGGCCGCATCGCCGGCCGCGGCGTGCTGCTGGCGCGCTTCGGCGAGGGCGCGCAGGCCTGGGACCTGGCGGTGACCCACCTTTCGCTGGGCGCGAAGTCACGCATGCTGCAGCTGGGCTTCCTGGCCGAGCTGCTGTCGGAATCGCCGCGCCTGGTGCTGATGGGCGACTTCAACTGCGACTTCGACGCGCCCGAAATGCGCGCGCTCTATCGCCAGACGGCACTCGTGCCGCCGAACGAACGCATCTGCACCTTCCCCAGCTGGGCGCCGCAGCGCAGCCTGGACCACGTGCTGGTGGGCGGCTTCGACATCATCGACTACCGCGCAGTGCCCGCCGCCGGCTCGGACCACATGGCCGTCGCCGTCGAACTCACGCCGACCCGCTGACCCTCGCCTTCGCGGCGCGTCCGGTACGGATTTTGCGGTTGGCTTGACGGAAGGCCCGTGGCGGTGCGCTTCGATGCTTGCGCGTGTCGATCTGGACCAAGGCGGGGCATTTTTCTTGCGGATCAGGCTCGACTAACCAGGCCGCGGCTCGAACTCTTTCCACGGCCATCGCGGCGCGTCCCTTCGGACACTTGAGGGGGCGGCAAGGCCAGCGTGGAAGGTGGCCAGCCCGATGGTCCTATCCGCCCGGCGGCGGGTGTGGGTTCCTGGCGCGCACACCGTGGCATCCCTCGTCGGAACGTATCCTCCGGCGCGCCGGCAGTGTCGACGGAGCGACACGTCGCCTGGCTCAAGAATCGATTGCTGCGAAAGCCGTCGATGGCACAGACCGGAAGGTTTTCGATCAGCCGGTGAACGCCTGTGCGCCTTTTCGAGCGCCGGAGGTGACGTCGTGCGCGCGGGGAGCCTACACCCGCCGCCGGGCGGATAGGACCATCGGGCTGGCCGTCTTCCCCGCTCGCGCCGACGCAGCAACAAGTGTCCGAAGGGACGCGCCGCGATGGGCGAGGAGCCGTTCAAGGCAGGGGCCGGGTCAGTCAAACGCGCCCTGCAAGAAAGATGCGCACGCGGTAGCGCGTGGCCACACGCGCAAGCAATGGCGACGAACGCACCAAGGCTGTTCGTCACGAAACCGGGAAGGTGCCACCGGAAGCACCGTGCCGCCGAGGGTTGTCTTCTGTGAGTTAAAAGGCTCTGCCACGAACAGAAGGCAACCCTCGGCGGCACGGTGATTCCGGCGCGAACACCAAGGGGCGCGACAAGCACGCAAGAAAAAGGGCCGGCGGTTTCCCGCCGGCCCCACTGGAGCGCGCAGGGGCACGCTTCAGAATTTCATCTCGGCCCTCAGGTAGTAGAAGCGGCCGCCCGGGATGTCATAGGTGGACGCGTCGTAGCCGTTGAGCGAGCACGACAGGCAGATCGGCGGGTCCTTGTCGAACACGTTGTTCACGCCGAAGGTGAGGCGCAGGTCGTTCATTTCGTCGAAGCGATAGGCCACCTGCATGTCGTTGAAGGTCGTCGCCTCCAGGATGTTGGTGCTGGTGGCCGGGTTGCTGCAGACCGCGAAGGAAACGGCGCGGCCGCAGTCCTCGCGCAGCTCGCTGATGTGGCGCAGGGTCCAGGCCGCCGTCCAGCTGCCCATGGCCCAGTCCAGGGTGGCGTTCGAGGTCCACTCCGGGATCGCGCTGTCCACCACTTCGATGCCCGGGGCCTGCGGCTGGCGCTGGCCCGCGGCGCCGAAGGCCTCGTACTCGCCGACGAAGGTGTTGCGCCAGCCGAGCTTGAACTGGCCGATGTCGGACTGCGGGAAGGTCCAGAACAGGTCCACGTCCCAGCCGTCGGTGGAGATCGAACCGAGGTTGGTCAGGCGGTTGTTGAAGCCGTTGATGCCGCCCGTGCTGGCGCGGGTGATGCCGCCGCAGTACAGCGGGTCCAGGGTCTGCACGCACAGGTCGAGCTGGGTCTGGGCGTCGATGGCCTGGATGGCGCCTTCCACTTCGTGGCGGTAGAAGGTGACTTCCAGGTCCACGCGATCGGCGATGGCCGATTCCTCAAGGAACGACGGGCTCCAGATGAAGCCGGCGGTGAAGCTGTCGGCGAACTCGGGATCCAGCTGGTCGTTGCCGCCGGTGGTGACCGAGATCTGCGGGTTGGGCTGCTGGTAGTTGGCCGGCACGCCGAGCGCCGCGCAGTTGCCGGCCAGGCCCGGGTTGAGCAGCGGCGTGTCGCAGGGGTCGTTGAGCTGGGCGTCGAAGCGGCTCGCCGAACCGTACAGCTCGCCGATCGACGGGGCGCGGAAGCCCTCGGCGAAGCTGGCGCGCATCACGAACTCCTCGGCCAGCTGCCAGCGCATGCCGTACTTGGGCGTGAACTCGGAAATGCCGGTGCTGTAGTCGGAGTAGCGGCCGGCGACGGTGAAGTCGAACTTCCCGCCGCTGGCCTCGTTGGCGAAGACCGGCAGGTTCACTTCGAAGTACAGCTCGCTGACGTCGTAGTCACCCGAGGTCGGCAGCGACGGCACGCCGTTGTAGAAACCGTCCACCGTCAGCTGGTCGGGCCGGTAGGAGCCCTTCAGGCGGCGATGCTCGAAGCCGGTGGCGAAGTCGGCCGAACCGGCCGGCAGTTCGAACAGGCTGCCCGAGAGGTTGGCGGTGAACAGCGCCAGCTCGTTCTTGCTGCGGTCGCGCACCACCGGCTGGATGAAGTCGAGCATGGCCTGGGTGATGGTGCCCGGGCCGCCGAAGATGTTGAGCGGCGTGCAGCCGGCCACGGCGGCGCAGGCCGCCGGGTTGCCCAGGGCGAGCGCGATGTTGCGGATGTCGTAGCTGCCGAAGTTGGTCTGCTCGGCCTCGTTCTCGCTGAAGGCGACGTTGACGTCCCAGTACAGCGTGCGCTGGGCGGCGTCGAACACGCCCTCGAGTCCGGCGCCGACGTACCAGGTGTTCACTTCCTGCTCGAACACGCGCGCGCCGCCTTCCACCGGGCGACGGCCGATCAGGATCAGGTTGCTGGCCGAGTCGAGGTCGAAGCCGAACGGGTTGAACGGGTTGAGCCGGGAAATGAAGATGTTGTCGGCCAGCGGGTTGCCGGTGCCGGCCTCAGGGCCCAGGAACAGCGGCTCGGGCGCGGCCTGGTTGGTGGACTCGCGGCGGTTGTAGAGCACCTTGGCGTAGCCGCTCATGCTGTCGCTGAACTGGAAGCGGCCCTGGCCGAACACGCCCAGGCGCTCGGACGGCGTCAGCAGCAGGTTGTACTGCGAGAAGTTGAAGCGGTCGGCGTTGGTGAAGCAGTGGTAGCCGTCGGTGCGCGTGCAGCCGGTCTGGGCCGGGTTGAACACCGGGTTGTTGTTGCCGGTGTTGGGCGTGAGGTCGTAGGTGATGCCGGTGTTGGGGTCGGTGAAGATGAAGCGGCCGGTCGGCGTGGCCGAGCTGCCGAAGCGCACGCCGGTGCCGGGCACGGGGAAGCTGGACTGCTCGCGGTCGCGCGCGAAGATTTCCTGCTGGTCGGTGTAGCTGATGCCGGCGAAGAAGTTGGCGCGGTCGGTGTTCTTGCCCCAGGCCAGGTCGATGCTGCCGGTCTCGCCGTCGCCTTCGCCGTATTCGCCGTACTGCACGCTCAGCGAAATGCCGTCGAAGTCCTTGCGGGTGATGATGTTGATGACGCCGGCGATGGCGTCCGAGCCGTACAGCGACGACGCGCCGTCTTCCAGCACTTCGATGCGGTCGATGATGGCCAGCGGGATGGTGTTGAGGTCGGTGGCCGCGCCCAC
Source organism: Arenimonas sp. (assembly GCA_026398695.1). Lineage (GTDB taxonomy): Bacteria > Pseudomonadota > Gammaproteobacteria > Xanthomonadales > Xanthomonadaceae > Arenimonas. Next base: position 18,996 of record JAPLSJ010000132.1, read on the forward strand.
GCCGGAGGCCGAGGCCTCGTTCACCCAGCGGATGCCGTCCACCAGCACCAGCACGCGCTTGGAGCCCAGGTGCCGCAGGTCGGCCTGCGCCGAGCCGGCGCCCACGCCGCTGCCGTCGGGCGGGAAGCCGAAGTTGCCGCTGGAGTTGAACTTGGTGTTGAGCGCCGAGCCCGAGCCCGTGAGCGCCTGGATGACGTCGCCGACCGAGGTCAGGCCGCTGCGGTCGATGTCGGCGCGCGTGATGCGCTGCACCGGCACCAGGCCCTCGGCCTCGGCGGTCTTGATGCGCGAACCGGTGACTTCGATCCGGTCGAGCGTTTTCACTTCTTCGGTGCTGGCGTCCTGGGCGAACGCGGCCAGCGGCAGCGCGGCAAAGAGCAGCGCACCGCGGACCGCCATGCTCAGGCGGGAAATTCGGAAGGTGTTCATGGTTGTCCCCAAGGGTTGGTGGAGCCGGGGCCTTGCCCCCAATGCGCCGGCTGGGATCAGGTGTAAAGAAAACGTCAAAGTCGGACAAGAGCCCTTTGCACTACACATGACAGCAACTTTGACATTCGCGGCCCGCCCTCCCGCCCCGGGGTCGCACGGGAGCCCTGCCCGCACTCCGTTACACTGACGGGCGATTTCAGCCCCTTGGCAGCGGATGACGGACCAGATCTTCAAGCGGGATCTCTTCGGCGAGGTGCGCCTCACCGGCGCCCCCGGCCGGCTGCACGTCTGCCGCGACACGCTGCCGGCGCCCTGGTGGCTTGCGCCCGTGGCGCGAAGGCTGGCGGCACGCGAGGCGCGGGCCCTGGCCCATCTGGATGCCCTGCCCAACGTGCCGCGGTTGCTGCGCTGGGACGGCGTGGCGCTGGACCGCGAGTGGTTGGACGGCCTGCCCATGCAGGCCGCCAAGCCGGACCAGCGCGGCTACTTCCGGGAAGCGCTGCGGCTGCTCCGGCGCATGCACCGCGCCGGCATCGTGCACAACGACACCGCCAAGGAGCCCAACTGGCTGGTGCGTCCCGACGGCTCGCCGTCGCTGGTGGATTTCCAGCTGGCCTTCCATTTCACCGGCCGCGGCCGGCTGTTCCGCATGATGGCGCGCGAAGACCTGCGCCATCTGCTCAAGCACAAGCGGACCTACCTGCCCGGGGAACTCACCGCCCGCCAGCGCCGCATCCTGGCCACGCCGGCGATCTCGGCGCGCGCCTGGAAGGCCACCGTCAAGCCGGTGTACTGGTTCGTGACGCGCCGGCTGCTGGGCTGGTCGGATCGCGAGGGCGCCGGTGACCGTGGCCAGGCCAATGCGCCCGGGAAGCGCTCCGGCTGATCCCTGAGCGGCGCGGCCGTCAGGGCCCCCACCACAGGCTGGTGCCCACCAGCAGCAGGAATCCCGCGAACAGCCGGCGCAGCGCCAGGCCGCTGATGCGGTGAGCCATTCTCGTACCCAGCGGCGCGGTGAGCACCGACGCGATGGCGATGCCGATCGCGGCCGGCAGGAAGACATAGCCCCAGCTCCCGGCCGGCAGGCTGCCCGCGGCGGGGCCGTGGGCGGCATAGCCGGCGGCGCTGGCCAGGGCGATGGCAACGCCGCAGGCGCTGGACGTGCCCACCGCGCGCACCGGCCGCACGCCGCGCCACACCAGCAGCGGCACCGTCATGCTGCCGCCGCCGATGCCCACCAGCGCCGACAGCGACCCGATGAACGCGCCGGCGGCCGTGTAGGCCGGGCCGGTGGGAGCGTCCGCCCGCTCGGGCCGGGCGCGGGGCCAGTCCAGCCCCAGCTGCAGGGCGGCCAGGTAGCAATAGACCGCGATGAAAGCACGCAGCAGCCCGCCGTCGAGCCCGGTGGCGAACAGGCTGCCCAGCCAGCCGCCCAGCAGCATGCCGGGCACCAGCCAGGCCACGGTGGACCAGAGCACGCTGCCCCGGCGATGGTGCGCGCGGGCCGACGACACGCCGGTCAGGACGATGCTGGCCAGGGCCGTGGCCAGGGCCACGTGCACCGCATGGTCGGCGGGAATGCCCTGGCTGGGCAGCAGCCAGACCAGCGCGGCCACCAGCACCAGGCCTCCGCCGATGCCCAGCAGGCCGGCCAGCACGCCCGCCACGGCGCCCAGCGCGAGGTAGATCGCCCAGGCCAGCGTCATGTGCGCGCGGGCCGCTCAGGCGCCATGGGCTAAACTCCGGGTCATGTCGATGGTTCGCCTCAGCACGCTGCTTTTCCTGGCCCTGTCCGCCGCGCCCGCCGCGGCGCAGACGGCCGTTGCGCCGCCCGACCTGTCGCGCCAGCGGCCGGCCATCCTGGAAGGTTTCCGGGTGGCCGAGCGCGGAACGCTCAGCCTACAGGACGTCACGCGCATCGCCGACCACCCGCTGCTGGGCTGGGTGGAAGCCACCTCGATGCGCAGGCAGCTGTCCCACGCCACGGCCCGGGAAGTCCGCGCCGTCCTGGCGCGCCACGACGGCCAGCCGGCGGCCGACTGGCTGCGCGACGCCTGGCTGATGGAACTGGCCAAGCGCGGCGACTGGGCCAACTTCCGCGCTGACTACCGCCCGTCGACGTCGAACGAATTCCGCTGCGCCGAGCTGTCCGCGCGCCTGGCCACCGGCGCCGGCGACGCCGCCTGGGCCCGCGACGCACAGGCGCTGTGGCTCACCGGCACCACCCTGCCCGCCACCTGCGACGCGCCGTTCAAGACGCTGCAGGCGAGGGGCCAGCTCGGCGCCGACCTGCGCTGGCAGCGCATCGAACTCGCCGCCGCCCAGGGCCAGACCGGCCTGATGCGCTTCCTCGCGCCCGGCCTGCCGGCCGCCGACGCGGCGCTCGCGCGCGACTACGCCAACTTCATCGACGCCCCGCACGCCCGCGCCGGCGCCTGGCCCAGGACCGCGCGCAGCCGCAACGTGGCCGCCGAAGGCCTGGCGCGCCTGGCCCGCCGTTCGCCCGATGCGGCGCAGGCGCAGCTGGCCACGCTGTCGGCGGCGCTGGGCATGGACGAGGCCCAGCGCGGCAAGGTGCTGTACGAGATCGCGCTGTGGACGGTGGCCTCTTACCTGCCGGGCTCCTCGACGCGGCTCGAGGCCGTGCCCGCGGCGTCCTACGACGAGCGCCTGCACGAATGGCGCGTGCGCGAAGCCATGAACCGCCGCGACGACGCCGGCGCCGTGCGCGCGCTCGAAGCCATGGGCGCGGCGCAGCGCGGCGACCCGCGCTGGCAGTACTACGAAGCGCGCCTGCGCGAACGCCTGGGCCAGATCGACGCCGCCAAGGCGCTCTACCGCCGGTCCGCCGCCACCGCCACTTTCCACGGCTTCCTGGCCGCCGACCGCCTGGGACAGTCGTACTACACGCTGTGCCCGCTGGAGCCGTCCAGCGACGATGCGCTGAGGCGCCGCGTCGCCGGCAATGCCCGCCTGGCCCGCGCGCTGGAGCTGTATGCCCTCGACCGCGTGGGCCTGGCCACGCGCGAATGGGCCGCGTTGCTGGCCACGCTCGACGACGCCGAGCGCTACGTGGCCATCGACTTCGCGCTGCAGGCCGGCTGGCACGACCGCGCCGTGTTCACCATCGGCACCGATCCCGACGACCTGCGCCACTACCGCCTGCGCTTCCCGCTGCACCACGAGACCGTGCTGCGGCGCGAATCGCGCAAGAACGCCATCGACCCGGCCTGGGTGGCGGCGCAGACGCGCGCCGAAAGCGCCTTCATGCCGCGCGCGCGATCGCCGGCGAACGCCATGGGCCTGATGCAGCTGCTGCCCTCCACCGCGGCCATGACCGCCAAGCGGCTGGGCCTGCCGTACAGCGGCGCCGCCAGCCTGTACGACCCGCGCACCAACATGACGCTGGGCATCGCCCACCTGCGCCACGAACTCGACCAGCACGGCGGCATCGCCTACCAGGCCATCGCCGCCTACAACGCCGGCCCGGCGCCGGTGATGCGCTGGAACCGCGACCGTTCCGGCTTCGACCCCGATTTCTGGATCGAGACCGTCACCTACAAGGAAACGCGCGACTACGTCGCCCGCGTGATCGCCTTCAGCGTCATCTACGATTGGCGCCTCGACGGCACCGCCGTGCCGGTGACCGAGCGATTGCTCGGCCGCACCGTGCCAACCTCGTCGCGCCGCGCCTTCTCCTGCCCCACGCTTCCGGACAACAAGAACACGCCATGACCCCGCTCAAGATCGTCATCCTCGGTGGCACCGGCTTCGTCGGCCGCCACCTCTTGGCGCGCCTCGCCGCCGACGGCCATGCCGTGACCCTGCTCAGCCGCAACCTGGCCTGCCACGGCAACCGCCTGCTGCCGCCCGGCGTGGACCTGCGCGAAGTGGACGTGTACGACCCCACGGTGCTGCGCCAGTCCTTTGCCGGCTGCGACGCGGTGATCAACCTGGTGGGCATCCTGAACGAGCATGGCGACAACGGCCGCGGCTTCCGGCGCGCGCACGTGGAGCTGACCAAGCTGGTGATCGCCGCGATGCAGCTGGCCGGCGTGCGCCGCCTGCTGCAGATGAGCTCGCTCAACGCCGGCCGAGGCCAGAGCCATTACCTGAAGTCGCGCGGCGAAGCCGAGGCGGCGGTGAAGGCGTCGGGCCTGGACTTCACGATCTTCGAGCCCTCGGTGATCTTCGGCCATGACGACGGGCTGTTCTGCCGTTTCGCGCAGCTGCTCAAGCTGGCGCCGGTGATGCCGCTGGCGCGCGCGGGCGCGCGCTTCGCGCCGGTGTACGTCAACGACGTGGTGGAAGCCTTCGTGCGCGCGCTGGGCAACCGCAAGACCTTCGGCGAGGTGTACGAACTCTACGGGCCCGACGTCTACACGCTGGCCGACATCGTGCGCATGACCGCCAAGGCCCGCGGGCTCAAGCGCCTGGTGGTGCCGCTGCCCGACCCGGTCGGCCGCCTGCAGGCCTTCGTGTTCGACTTCGTGCCGGGCAAGCCGTTCTCGTCCGACAACTTCCGCTCGCTGCTCACCGATTCGGTCGGCGGCATCGACGGCCTGCACCGCCTGGGCATCACGCCCACGCGCGTGGCCGCCAAGCTGCCCGAGATCCTGGGCCACCTGGACGACCGCCAGACCCGGTATGACCGCTACCGCGCCGCACGCTGAGCCATGAAGACCTACCTGGTTGGCGGCGCCGTGCGCGACCGCCTGCTCGGCATGCCGGCGGGCGACAGCGACTGGGTGGTGGTGGGCGCCACGCCCGAACGCATGGTGCGCGAGGGCTTCCTGCCCGTGGGCAAGGACTTCCCGGTATTCCTGCACCCGCACACCAAGGAAGAACACGCGCTGGCGCGCACCGAGCGCAAGACCGCGCCCGGCTACCGTGGCTTCACCTTCCACGCCGATGAGTCGGTGACGCTGGACCAGGACCTGGCCCGGCGCGACTTCACCATCAACGCCATCGCCCAGGACAGCGACGGCACGCTGGTGGACCCGTTCGGCGGCGCGGCCGACCTGCAGGCGCGGGTGCTGCGCCACGTGTCGCCCGCCTTCGCCGAAGACCCGGTGCGCATCCTGCGCGCGGCCCGTTTCCTGGCCCGCTTCGCGCCGCTGGGCTTCACGGTGGCGCCGGAAACGCTGGCGCTGATGCGCGCCATGGTGGAAGCCGGCGAAGTGGACCACCTGGTGGCCGAGCGCGTGTGGCAGGAGCTGAAGAAAGCGCTGGAAATGCCGCAGCCCTCGGCGGCCATCGCCCTGCTGCGCGAATGCGGCGCGCTGGCGAAGCTGCTGCCCGAGGTGGACGCGCTGTACGGCGTGCCGCAGCGCCCGGAATACCATCCGGAAATCGACACCGGCGTACACACGCAGATGGTGCTGGACATGGCCGCGCGGCTGGCGCCGGGCGATGCGCTGGTCGGCTTCTGCGCGCTCACCCACGACCTGGGCAAGGCGCTGACGCCAAAGCACGAACTGCCCAAGCACATCGGCCACGAACACAGCGGCGTGCGCCCGCTGCGCGCGCTGTGCGCCCGCTACAAGGTGCCGGCCGAATACGCCGCCGTGGCCGAGGTCTGCTGCCGCGAACACCTCAACATCCACCGCCTGGCCGAGCTGCGGCCCGAGACGGTGCACGACCTGATCGCCCGCTGCGACGGCTTCCGCAAGCCCGGGCGCATCCTGCAGCTGGCCCTGGTGTGCGAAGCCGACAAGCGCGGCCGCCTGGGGTTGTCGGAAGCCGAGTACCCGTCGGGCCCGATGCTGCTGGCGCTGCACGCGGCGGCGATGTCGGTCTCGGCCGGCCACGCCGTGGCCACCGGCCTCACTGGCACCGCCGTCGGCGACTGGCTGCGCAAGGCCCGCATCGAAGCCATCAAACAAGCGCGCGCCTGACCCCGGCCCCTCCCACAAGGGCCGTGCCTTAACCGAAGAGTTTGCGGTCGAGGCGTTCCAGGAGGCGCGCCAGCGGCGTGAACGCCAGCGCCAGGCCCAGCGCGATGCCCAGCGTATTGGCCAGCGCGTCGCGCGGGTCGCCGTGGCGGGTGGCGGTGAGGTTGGCCTGGCCCCATTCGATGGCCAGGCCCAGCGCCACCAGCGACAGCGCCGCCAGCACCTGCGCGCGCCGCGTGCGGAAAATAGACACCGCCCAGGCCGACAGGATGAAGTAGGCCAGGAAGTGGCCGATCTTGTCCGAGTCCTGCGGCCCGCCCAGCGGGATCGGCGGCAGCAGCGACAGGGCGATGCACAGCGCCCAGCCGAACATCCAGACGCCCAGCCACAGCCGCGGCCTGGCGAACGGACGCAGGATCACAGGCGCCGGCTCAGGTCGCCGCGCACGAACAGCGGGCGGATGTCCACGCCGCGCTGGAAACCCATCACCTGGAAGCGCTCGCCCATCTCGCCCGGCAGCGTGAGCCGCTTGACCTCGTTGGTGCGGCGGTGGCGTTCGACCAGGTCGCCCATTTCCTCGATCGCCGCCAGCCGGCCCGGCAGCCCGCTGTTGATCAGGAAGCTGGCCTGGGCGCAGTAGCCGCCGAAATCAAAGCCCGCGTTCACGCCCGCTTCGGCCAGCGCGGTGAAGTCAACGAAGGCGGTGATGTCCTGCAGCCCCGGCAGATGGAAGGGATTGCCGTTGGCGCGGTGGCGGTGGTGGCACACCAGCGTGCCGTCGCTGCGCTCGGGCAGGTAGTACTCGCGGCGCGGGTAGCCGTAGTCCACGAACAGCATGGCGCCGTCGTCCAGCAGCCCGCCCACGGCCTGTATCCAGTAAGGCAGCTGGGGCAGCAGTTCGGACCGGTAGCCTTCGGCGAACGGCGCGCCCACGTCGCGTTCGACGTGGCGTACGGCCGCGTGCAGCAGGGCATCGGCTGGCTGTTCGACCCGGATCAGTGCGCCCTGCGGATCCAGCGCCACGTACTCTTCGAACACTTCGCCGCCGCGCACCACGAAGCGCGGCGTCGGCAGCGCGTCCAGCACCTCGTTGGCGAACAGCACGCCGCGCCATTTTTCTTCGGGCGGCCCGTTGAGCCAGGACACGCGCGCAAACACTTCCGGCGCCAGCGTGTCGGCCAGGCGCGCCTGCTGGCGCTCGCGCAGGTCGGCGCTGGGCTCGAGGATGAGGTAGCGCGCAGGCAGCGCGCCGATCGCCTGCAGGTGCCGCAGCGCGGCTTCGGCAAACGAGCCGCTGCCGCCACCGATCTCGAAGAAATCCACGTCGCCGCCCAGCTGCGCGAACACCTGCGCCGCCGCCTCGGCCATGCACTCGGCGAACGTCGGCCCCAGCTCGGGCGACGTGACGAAATCGCCCTCGGCGCCGAACTTGCGCGCGCCCGCGCTGTAGTAGCCCAGGCCCGGCGCGTACAGCGCCAGCTCCATGTAGCGCGAGAAGGGAATCGCGCCGCCGCTGGCGGCGATCTGGCCTCGGATGAAGCCCAGCAGGCGGTCGCTGTGGGCCTGGGCGGCGGCATCGGGGGCGGGTGCGTCCGGGGTCATGATGGAATCTTCAGGTGCCAGCGCGCAGGATACCGGCAAACCCGCGGAGCCCCGAATGCCAGACCCCCGTCCCGTCGCCCTGATCACCGGCGCCGCCAAGCGCGTAGGCGCGCGCATCGCCCGCCGGCTGCACGCGGCCGGCTACGACCTGGCGCTGCACCACCGCGCCTCGCAGTCGCCGATGGACGCCCTGGTGAACGAACTCGAAGCCCGCCGCCCCGGCAGCGTGCTGGTGCTGCAGTGCGACCTGGGCAACACCGACGCCCTGCCCGCCCTGGTGGCCGACACGGTGGCGCGCTTCGGCCACCTGGACGCCCTGGTGAACAACGCCAGCGCCTTCTACCCCACGCCCGTGGGCGACGCCACGCCGGCGCAGTGGGACGAGCTGTTCGCGTCCAACGCGCGCGCGCCGTTCTTCCTGTCGCAGGCGGCCGCGCCGTTCCTGCGCGCCAGCGGCGGCGCCATCGTCAACCTGGCCGACATCTACGGCGAACGCCCGCTCAAGAGCCACACCATCTACTGCATGGCCAAGGCCTCGCTGGTGATGCTGACCCAGTCGCTGGCCAAGGAACTCGGGCCCGAGGTGCGCGTGAATGCGGTGGCGCCAGGCGCCGTCATGTGGCCCGCCGAAGGCAAGTCCGAGCACGAAAAGGCAGCGATGCTGGCCAGCACCGCGCTGGGCCGCGCCGGAGACCCCGACGACGTGGCCGAAGCCGTGCGCTGGCTGCTGCAGGAAGCCCGCTACACCACCGGCCAGGTGCTGCGCGTGGACGGCGGGCGGTCGCTCAACCTGTGAAGCGCCGCTGGCTGCTGCTGCCCCTGGCAATGGCGGGGCTGGCCGCCGCCGCGCTGTGGCCGCTCACCGGCCGCACCCTGGTGGCGCGCGCCGAAGCCGCCGTTTCCACGCCGCGCGGCGACCGTGCCGCCGTGGCTGCCGCGCGCGTGCGGCCGGCGCTGGAGCGCGACCTCGCGGCCGCCTCGCTGGCGTTCGGCGCCCCCGTGTTCATCCGCATCTTCAAGGCCGAGCGCGAGCTGGAAGTGTGGGTGGACGACGGACGCCGCTACCGCCTGTTCCGCACCTACCCCATCTGCACCTGGTCGGGCACGCTGGGGCCCAAGCAGCGCCAGGGCGACGGCCAGTCGCCCGAGGGCTTCTATCGCGTGGGTCGCGGCCAGCTCAACCCACACAGCCAGTACCACCTGTCGTTCAACCTGGGCTATCCCAACGCCTACGACCGCGCGCACCGGCGCACCGGCGATTTCCTGATGGTGCACGGCAGCTGCGTGTCCATTGGCTGCTACGCGATGGGTGACGCCCGCATCGAGGAAATCTACACGCTGCTCGACGCCGCCCTGGCCGGCGGGCAGCGCGAAGCGCAGGTGCACGCCTTCCCCTTCCGCTTCGACCGGCGGCGCGAGGCCACGTGGCGGCAGGACCCGTGGGCGGACTTCTGGCGCAACCTGCGCGAGGGCCACGACGCGTTCAACCGCACCGGGCGACCCCCGCGCATCGGCGTGGCGGGATTGCGCTACGCGGTGTCGGAAACGGCGACGCCCGCCCGCTGAAGCGGGCGGGCGTCGCAGGCAGCACTTACTTGGGCTGGAACGCGGACTGCAGCTGCGGTCCGGCGAAGCCCGCCGGGGCGATGCCGTCCACGGCGTAGCGATACACCGCCGCCGAGTAGATGCCCGACAGCGCGGCCTGGATCACCGCCACCAGCGCGATGGCCAGCGCACCGATCACGGCCACCACGATCGCCAGCGTCGCGCCACCGGTCGCGGCCGCCGCGATCACCATGGCGATCACCGCCACCACCACCAGCATCGTGATCAGGCCAAAGGCCATGCCGATGCCGACGTTGCCGGCGACGTTCTCGCCCCAGGTGCGCTTGAGCAGCCCGATGCTTTCCTTCACCGCATCCACCGGACCGACGTCGCGCGACACCAGGATCGGTACCACCAGGAAACTGGCCGCCGTCCACGCCATGCCCACCAGGCCGACGACGATCTTGCCCAGGAAGCCGGCCTTCTCGCTGATCATCTGCAGCACCAGGCCCACGGTGGCGGCGATGGCGGCATAGCCCAGGATCACGCCGGCCTTGCTGCGCGCGATGCGCAGGCCGTCGGCCACGGTCGGGTCGCCGCCTTCCAGGCGGATCATCGCCGCGCCCACCAGGGCCGTGTTGAAGAAGAAGATGACGAAGTACTGGCACAGGTAGAACGCGAAGCCGACCATCGCGCCCAGGATGCCGATCTCGCCGCCCTCGAACAGGCGCAGGCCGATCACCGGCAGCATGAACGTGGCGGCCACCAGCAGGGTGGCGATGGACGAGATGACCGGGAACAGCAGCAGTTCCTTGTCCGAGCGAAGCACCGCGGCGCTGGCTTTCACCAGGGTCCAGCTGCGGGAGATCTTGTCGAACATGGTCGCGCCCTCCGTTGGAATGGCGACGATTATGCGGCAGTGCCGCGGGCGCGCAAGGCCGGAAGTCACGCCTCGGTCACCGCGCTTTTCAACCGAGGGACAGGCGGTCCACGGCCGGCGGCGTGGCCGCTTCGGGGTGCGCGGCCCAGAGTCCGGCCAGCGTGTCGCCGGAGGTGGGCACGCGGTAGCCCGGGGCGATGTCGGCCAGCGGCTTGAGCACGAAGGCGTGGCGCAGCTCGGGCCGCGGCAGCTCGAGGTTGCCCGGGCCCTTCAGCACGAGGTCGTCGTAGAACACGATGTCGATGTCGAGCGTGCGGCTGGAGAAGCGCTCGCCGCCGCGCGTGCGGCCCTGGGCATCTTCCAGCGCGTGCAGCCAGTCGTTGAGCGCGAACGGGTCGAGCTCGGTCTGGAGAACGGCGGCGGCGTTGAGGAAGTCAGGCCCGTCGAAGCCCACCGCCGGCGTGCGGTACACCGGCGAGAACACCACCGCGCCGAAGCGCGCGCGCAGCGCGTCGGCCGCGGCCAGCAGGTGCACCTCGGCATCAAGGTTGCTGCCCAGGCTGAGCCAGGCGGTGCTCACGGCGCGCGCGTGCGCTCGATCATGACGCCCACGGCCTTCGAGCCGCGCACGGCGCCGGGCTTGCTCAGCTTCAGTCGCACGTGCCGCACGCCGAACTCGCCGGTGATGATGCCCGCGCAGCGCTCGGCCAGCGTTTCCACCAGGCCGAACTCGGACTCGGACACGTACTGGATCAGGCGCTTGCTGACGGCCTTGTAGTCCAGCGTGTCGGCGATGTCGTCGGTGGCGGCGGGCACGGTGTTGTCGAACGCCATCTCGATGTCGAGCACGATGGGCTGCCTGATCTTGCGCTCCCAGTCGTAGATGCCGATGACGCACTCGATCTCGAGCGCTTCGATGAAGACCTTGTCCATGCCGCGTGTCCTTGCCTAGAGAGGCGGCAAGCTTGCCATGTCCCAGCGTGGCTGCACGGTGACGGCGGCGTCTTCGGCCTGGCCCGCCTGCAGCCGCAGCGCGCCGGCGAAGGCGATCATGGCGCCGTTGTCGGTGCAGAACTCCGGGCGCGGGAAACAGACCCGGCCGCCGCGCTTGGCCGCCAGCGCCTGCAGCCGGGCGCGCAGGCGCACGTTGGCGCCGACGCCGCCCGCCACCACCAGGGTGCGGGCATCGGTTTGCTGCAGGGCGCGGTCGCACTTGATGGCCAGGGTCTCGACCACCGCGTCCTCGAAGCCGCGGGCGATGTCGGCGCGGGTGTCCGGGGTCTTGTCCGAGGCCTGCCAGGCCAGCAGCACCTGGGTCTTGAGGCCGGAGAAGCTGAAGTCCAGGCCGGGCCGGTCGGTCATGGGCCGGGAGAACTTGTAGGCCCCCGGCCGGCCCGACTCGGCCAGCCGGGCCAGCTCGGGGCCGCCGGGGTAAGGCAGGCCCATGAGCTTGGCGGTCTTGTCGAAGGCTTCGCCGGCGGCGTCGTCCAGGGTTTCGCCCAGCAGGCGGTAGTCGCCGATGGCCGCCACTTCCACCAGCTGGGTGTGGCCGCCCGACACCAGCAGGGCCACGAAGGGCGGGGCCAGGCCCGGATCCTCCAGCAGCGGGGCCAGCAGGTGGCCTTCCATGTGGTGTACGCCCACGGCCGGCAGGTCCAGGGCCCAGGCCAGGGCGCGGCCGGTCGCGGCGCCCACCATCAGGGCGCCCACCAGGCCGGGGCCGGCGGTGTAGGCCACGCCGTCCAGGTCGGCCGTGCCCAGGCCGGCCTCGGCCAGGGTCTGGCGGACCAGGGGCAGGAGCTTGCGGACGTGGTCGCGGCTGGCCAGCTCGGGCACCACGCCGCCGTACTCGGCGTGCAGGGCCACCTGGCTGTAGAGTGCGTGCGACAGCAGGCCGCGGTCGGTGTCGTACACCGCCACGCCGGTTTCATCGCAGCTGGTTTCGATTCCCAGGACGCGCATGTGCCTGTTTCTTGGGGGTAAAAGCCGGAACTCAAGGAAAACCCGGGAATCAGGCTTGCCTGAGGCCACGCAGCCCGCGTATCATACGCGGCTCGCCGGCCGTGCCGGGCGAAATCCACGTAATCCAGGAATTACACATGCCGTCTGTCAAAGTCCGCGAAAACGAGCCGTTTGAGTTTGCGCTGCGTCGCTTCAAGCGCACCTGCGAAAAGGCTGGCGTCCTCGCCGAAACCCGCAAGCGCGAGTTCTACGAGAAGCCGACCCAGGAGCGCAAGCGCAAGGCCGCCGCCGCGGTGAAGCGCCAGCTGCGCCGCAGCTCGCGCGACGTCACCAAGCGCCAGCGCCTGTACTGAGTCGCTGCGTTTCCCGGAAAGCCGGCACGCTCGCGCGTCGCCGGCTTTTTGTGTTTCTAGACCCCCGGAGAACCCCATGAGCCTGAAAGCCAAGCTGACCGAAGACATGAAGACCGCGATGAAGTCGGGCGAGAAGGATCGCCTGGGCGTCATCCGGCTGATCAATGCCGGCATCAAGCAGAAGGAAGTGGACGAGCGGATCGAGATGACCGACCCGCTGGTGCTGGCGGTGATCGAGAAGATGGTCAAGCAGCGCAAGGACTCGATCAGCCAGTACGACGCCGCCGGCCGCGACGACCTCGCGTCGATCGAGCGCTACGAGCTGGGCGTGCTGGAAACCTACCTGCCGGCCAAGCTGGACGAAGCCTCGGTGCAGGCCGCCATCGACGCCGCCAAGGCCGAGACCGGCGCCGTCGGCCCGGCCGACATCGGCAAGCTGATGGCCGTGCTCAAGCCCCGCCTCGCCGGCCAGGCCGACATGGGCCTGGTCTCGCAGCTGGTAAAGAAAGCCCTCGCCGGCTGACCCACCCCGTGAAAATGCACCAGGTACATTTTCACGCACCCCCGGCCCTGGCCCCGGCGCATGGGAAAATGTACCTGGTACATTTTCACGGCGTGGCATTCTAGGGGCTTATGGCACGCATTCCTGACGCCTTCATAGACGACCTGCTGGCCCGCACCGACATCGTCGAGGTGGTGGGTTCGCGCGTGCCGTTGAAGCGCCAGGGGCGCGAGTACTCGGCGCGCTGCCCGTTCCACGACGAGCGCTCGCCGTCGTTCACGGTGTCGCCGACCAAGCAGTTCTACCACTGCTTCGGCTGCGGCGCGCACGGCACCGCCATCAGCTTCCTGATGAACTACGACCGGCTGGAGTTCCTGGACGCGGTCGAGGAGCTGGCCAAGCGCTGCGGGCTGGAAGTGCCGCGCGACACCCAGCAGCGCAACCAGAGCGGCGAGTCGCGCGAGCTGTACCAGGCGCTGGAAGCGTCGGAGAAATTCTTCATCCAGCAGCTGGCCGGCAGCACCAAGGCGCGCGACTACCTGGACAAGCGCGGCGTGGACGCCGAAAACCGCGCGCGCTTCGGCATCGGCTATGCGCCCGACGGCTTCAACGCCCTCAAGGATGCGCTGGGCACCGACGAGCGCCGGCTTTCGCTGCTCGACAAGACCGGCATGCTGTCCAAGAGCGACAGCGGGCGCGTGTACGACAAGTTCCGCGACCGCGTGATGTTCCCCATCCACGACCGCCGCGGCCGCGTGATCGCCTTCGGCGGCCGCGTGCTGGACAAGGACGACGGCCCGAAATACCTCAACTCGCCCGAGACCGCGCTGTTCCACAAGGGCCGCGAACTCTACGGCCTGTGGCAGGTGAAGCAGGCGCACTCGAAGATCCCGCGTCTGGTGGTGGTCGAGGGCTACATGGACGTGGTGGCGCTGTTCCAGTTCGGCGTGAACACCGCGGTGGCCACGCTGGGCACAGCCACCACGCCCGACCATGCCGAGCTGCTGTTCCGGAATTCCGCCGACGTCTACTTCTGCTTCGACGGCGATCGCGCCGGCCGCGGCGCCGCGTGGAAGGCGCTCGAGTCGGTGCTGCCGCGCATGCGCGACGGCCGCCAGGCCTTCTTCCTGTTCCTGCCCGACGGCGAGGACCCGGACAGCATCGTGCGCAAGGAAGGCGCGGCCGGCTTCGACGCGCGGCTGGCGCAGGCGATGCCGCTGTCGGAGTTCTTCTACGGCGAGCTGTCCAAGGACGTGAACCTGGTGGGCATGGAGGGCAAGGCGCGCCTGGCCGAGCGCGCCAAGCCGATGCTGGCCGCGATTCCCGACGGCGCCTTCCGCGACCTGATGCAGCAACGGCTCACCGAACTCACCGGCGTGGGCCAGCGCGTCGCCGCCGCGCCGCCCGCGCAGGCCACGCCGTCGATGCGCGGCCGCAGCGGCACGCCGGCGCCGAAGCGAAGCCTGGTGAGGATGGCCATCACCCTGCTGGTCCAGAAGCCGTCGCTCGCCGCCGAAGTGGAAGCGCCCTATCTTTTCGCCGAACTCCAGCAGCCGGGCATCGGGCTGCTGACCGAGCTGATCCAGCTGGCCAGGTCCCGGCCCGACATCACCACCGGCGGCATCCTGGAGCACTTCGCCGAGGAGGAGAGCGGGCCGGCCCTCCAGAAGCTGGCGGTCGCGGAAATCCTGACCGATCCGAAGGTGTGGGCGAATGAATTCGTCGGCGCGGTGAAATCCCTCGACCTGGAAACGCTGCTTCAGCGCGAAACCGCCCTGAACCAGAAGCAGAAAGAGAGCGGCCTGGCGTCCCTGACCGACCAGGAGAAGGACGAACTGCGCGGGATCCAGCCCGCCATCCGCGCCCTCAGGCAAGAAATCTCCCGCCGCGGCACCGAAAGCTGAAGAACGGGGTCAGGTTCACTTCCTGCAGGAAGTGAACCTGACCCCGGTCCTGCGCCGTTCCTAGGCGGGGACGAACTCGAGGGCGGCGGCGAGGTCGGCGGCGGGTGGCAGCAGCCAGTGGTCGGCCAGCAGGAAGGCGAACAGCGCCATCAGGTAGACGATGGAGTAGTTGAAGACCTTCATCGCGTACAGCTCGTTGGGCGGGTTGAGCAGCTTGATGGCGTAGTAGAGGAACACGCCGCCCAGCACCAGGGCGCCGGCCGGCCAGCCCGAAGAAGGAAACCCCCGCCGGCCAACCCTTCACCGCCGCCCAGCCCAGCAGCGGCGGCGCCGCGCCGGCCAGGCCGCCGATGACGATGTTCTGCGGCGTGGCGCGCTTGAGCCAGCCGGTGTAGATGATGGCGTAGCCAATCAGCGAAGCGAACGTGAGCGCCGCGGTGAAGGCATTCACGCGCCACGCCAGCAGGCCCATCGACAGCGCGCCCAGCACCAGCGCGAACACCAGCACCTGCACCGGCCGCAGCGAGCCCGTGGCCAGCGGCCGGTGCTGCGTGCGCGCCATCAGCACGTCGATGCGCTGGTCGAGCAGGTGGTTGATGGCCGCCGCCGACGCCGCCGCCAGCCAGATGCCGATCGCGCCCAGCACGATCCGCTCCCACGGCCACGCGTCGCCGGGACGAATGGCCAGGAACATGCCGATGATCGCGGTGAACACGATCAGGGCCACCACGCGCGGCTTGGTCAGCTCCCAATAGGCGGCGAAGGGCACCTTCATTCCGGCGCCCGCAGGCGGACCAGCAGGCCGACCAGGGTGAACAGCAGCAGCGCCGCACCGGCGTTGTGCGCCGTGGCCACCCACAGCGGCAGGCCCAGCACGACGTTGCTGATGCCCAGCGCCACCTGCGCGGTGAGCAGCACCAGCAGCACGCTGCCCCAGAACACCAGGCCCGGCGTGCGCAGCATGCGGATGC
Organism: Arenimonas sp.; assembly: GCA_026398695.1. Lineage (GTDB taxonomy): Bacteria > Pseudomonadota > Gammaproteobacteria > Xanthomonadales > Xanthomonadaceae > Arenimonas. Next base: position 35,038 of record JAPLSJ010000132.1, read on the forward strand.
CGACCACCACAAGGTGGCCCACCACCAGGATCGCCAGCATGCGGTGGCTCATCTGGATGGCCGCGCGCGCGGGGCCGTCCAGCACGCCACCTTCATAGTCCACGCCGATGCCGCGCCACAGCACGAAGGCCTCGCGGTAATCCTGCTGCGGCCACCACTGGCCCAGGCAGGTCGGGAAATCGGTGCCGCAGGCGAGTGCCGCGTAGTTGGCGCTGGTCCAGCCGCCCAGCGCGATCTGCGCCAGCAGCAGGCCCATGCCGATCCACAGCAGGCGGCGCAGGCGCGGCGCTTCGGCCTGCACCAGCGCACTGCCGGGCGTGGTGCGCCAGGCCAGCCAGGTGAGCAGCGACAGCGTCAGCAGTCCGCCCATCAGGTGCGACATCACGATGATGGGCTTCACCAGCCAGATCACCGTCCACATGCCCAGCATGGCCTGGAAGACGATCACCATCAGCGCGAAGGTGGCCAGGCGCGCCGAATCGGCGTTCGACCAGCGCAGCGCCTGCACCAGCAGGATCAGTTCGGCCACCACCACCAGCCCCACGGACAGGGTGTGGTTGGCCGCCATTCCCACGCCCATGTAGATCGGGATGGACAGCGCCACCAGCCCCGAGGCCACCAGCACGCTGGCCACGCCCAGGGAACGCTTGCGCGCCGCCAGCAGCGCCAGGGCCAGCACCAGCAGGCCCAGTATCGCGGCGAGGTGCCGGTGGAACTGCTCGCGCCAGGCCTTGCCCACTTCCACCATGCGCTCGAAGGAGGCGTTGGCGGCGGTGATCTCGTGGTCCTGGTTGGGCCAGGTGGCCTTGCCGTAGCAGGTGGGCCAGTCCGGGCAGCTCAGGCCGGCGTTGGACAGGCGGACGAAGCCGCCGAACACGATCACGCACAGGGTCAACAGTACGGCGGCCCAGGCGAGGCGATGGTAATGACGGGAGGGACTGCTCATGCGGGGCCTACTTCAACACACGTCCGAGGTCCTTGCGCAGGCCCGAGGGATTGAAGCCCGCGGGGTAGCGCAAGACGAGGTAACCATTGGGGTCGGCCAGGTAGACCGGCAGCGCGTCGGCGCGCGCCACGTCGGGCAGCAGCGCCTGCAGGCCGGGGCTGGGCTGCATGGCCACCAGGCCGCCGAACTCCGGCGCGCCGGCGGGCAGTTCGCCGAACCACAGCACCTTGAGCTTGTCGGCGTGGCGGCCTTCGGACACCCACACGCGCTGCAGGGCATCGAGCATCTGCAGGCAGGGCGCGCCGCAGTCGGCCGGCGGCGCCACGATCACGTGCCAGTGCCGCGACGTGGGCTGCCACTGCCACGGCGTGCCGTCGGCGCGTTGCAGCGCCACCGGGCGCAGGTCCGGGTACGGGCTGAGCATCTCGCCGACGTTGCGCGTCTGCGTGGGCTTCCAGCCGCTGAAGAACAGCGTGGCGGCGACGCCGAAGCTGCCCAGGAACATGGCCGCGACCACGAACAGGACGATGCGGGAGCGGGTCTGGTTGGGCGGAGTCATGGGCGCCTGCGAAGGTTGAGTACGACGATGATGACGAAGGTGGCGATCGCCAGCCCGAACCACTGGATGGCGTAACCGCGATGTTTTTCCGGCGGCAGCGTGTTGGCCAGCAGCTCCAGGTCGCGCTCGTGGCCGATCGGCAGCGCCGGGTCCAGGCGCAGCACGCGGGCCGCCAGCGGCGCGTCGAGCTTCCAGGCGGCCGACACCGCGCCGGTTTCCAGGCGCGTCGCCAGCCAGCCCTGGCCGTCGCGCTGCTCCACCAGGCCCGGGCCCATGGGCAAGCCCACGGACGGCGGCGGCACCAGCAGCCCCGACAGTTCGAACTCGCCCACCGGGCAGCTTGCGCCGGGCAGCGCACGGTTCGGCGCCAAAGGCAGCCAGCCCATGTCCACCAGCAGCGCCTGCCCCGCCTCGGGCTGGAAACCGCAGTAAAGCCGCATGCCCACCAACGGGCCACGGCGCTGATTATCCAGCAGCAGGCGCGGTGTCGGCATGAAGAAACCGTGGCCAGTCACCCTGGCCGGAGCGGCGCTGGCCGCGCGAGATGCCGCCGCCAGCGGGCCGGCCGGGGCCGCCAGCGCGGCGGCGGCTTCGGCCAGCTGCAGGCGCTTGCTGTCCTCGCGACCGAGCTGCCAGCGACCCAGCGCCGAAAACGCCAGCACCACGCACAGGCCGAGAACGCTCAGTATCCACCGGCGATTCACGTCAGGCGCCCCCGGCGGGCGGATAATGCGCCCATCCCAAGAACGCGGACCCTCGTCGTGCAGAAGCTGCTCATCATCGCTTTCCTGATCCTGATCCTCTGGAACCTCGGCGCCGGCCTGTATTACATGATGGTGGACAAGGGCAAGACCGACCGCACCGTGAAGTCGCTGACCTGGCGCATCGGGCTGTCGATCGCCCTGATCCTGCTGGTGGTGGCCGGCATCGCCAGCGGCATCATCAAGCCGCACGGCGTGGGCGGCTGACCAAAACGCTTGTGGGAGGGACTTCGGCCCCGATGGCCTTTGGCGAAAGGCATCGGGACTGAAGTCCCTCCCACATTGGCCCGTCCGGAACGGACGAGCGGGTCTGGTTTCAGATCACGTACACGAACAGGAACAGGCCCAGCCAGACCACGTCCACGAAGTGCCAGTACCAGGCCACGGCCTCGAAGCCGAAGTGGTGGTCCTTGCTGAAGTGGCCCTTCAGGCAGCGCAGCCAGATGATGGCCAGCATCAGCGTGCCCAGGAACACGTGCATGCCGTGGAAGCCGGTGAGCATGAAGAAGGTGGAGCCGTAGATGCCCGAGGCCAGCGTGAGGTTGATGTCGTAGGCGTGGATGTACTCCACGGCCTGGTAGTACAGGAACACGCTGCCGAGCAGCACCGTGGCGCCCAGCCACACCAGCAACGACTTGCGGTGACCCGCCTTGAGCGCATGGTGGGCGATGGTGATGGTGATGCCCGAGCTCAGCAGGATCAGGGTGTTGAGCAGCGGCAGCCCCCACGCCGGAATGGTCTGGAAGGCGCCACCGAGGCCGGCCGGGCCGTTGGTCGGCCAGCCGGCAACGAAACCGTCCCACAGGAACTGGTTGGTCAGCGCACCGTCACCCTCGCCCGACAGCCACGGCAGCGCGAACATGCGGGCATAGAACAGGGCGCCGAAGAAGGCCGCGAAGAACATCACTTCCGAGAAGATGAACCACATCATTCCCATGCGGAACGAGGCGTCGACCTTTTCGTTGTAATTGCCGGCGATGGACTCGGAGATGACGTTGCCGAACCAGGCGAACAGCACGGCAAGGGTCGCCATGAAGCCGAGGAAGAACACCGGCTGGCCCCAGGCATGGCCGTTGAGCCAGTTCGCCACGCCGATCATCGTGATGAACAGGGTGATGGACCCGGCGAAGGGCCACGGGCTGTGGTGCGGGACGTAATAGACGCTCGGATCGTCGTGGGTGGTCTGTGCCATGGGGTTCCCCGGTATTCCTGTAAGGCCTGCGGTCAGGGCGCGGTGCGGGCGGTGGACGGCGTTGCCGCCGTGGCCACCAATCGCGCCGTGGCCGATTCGTTGCTGAAGAAGGTATACGAAAGCGTGATGGTGTTGATGTGTTCCGGCAAGTCCGGATCCACGATGAAGCGCACCGGCATCAGGCGTTCCTCGCCGGCGCCGAGCAGCTGCTCGGTGAAGCAGAAGCACTCGGTCTTGTTGAAGAACGTGGACGCCGTGGACGGCGCCACCGACGGCGCGGCGTTGCCGACGATGGCGTGGTCGGACGTGTTGCGCGCGAGGTAGTTGGCCTCGTACTGCTTGCCCGGGTGCACCTGCATGGTCAGCTGCTGGGGCTTGAAGGCCCAGGGCAGCTTCGAGTTGACGGTGGCGTCGAACTGCACGGTGATCGTGCGGTCCTTCTGCTCGACCATGCCCGCCACCTGCTGCTCGCCCGCCGGGCCGGTTTCGAGCTTGATGCCGAAGACCTTCTCGCAGGCGATGTAATACAGCGGCACCAGGGCGAAGGTGCCGACGAAGAACAGCGCCGACACGGCCGCGATGGTGCGCAGGCTGGACTTGACCGACGGCTGGCTCATGGCAGCATCACCGACAGCAGGAATGCCGCGTAGATGCCGACCGCGACGATGCCCACCGCCCACGCCGTGCGGCGGACGCCGCGGCGATTGTCGGGGACAGGCTTTTCAGTGGGCTGGGTCATGTCGGGTTCGCGGCGCCCCGGGGGGCGCCACGGGTCCTCAGTGGGTGATGTCGCCGTGGGCCAGGTCGCCGTCGCGGATCACCGGCGGGTGGGTGAAGGTGTGGTGCGGGGCCGGCGAAGGCACCGTCCACTCCAGGCCCTTGGCGCTTTCCCACGAACGGGCTTCGGCCTTGACGCCGCCGTGCGCGCACTTCCAGACGATGTAGGCGAACAGCAGCTGGCTGATGCCGAAGCCGAAGCCGCCGATGGTGGACCACTGGTTGAAGTCGGCGAAGGCCACGTTGTAGTCGGGCACGCGGCGCTGCATGCCGGCCAGGCCCAGGAAGTGCTGCGGGAAGAACAGCAGGTTCACGAAGATCGTGGACAGCCAGAAGTGCCACTTGCCCAGCGTCTCGTTGTACATGTGGCCGGTCCACTTGGGCAGCCAGTAGTACACGCCGGCCATGATGCCGAACACGGCGCCGGGGACCAGCACGTAGTGGAAGTGCGCCACCACGAAGTAGGTGTCGTGGTACTGGAAGTCGGCCGGCACGATGGCCAGCATCAGGCCCGAGAAGCCGCCGATGGTGAACATGATGACGAAGCCGAGCGCGAACAGCATGGGCGTCTCGAAGGTCATCGAGCCGCGCCACATGGTGGTCACCCAGTTGAACACCTTCACGCCGGTGGGGATGGCGATGAGCATCGTGGCGTACATGAAGTACAGCTCGCCGCCCAGCGGCATGCCCACGGTGAACATGTGGTGGGCCCACACGATGAAGGACAGGAAGGCGATGGACGCGGTGGCGTACACCATGGCCTGGTAGCCGAACAGCGGCTTGCGGGCGAAGGTCGGGATGATTTCCGACACGATGCCGAACGCCGGCAGGATCATGATGTAGACCTCGGGGTGCCCGAAGAACCAGAAGATGTGCTGGTACATCACCGGGTCACCGCCGCCGGCGGCGTTGAAGAAGCTGGTGGCGAAGAACTTGTCGGTGAGCAGCATCGTCACCGCGCCCGCCAGCACCGGCATCACCGCGATCAGCAGGAAGGCGGTGATCAGCCAGGTCCACACGAACACCGGCATCTTCAGCAGGTCCACGCCCGGGGCGCGCATGTTGAGGATGGTGGCGATGATGTTGATGGCGCCCATGATCGAGCTGATGCCCATCAGGTGGATGGCGAAGATGGTGAACGCCGTGCTGGAGCCGCCCTGCAGCGACAGCGGCGGGTACAGCGTCCAGCCACCGGCCGGGGCGCCGCCGCCAATGCCGAAGAAGTACAGGATCAGCGGCATCAGCAGCAGGGTGAAGGCGAACGGCATGATCCAGAAGGACCAGTTGTTCATGCGCGGCAGCGCCATGTCGGGCGCGCCGATCATCAGCGGGATCATCCAGTTGGCCAGGCCCACGAACGCGGGCATGACGGCGCCGAAGATCATCACCAGCGCATGCATGGTGGTCATCTGGTTGAAGAACTCGGGCTCGACCAGCTGCAGGCCGGGCTGGAAGAGTTCAGCGCGGATGACGAGCGCCATCGAGCCGCCGATGAAGAACATCACCAGCGAGAACACCAGGTAAAGGGTGCCGATGTCCTTGTGGTTGGTCGAGTAGAACCAACGCTGGAAGAAACCCTGCTTGTGCTCGCCGTGGTTGTCGTCGGCGTGGACAGCGTCGTGGTTAGCCATGGTCATGTGCCT
>JAPLSJ010000060.1 GCA_026398695.1 Arenimonas sp.
TTCCCAGGCATCTTCGGCACGGGCACCTGGCGGTAGCGGGCCAACAGGGACCGGTAGTCCCTGGCCACCCAGCTGTCGTACTCCGGCGCGGCCGCCGCCAGGCGCGCGGCACGCAGGAAGCCGGCGGCATCCTCGAGCATCCAGGCAGTCTCCATCAACACCAGGCCGTGGTAGGCGTTGTCGCCAGCGAGCGCTTCCAGCCTCGCACGGCGCGCATCGCACACGCGGGTGTCGTCGGTGCGGGGCCAGCAGCCCAGGTCGGCGGCCAGAAGGGCAGGATCGGCATCGCGCGCGGCGTCGACCTGCGCTTCGAGCTGCGCGGCCACCGCTTGTGCCCGCGCCAGGAACAGGGTCATGGCTTCGCTGTGGGACGGCGCGTCCGGATTCGCCGGCGTGCGGGCGGAGATGATCAACTCCAGGACCTTGGCCAGGCGCTGGTCGGAGTGCACGTCGCCCGGGGCCTCCGCCACGGCCAGCTGGTAGGCATAGCCCTGCAGCAACGCCTGCTCGTCCCGTTCCTTCGCCTGCGGCGCCTGCGCCGCCAGCGCCATCAGCAAGCCCATCGTCCAACGCATCGTTCCGCTCCCAAGGAATGCCGGACCCGCGGCGGGCCGCCTGTCAGTGCAACGTGCGCAGCAGCCATGCCCACGCCGGCAGCGTGAGCAACGACAGCAGGATGCCATAACCCACCATCGCCGCCGCCAGCCCCGGGGCCAGGCGGTGGGAGATGGCGAGCGCGGCGGCGGTGATCATCGGCGGCATCGCCGATTCCAGCACCACCGTGTCGTGCTGCACGGCCGTCAGGCCCAGCACGGGCGCCAGGCCCAGGGCGATCAGCGGCATCACCGCCAGCTTCAGCGCCAGGCCCACGGCCAGCGGCTTGAGTTCGTCGCGCGGCAGCTTCAGCTGCAGGCTCAGGCCGATGGCCAGCACCACCAGCGGCAGCAGCGCGTCGGCCAGCCGCTGCAGGCCTCCGGCAATCCAGGCCGGCGGCGCCTCGGGCATCAGCGTCAGCCCGAACACCAGCGCCAGGAAGGGCGGGAAGGTGGCGATACGCCGCGCGATCAAGCCGGGTGTCGGCTTCGCTTCGCCGCCGTAGCGCGCCAGCACGTACAGCCCGAACGTGGACAGGATGAGGAAGGCGCCGAACTGGTCGTAGATGACGGCGTACGGCAGCGCGTCTTCGCCCAGCAATGCGCGCACCAGCGGGTAGCCGAGGAAACTGGTGTTGCCCAAAGCCACGCACAGCAGCAGCACCGCGTGCTCATCGGCGCGCAGCTTCAGGGCGCGCGTGGCCAGCGACACCAGCGCCACCGTGGCCGCCAGCAGCAGCCACGGCACCGCGGCCACCGCCAGCACCTCGCGCCCGATCTCCAGCCGCGGCGCATAGATCAGCACCGACGCCGGCAGGCAGACGTACAGCACCACCTTGTTGAGCACTTCGGCCGCGTTGTCCGGGAACAGGCGCAGCCGCTGGAAGGCCAGCCCGAGGGCCAGCATCGCCAGGATCAGCGCGAACGCGTCGAAGGCCAAGGCCGCCTCAGGCCGCGGGCGCGGCCGCCTTCTGGCTTGCGATCCACTCGCGGATCTTCACCTGCAGCACGCCCATCGGCAGCGCACCATCCACCAACACCTGGCGGTGGAAGGCGCGCACGTCGAACTTCTCGCCCAGCTCGGCTTCGGCCTCGGTGCGCAGCTCGCGGATCACCCGCTGGCCCACCTTGTACGACAGCGCCTGGCCGGGGATGACGATTTAGCGCTCCACCTCGGCCACCACGTCGGATTCGGCCATGGACGAATTGGCCAGCATGTAGTCGATGGCCTGCTGGCGGCTCCAGCCCAGGTGGTGCAGGCCGGTGTCCACCACCAGGCGCATCGCGCGCAGCTGTTCGTCGCTCAGGCGGCCGTACCACTGGTAGGGGTCGGTGAAGAGGCCCAGCTCCTTGCCCAGCGACTCGGCGTACAGCGCCCAGCCCTCGGCGAATGCCGTGTAGCCACCGAAGCGGCGGAAGGCCGGCAGCGACTCCACTTCCTGCTGGATCGAGATCTGGAAGTGGTGTCCCGGCGAGGCCTCGTGGATGGACAGCGTCTCGACCAGGAACTTCGGCTGTGCCTTGAGGTTGTAGGTGTTGAGGTAGAACACGCCCGGCCGCGAACCGTCCGGCGTGGGCGACTGGTACGAGGCGCCGGCGTCGCTCTGGGCGCGGAAGGCCTCCACTTCGCGCACTTCGTAGTCGGCCTTGGGGAAGACGTCGAAGAGTTTGGGCAGCAGCGGGCCGATCTTCTTCTGCACGTCGCGGTAGGCCTGCAGGGCCTCCTCGGGCGTCTTGAAGTAGAACTGCTCGTCGGTCTTGAGG
>JAPLSJ010000012.1 GCA_026398695.1 Arenimonas sp.
AGTCCCACTTGCCGACCAGCTTCATGTCCGAGACGCGGAAGGCCGCGAGCACGGTGCGGTCGGCCTGCGGCATCGAGACGGTGATGTACTCGCCGGTGGGCGAGAGCGAGACGCTGGTGAACTCGGGGTCCTTGAAGAAGTCACCCACGGGGACTTCGACGGCCTGGACCGGGGCCCCGGCCGCGAGCAGCAGCGGCAGGATCAAACGACGGACGAACTTCATGCTGGCATTCCCCAAAAAATTCACGGCTTCGCGGACATCATCGTGACGAACTTGTCGAACAGGCCCGCGACGTCGCGCGGGCCGGGGCTGGCTTCCGGATGACCCTGGAAGCTGAAAGCGGGGGCATCGGTGAGCTCGATGCCCTGGTTGGTGCCGTCGAACAGCGAACGGTGGGTGGCGCGCACGTTGGCGGGCAGCGTGCTTTCGTCCACCGCGAAGGTGCTTTCGTCCACCGCGAAGCCGTGGTTCTGGCTGGTGATCATCACGCGCCGGGAATCGAGGTCGATCACCGGGTGGTTGGCGCCGTGGTGGCCCAGCTTCATCTTCATGGTTTGCGCGCCGGCGGCCAGCGCCAGCAGCTGGTGGCCCAGGCAGATGCCGAACACCGGCACCTTGGTGGCCACGATCTCGCGGATGGCGGCGATGGCGTAGTCACAGGGCGCCGGATCGCCGGGGCCGTTGGACAGGAACACGCCGTCGGGTTTTTCCGCCAGCACCTGCGCCGCGGGCGTCTGCGCCGGCACCACGGTGACGCGGCAGCCGCGCTCGGCCAGCATGCGCAGGATGTTGCGCTTCACGCCGAAGTCGTAGGCCACCACGTGGAAGCGGGCGTCGGCGCGCACGAACTCGTTGCGGTCCAGGTCGAGCTGGCCTTCGGTCCAGGTGTAGCGCTCGCGCGTGCAGGTTTCCTTCGCCAGGTCCATGCCCTTGAGGCCGGGGAACTTGCGGGCGGCTTCGATCGCCTTGTCGCGGTCGATGCCCTCGCCCGCCATCAGGCAGCCGTTCTGCGAACCGCGGTCGCGCAGCAGGCGCGTGAGCTTGCGGGTGTCGATGCCGGAGATGGCGACCACGCCGCGCGCGGCCAGCCATTCGGGCAGGGCCACGGTGCTGCGCCAGTTGCTGGGGCGGCGCGGCACGTCGCGCACGATCAGGCCGGAGGCCCAGACCTGCCCGGCCTCGTCGTCCTGGACGGTGCAGCCGGTGTTGCCGACGTGCGGATAGGTCAGGGTGACCAGCTGCCGGGCGTAGGACGGGTCGGTCAGGATTTCCTGGTAGCCGGTCATGGCGGTGTTGAACACCACTTCGCCGACGCTGGTTCCTGGCGCGCCTACGGAGACGCCCTCGAATACGGTGCCGTCTTCGAGAGCGAGGATTGCGGGTTGGGTCACGGGCTATCGCCTTGCGATGGGGGAACCCGGTTCGCTGGGTGTGCGAGCACCCGCGGACAGGTAAAAACCGTGTCCGTACGGGCGAGGGTTCAGGCGAGCGGGAATTTTAGCGACCTCGCCCCCAAAAGGGAAACGCCGCGTGCATCCGGCCTGCTCAGCGGCGGCTGTCGGCCAGCAGAAGGGCGCCGAAATCGTGCCGGCCCGGACCCAGCCGGGCCAGCCGCAGCGCGGCATCCAGCGCCCCGCGGGCGAAAATGTCGCGGTGCGTGGCGCGGTGCACCAGCTCCAGGCGCTCGCCGTGGCCGCTCAGCTGCACGGTGTGCTCGCCGACGATGTCGCCCGCGCGCAGGCTGGCGTAGTGCGGGGCCGTGCCCCGCCCCGCCACCACCGCCGCGCCCAGGGTCAGCGCGGTGCCAGAGGGCGCGTCTTTCTTGAGGGTGTGGTGGGCCTCGACGATGTCGGCATCCCAGCCCGGCAGCGCTGCGGCGGCCTGGCGCACCAGTTCGGCCAGCACCGCCACGCCCGAGCTGTAGTTGGAGGCCCACATCACCGGGATGCGCTCGCCGGCCGCCGCCAGGGCGGCGTCCTGCGCGGCGGACAGGCCGGTGGTGCCGCTCAGCAGCGCCTGGCCGCGGTTCACGCACACCGCCAGCAGTCCGTCGAAGGCCTCGGGCAGGCTGAAATCGATGGCCACGTCGAAGTCCGGCGCCTGGCCCAGCTTCGCGGCCGGCAGCACGGGCACCGCGCCGGCCTCGGCGATCGGCGCCCCGCTCAGGCTGACCGCGGCGACCACCTGCAGGTCCTCGCGCTGGGACGCCAGGCGCAGCAGCGCGCGGCCCATGCGCCCGCTGGCGCCGTGGATGAGGACCTGGATGACGGGTGTGTTCATGGCCCGGACGCTATCGGAAACCGGACCACGCTGGCAAACGGCTAGACTCAGGCCGTTCACCCAGC
>JAPLSJ010000059.1 GCA_026398695.1 Arenimonas sp.
CCTCGGGCTCACTTACGCAATGGTGTACCTGCGCACGCGGTCGCTGTTGGCCTGCATCGTCGCGAACGTAACCGTCAGCGTGTCGTCGTTCTGGCTGGCGTGATCGGGCGCGAGGTTTGTCGCCGAAACTGGCGGAGAGAGTGGGATTCGAACCCACGGAAGGTTTGACCCTTCGGCGGTTTTCAAGACCGCTGCCTTAAACCACTCGGCCATCTCTCCGGAATTTCTGGCTTGCTGCGGAGGGCTGTCGGGCCTGAAGGCCCTCCTACAGGGGTGCGGGGGATTTTAGCGCCTCACGGGCCCTTGGGCTGCTCGCAGGGCACGCCGCCCTTGGTGCCGCACTTCAGGCGGCTGTCTTCGATCAGGGTGGGCAGGCGGGCGGCCAGGAAATCGATGAACACCCGCACCGCCGGCAGCAGGCCGCGGCGGCTGGGGTAGATGGCGTGGCAGATGCCCTGGGGCAGGCTCCACAGCGGCAGCACCACTTCCAGTTCGCCCTTGCGGATGGCTTCGGCGCAGGTCAGCTCGGGCAGCAGCACCACGCCCAGGCCCTCCACGGCGGCGGCCATCAGCAGCGGGAAATCGTGCGCCATCAGGGTGGGCTGCAGGTCCACCTTCTGCACCTGGCCTTCGGGGCCGTGCAGGGTCCAGCGCTGGCGGCTGTCGTCTTCGCTCATGCTCAGGGTGGTGTGGTGGGCCAGGTCGCCGGGCAGCACGGGGCGGCCCACGCGGTCGAGGTATCGGGGGCTGGCCACCAGCAGCTCGCGCAGCTGGCCGAAGCTGCGGGCCACCATTTCGCCGTCGTCGGTCAGCTGGCTGCGCACGCGGATGGCCACGTCGAAGCCTTCCTGGATCACGTCCACCCGGCGGTTGCTGACGTGCAGCTGCAGGCGCACCTGCGGGTGCTGCTTCATGAAGTCGGGCAGGATCGGGCCCAGCACTTCCTGGGCAATCGACACCGGGCAGCTGACCTTGATGCTGCCGCGCGGCGTGGCGCTGACGCGGTCCACCGCCTCGCGCGCGGCCTGGGCTTCGGCCAGCATGGTCTGGGCGTGGCGGTAGACGCTCTGGCCCACGTCGGTGACGGCGAACTTGCGGGTGCTGCGCTGAAGCAGGCGCACGCCCAGTTCGGTCTCCAGCTGGGCAATGCGGCGGCTCAGGCGGCTCTTGGGAATGCCCAGGGCGCGCTCGGCCGCGGCGAAGCCGCCGTGTTCCACCACCATGGCGTAGAACTGCAGGTCGTTGAGGTCGGGATGGTTGCTCATCAGCCACTCTTCTCCAGGCCGCCAAGGTAGGGGCGCAGGGCGGCCGGCACTTCAATGCTGCCGTCGGCCTGCTGGTAGTTTTCCATCACCGCGATCAGGCAGCGGCCCACGGCCACGCCCGAGCCGTTCAACGTGTGCACGGGCTCGGTCTTGCCGGTGGCCGGGTTGCGCCAGCGGGCCTGCATGCGCCGGGCCTGGAAATCGCCGCAGTTCGAGCAGCTGCTGATTTCGCGGAAGGTATCCTGGCTCGGCAGCCACACTTCCAGGTCGTAGGTCTTGATGGCGCTGAAGCCCATGTCGCCGGTGCACAGCAGCACCTTGCGGTAAGGCAGGCCCAGCTTCTCCAGGACGGTTTGCGCGCAGCGGGTCATTCGCTCGTGCTCGGCCTGGCTGTCTTCGGGGCGGGCGATGGACACCAGCTCCACCTTCT
>JAPLSJ010000014.1 GCA_026398695.1 Arenimonas sp.
CCACGCGGTGGCCGGCCACCAGCTGGCGGTCGCGGATGGTGTAGTCCAGTTCGGTGGTGAGCTTGCCCTTGGCGATGGCGAAACCGGCGTAGCGCCCGGAGTACGGGTTGAACACCGGCAGGTCGATGTTGCGGAACGCCATCTTCAGGTCGGTGTGCTGGTCGTAGCGGAACGGGTTGAGCTCGCCCTGGATGGTGACCGGCGAGAACTTGTTCACCACGAATCCGGACAGGTCCACCCTGGCGCGGCTGGACGGCGCGGTGGACAGCCCGCGGATGCTGCCGTCGAGTGATTCGACGCGTGCGCGGAAGTTGGGCTGGATGTTGAGGTCGGCGAAGTCGAGCGTGGCCGACTGCAGCCGGATGTCGTCGATGCGCACCGGCGGCATCGCTGCTCCGGCGGCCGGCGGCGCGGCGGCAGGGGCCGTGCCTGCCGGCACCGGCGACATCACGCGCAGCAGGTTGACGCTCTGGTCGGGCGCCACCACCGCGCGCAGGAAGGGCTGGCGCACCGTCATGCGCTGGATGCGCAGGGCGTCGGGCGCCACGGCCAGTTCGACGCCGGCCAGGTCGAGCTGCTTCCACGTCACCAGCTCTTCTTTCTGCGCACGGTCGACCGCACGCAGGCCGGCCACGCCGGCTTCGCCGGTGAAGCGCAGCCGCGGCTGTTCGCCTGGCGCCGCCAGCCGGGCCTTGCCCGTGGCGGCGAACGTGCCGGCCGTGACGTCCACGGCCGCCACGTCGGCCAGGTAGGGCTGCAGCTTGGGCAGGGCCAGGCCGGCCACGGCCACGTCGAACTCGCCCGACAGCGTGTCGGGCACCAGCGCACCCTGCGCACGCAGCGTGGTGGCGCCGTCGAGCGTGGCCTCGACCAGCAGCGGCACCGGCCGCGCCAGGTCCAGGCCCAGGTCGCTGGCCTGCACGGACAGCGGCGCGATCACGAACGCCACCGCCGGCCGCACCGTGCGGTCCTCGAAGGCGATCCGGGCGTCGGAAAGCGCGAAGCGCTTGACCGCCACGTTCCAGTCGACGGGCGCGGCGGCGGGCGGCGGCGGATCGCCGGCAACGGCCTGGGCTGGCGCGGCGGCCGCGGCTGCGGTTTCGGCGGCAGGCTCGCTTGCCGGCGTGGCCGGCAGCAGCTGCTCGAGGTTGATGCGGCCGTCGGCTTCGCGCCAGGCGGTGACCTCCGCACCGGCCACCTCCACCGAGTCCACGTCCACCCGGCCGCCCGCGAGCGAAAGCGCGGTGCCGCGCACCTCCACCGACGGCAGCACCACCCAGTCGGTGGTTGCGCCGGCGGCGCGCAGCGCCACCCCGGTGCCGCTGATGCGCGGCAGCGACGCTTCCAGCTGCATCGGTTCGTTGAGGCGGAAATCGTAGTCGCCGCCCAGCGCGAACTCGCCCGCCGCCAGTTAGAACGGCAGCTGCTCGCTGATGAATTCCCAGACGCCGCGCGCCTTCAGGCCCTTGATCGAAAACGTGCCGGCCGACGCAACCGGCTGCAGCGAAAGCCGCCCCTGCCACTCGAACAGTTCGCCGCTTTCGCTGGCCGCCCGCAGGTTGAAACCACCACCCTCGGGCGTGGTGCGGAAATCGGCCAGCGAAAACGCGATCGGCGCCAGCTGGCGCTCGGGCTGCTGGCGCCGGCTGTGGTCGGCGAAGTTCACCTGGCCGCGCGCCACCACCAGCTGCCGGATCCACAGCGCGGGCAGCGGCTCGTCGGCGGTGGCCGGGTCGGGCTCGGGAATCAGGTCCGCCAGGTTGAGCGAGCCGTCGGGCCGGATGATGGCGCGCGCGAACGGGCCATTGAGCCGCACCGTGTCGAACACCCAGGCACGCCGCCACAGCGACGACAGCTCGAAATCCACGTACAGCCGCTCCAGCGCCAGCAGCGGCTGCGCCGGATCGGCCACCACCACGTCACGCACGGTCATCTCGAGCGTGAACGGATGCACGATCACTTCGCCCACCGACACGGGCACGCCCAGCGCCTCGCCGCCGCGCTCGACGATGGCGTCGCGCACCAGCCGCGGCGCCCACCAGAACCCCAGTGCGGCGTACAGCGCAACGGCCAGGGCCAGCGCTCCCGGTATCCAAACCTTCCTGCGCTTGAGCCAAGTCGGCACGGGCGTCTCCCTCGGGTGTCGCGGCCATGATGGGCGGGGTGCGGTTAAGGCGGCAAGTCGGGCCATGGGCTAGGCTCACGCCACCGCCCCCTGCCGGAGCCACGCCATGACGCTGCCGATTCGTTTCCCGTTCGCCCTTGCGACGCTGCTGGCCGTGGCCGCCTGCGCCGCCACGCCGTCGTCCGAGCCTGAGGCCGCGGCCGACCTGGGCGCGCCGCCCGCCCCCCAAACCCCCCCGTCCCCGAGAGAGACAAACCAGGAACAAGACACGAATTGTACGCCTTGTGGTTTGACCGCGCAGCGGACAAACCATGTACGGGTCAAGGGGTATTACCCCTTGCCGTGTCGAGGGCGGGCA
>JAPLSJ010000056.1 GCA_026398695.1 Arenimonas sp.
ACAGAAGCCGAAAGCATTCTTTTTTGAACTACAAATTAATCACAAGGAACCGCAGATTCAATTTCGTGAATCGCTGAGCTAATCTCAACATAAGCGTCTGGCCCGAAAGCCAGCCCAATCTCAATTTGACCCATCTGGCGAGTGCCAACATCCCTTAGTGCCCGCTTTAGTGCCGGCAGGGCAATCTTTGACCGGCAAGAAATCAGGCGCAACGCCTTGGCTGCATAGTGTTGATGCGCGCCCAATATTGACCAGCCCTGCGCGTTCAAAATTGACCAGGGCATGGACCGGGGGATTCCAGCCCCGGGGTTGATCGCAGTGTAGCTTCAGCCGACGGTTTCGGTAGCCGGTTCGGCATCCTCCTTGGCCTGCTGCGCCCGTGCCTGCTCCCGGGCCCGGATCTTGGTCTTGGCCGTCCGGCTGCTGTGCCGGAACCGGTAAGAGTCGTTGCCGGTCTCGACGATATGGCAGTGGTGGGTCAGCCGGTCCAGCAGCGCCGTGGTCATCTTGGCGTCGATGAAGACGTTGGCCCATTCGGCGAACAGCAGGTTGGTGGTGATTACTACGCTGGTGTGCTCGTAGAGCTTGGACAGCAGGTGGAACAGCAGCGCGCCGCCGGCTTGGCTGAAGGGCAGGTAGCCCAGTTCGTCCAGGATCACCATGTCCAGGTTCAGCAGCTGGTTGGCCAGGCGGCCGGCCTTGCCGGCCGCCTTCTCCTGCTCCAGCGCATTCACCAGCTCGATCGTGCTGAAGAACCGCACGCGCTTGCCGTGCCGGCCCACGGCTTCCACGCCCAATGCCGTGGCCAGGTGGGTCTTGCCGGTGCCGGTGCCGCCAATCAGCACGATGTTCTCGGCCCGCTCGGTGAACGCCAGGGTCGCAAACTGTTCGATCTGGCGCCGGTCGACCTTGGACTGTTCAAACTCGAACCCGGCCAGGTCCCGGTGCAGCGGGAACCGCGCCGCGTGCATCTGATAACGCACCGACCGCAGGGCGCGGTCGGTCGTCTCCGCCTCCAGCAGATGCCGCACGATCCACTCGGCGGCGGCCACGTCCGGGCCGCCGTTGCCCACCAGCTCGCCATAGCCGCCGGCCATGCCGTGCAGGCGCAAGGCCTTGAACGCCGCGATCAGCTCAGTCATGGGCCACCTCCGGACGCAGGTGGTCGTAACGGGCCGTGTCGGCCAGCGGCGCCGTGGCCACGGTCAGCGCCGTTTCGACCCGATCCGGCGGCGGCCCCTCGTGCAGCCGCGCCAGCAGGTTCAAGACGTGCTCGGCGCTGGGCCGGCCCGATTCCAGCGCCAGCTCTACGGCCACCAGCACCGCCTCCAGGCCAAAGCGCGGCACCGCCGCCAGCACCTGGGCCATCACCCGGTCGCCGCCGGCCCGGCGCAGCAGGTGTCGGCTCAGTTGCCCCAGCGGCGCCGGCAGGTCGGCGAACGGCGCGCCGTTGCGCAGCGCGCCGGGTTTGCGCTCGATCAAGGGCACGTAGTGCCGCCAGTCGTAGACCACTCGGTCCCGATCGATGATCCGCGCGTGCTCGGCCACCACGGTGCGGTTCGCCACCACGGCCACCCGCTCGGGGTAAAGGTGAACTACCACCCGATGCCCGGCCAGGGCGCACGGCACGGAATAGCGGTTGCGGGCCACCGTCACCAGGCAGGTGCTCGACACACGGGCGTCGGCCTCGACGTAGCCGTCGAACGCCGACGGCACTGGCATCAGCTCCGGGTGCTCCAGGGCCAAGGCTTCGGCGATGGTCATGCTGCGGCAGTCCGGGTGCGGCGCCGACCAGCCCTGCGTGCACTGCGTCGCCAGCCAGACGTTGAGCTCGGCAAAGCTGACCCAGCGCTTTTCCTGCGCCCGCTGCCAGATCCGCCGGCGTCCATCCAGCACCGCCTTCTCGACCCGGCCCTTTTCCCAGCCCGACGCCACGTTGCAAAAGTCCGGCTCGAACAGATAGTGCGTCGCCATCGCCGCAAACCGGGTGTTCACCTTGCGCAACCGTTCCGGCCGCGGGGTCTTGTCCACCGCCGTCTTCATGTTGTCGTAGATGCCCCGGCGCGGCACCCCGCCCAGCCCCGTCAGGCAGCGCAGGTGCGCATCGAACAGCATCTCGTGGCCCTGGCTCGGGTAGGCCACCATCCAGAAGGCCCGGCTGGCGCACAGCTTCATGTGCGCCAGCTGCACCTTGCGCCAGATCCCGCCGATCACCAGCCCTTCCTCGCTCCAGTCGAACTGGAACGCCTCGCCCCAGCCAAACTGCAGCGGCACGTAGGCCGAGCGGGCCGTCACCGCGCCCACCGCCGCCCGCTTGGCTCGCAGGTATTCGGTCACCCGGCAGTAGTGGCCCTTGAAGCCCTGTTCCTGAAGCTGCTCGAACAGCCGCCGGCCCGTCCGGCGCTCCTTGCGGGGGCGGTGCTCATCGGTCTTGATGGCCTGGTCGAGCCAGGCCGTAAAGCCAGCCAGTACCTTGGGCCCCGGCGGCCGCTTGTAGGCCATTTCCGTCCGCGGCGCGGGCTCCCTGAGCCAAGTCTTGATGGTGTTGCGGGACAGACTGGTCCGCCGGGCGATCTCGCTGATCGACAGCCCTTCGCGCAGCCTCAGCCGCCGGACTTTCGCGTACATCGACATGGTGTGCACCTCTTCTCCCCACGGGCCTGGTCGCCTGCAAGGTAAGGGGAAACACCCTGGTCAATTTTCAACGCGCATTACTGCCGTTTGCTGGTCAATTTTCAGCGCGCCTCAACAGAGTGCAACCGTGGGTTGTTCTCCTCCCAGAAAATAGCCGGAATAAGCCATCTTCTCTGCATATAAGGTGCAAGTGATTTAGTCTGTACACCGTAGGTTGCATCGA
>JAPLSJ010000008.1 GCA_026398695.1 Arenimonas sp.
TTGAACAGCGCGGTCTTGCCGCAGTTCGGGCTGCCGACCAGCGCGATGTTGAGGGCGGAGGCTTCAGCCATCTTGGCGACGCAGGCGGATGCGGGCCGCTTCGGCGCCGCGCATCGCAAAACGGGTGAAGCCCACCTGCACCAGCAGCGGGTCACCGCCCAGCGGTCCGCGCGTGAGCAGGCGGATGGCTTCGCCAGCCACGAATCCGAGGTCGCGCAGGCGACGCGCCACGGCGTCACCGGGCGCCGTGTCCTGCACGCCGTCAACGATGGCTTCGGCACCCGTGGGCAGTTCGGAGAGCAACATGGCGTCGTTCCGTGAATGCGAATGATTCGCATCATAAACCCAAACGGGCCGGCGCGATACCGGCGACGACTGCCGGCGGAGTCGGGCCAGCCGCTATCATGGCGCCCTGCCCCCGGGGGACCGCATGACCCAATCCATTCGCCTGGACCGCGACCGCGCCGTGGCCACGCTCACGCTGGCCCGCCCGTCGGTGCACAACGCCTTCGACGACGGCCTGATCGCCGAGCTGACCGCCGCACTGGAAGCCCTGGACGCCGACGATTCCGTGCGCGCCGTGGTGCTCACCGGCGACGGCAGCACCTTCTCCGCCGGCGCCGACCTGGGCTGGATGCGCCGCATGGCCCAGGCCAGCGAACAGGAAAACCTTGAGGATTCGCTGCGCCTGGCCCGCCTGATGCGCACGCTGAACTACCTGTCCAAGCCCACGCTGGCCAAGGTGAACGGCTCGGCCTACGGCGGCGGCGTTGGCCTGGTGGCGTGCTGCGACTACGCGGTGGCGGCCGAGGGCGCGAAATTCTCGCTGTCGGAAGTGAAGCTGGGCCTGGTGCCCGCGGTGATCTCGCCCTACGTGGTGGCGGCGATCGGCGGTCGCCACGCGCGCCGACTGTTCACCGGCGCCGACGTGATCGAAGCGCCCGAAGCGCTGGCCGTCGGCCTGCTGCACGCCGTGGCGCCGGCCGGCACGCTCGCCGACGTGGTCGACCGCACCCTGCACTTCTGGCTCAAGGGCGGCCCGTTGGCCCAGCGCGAAGCCAAGCAGCTGGCCCTGCGCGCCGCCGGCATGACCCGCGAAACGTCTGAAACACAGGACGCCGAAAACGCCGCCCTGATCGCCCGCCTCCGCGTCTCCCCCGAGGGCCAGGAAGGCCTCGCCGCCTTCCTCGACAAGCGCGCCCCGAACTGGATTTCCCACTGATGTTCGACAAGATCCTGATCGCCAACCGCGGCGAGATCGCCTGCCGGGTGATCCGCACCTGCCGCCGCCTGGGCATCCGCACCGTGGCCGTGTATTCGGAGGCCGACATCAGCGCGCGCCACGCGCGCCTGGCCGACGAGGCCTGGCCCATTGGCGGCCCGCGCCCGCAGGACAGCTACCTGCGCGGCGAGGCCATCATCGAAGTGGCGAAGCAGTCCGGCGCGCAGGCCATCCACCCGGGCTACGGTTTCCTGTCGGAGAACGCCGACTTCGCCGAGGCCGTCGAGGCCGCAGGCCTGGTGTTCATCGGCCCCAAGGCCGCGTCCATGCGCAAGATGGGCAGCAAGGCCGGCGCCAAGCAGCTGATGGCCGAGCGCGGCGTGCCCGTGGTGCCCGGCTACACCGGCGAAGACCAGGACCCCGCCCACCTGCAGCGCGAAGCCGACCGCGTCGGCTACCCGCAGATGATCAAGGCCGCGCACGGCGGCGGCGGCAAGGGCATGCGCATCGTGCACGACAGCGCCGGCTTCGCCGCGGCGCTGGAATCGTGCCAGCGCGAAGCGGCCGGCGCCTTCGGCCGCGACCGCGTGCTGATCGAGCGCTACATCCGCGAACCGCGCCATATCGAAATCCAGGTGTTCGGCGACCGCCACGGCAACGTCATCCACCTCAACGAGCGCGAGTGCTCGGCGCAGCGCCGCTACCAGAAGGTGGTGGAGGAATCGCCCTCGCCCTTCGTCACCCCCGAGCTGCGCGCGCGCATGGGCGCCGCGGCGGTGGAAGCCGCCCGGGCCATCGACTACGTCAACGCCGGCACGGTGGAATTCATCGTCGGCGCGGACGGCGGTTTCTACTTCATGGAAATCAACACCCGCCTGCAGGTGGAACACCCGGTCACCGAACTGGTCACCGGCCTGGACCTGGTGGAGTGGCAGCTGCGCATCGCCGCCGGTGAAGCGCTGGCGCTGCGCCAGGACGAGGTGCGCCGCCACGGCCACGCCATCGAAGTGCGCCTGTACGCCGAAGACCCGTCGCAGAACTTCCTGCCCGGCTCGGGCAAGCTCGAAACCCTCCGCCTGCCCGCGGCGTCCGAGCACGTGCGCGTGGATGCGGGCGTGGTCGAGGGCGACACGGTCACCATCTTCTACGACCCGATGATCGCCAAGCTGATCACCTGGGACCTGGACCGCCCGCGGGCGCTGGCCCGCCTGCGCGAGGCGCTGGCCGACTGCGAAGTGGTGGGCCCGAAGTCCAACATCGATTTCCTCGAAAAACTCGTGCGCCACCCGCGCGTGGTCGAGGGCACCATCCACACCGCCTACCTCGATGCCCACCTGGACGAAGTGCTGCCCAGGGACGAGCCGCTGCCCGATGCGCACCTGGCGATGGCCGCCGCCGCGGCTCTGCTGCACGACGAGGCCGCCACGCTCGCGCACGGCCAGGCCGGCCCCGACCCGCATTCGCCCTGGGCCATCGGCGATGGCTGGCGCCTGGGCCACGCCAGCGAACGCCTGCTGTGCTTCAACTGCCGCGGCGAGCGCATCGAGCTGCACGCGCGCGGCAGCGCCGGCGACTACCGCCTGCTCGACGCCGGCGTGGAAACCCTGATCCGAGGCGCCCGCTTCGTCGACGGCCGCCTGGTGGCCGAAGTGGACGGCCGCCAGTGGCGCATGCGCGCCCGCGCCGATGCCGCCGCGGTGACCGTGCACGACGGCGAGCGCCGCGTGCGCCTGGACCGCGTGCCGGCGTTCCGCTTCGAGGGCAACGCCGCCGCCGGCCTGGGCGACCGCATCAGCGCGCCGATGCCCGGCCGCATCGTGGTCATCAAGGCCACGCCGGGCCAGGACGTGGCCGAGGGCGAGGAGCTGCTGGTGATGGAAGCCATGAAGATGGAGCTGAGCCTGCGCGCCCCGCGCGCCGGACGGGTCGCGGCGGTGCAGGCCGCGGCCGGTGATTTCGTCGATGCCGACGCGGTACTGGTCAAACTGGAGGCGCCATGAAAAACCCCTCGCCGTTCCGCTCCGCGCTGCTGGCCGCGGCTGCCCTGCTGTTGGGCGCCTGCGAGATGACCACGTTCAACGCCGCGCCGATCGCCGCCGCCGGCTGCGACCCGGAGCTGGCCGGCCGCTGGCTGTCGATGGACGAAGACCCGGCCAAGAACGGCGAGGTGGTGCTGGTGGTGGATGCCGCCTGCCAGCTGGTGATGGAAAGCGTGCAGAAGGACGGCGTGCGCCGCAGCGAGCCGACCGCCCTGCACCTGGGCCAGCACGGCCTGTACCGCTACGGCTGGGTGGACGCGCGCTGGGCCCTGCTGCAGTTCGACGAAGAGCACGTGGTGCCTGAAACCGACGTCTACCTGCTGCGCCTGGCCCGCGACGGGGACCGCCTGACGCTGTGGACCACCGACGACAAGGCCATCGCCCACGCCATCATCGACGGCGAGCTGACCGGCGACGTGGTGTCGAACGACCGCGACCTGTTCAACCGCCTCACCGAGACCGGCGACGCCGCCCTGCTCGACCACCCCGGCCTGTTCAAGGCCGACCCGGTCGCGTTCCTGCGCCAAGCGGACGCATCGAAGTGAGCCAGCCGGCCGATGTGCGCATCGTCGAGGTCGGCCCGCGCGACGGGCTGCAGAACGAGAAGACCATCATTCCCGCGGCCGACAAGATCGAACTGATCGACCGGCTGTCGGCGACCGGCCTGCGCAGCATCGAGGCCACCAGCTTCGTCAGCCCCAAGTGGGTGCCGCAGCTGGCCGACGCCGCCGAAGTGTTCACCGGCATCCATCGCCGCGAGGGCGTGTCCTATCCGGTGCTGGTGCCCAACCTGCAGGGCTACGAGCGCGCCCGCGCCGTGGGCGCCACGGAAGTGGCGGTGTTCAGCGCCGCCTCCGAGGCCTTCAACCGCAAGAACATCAATGCCTCGATCGACGAGAGCATCGAGCGTTTCCTGCCCGTGCTCGAGCGCGCCCGCGCTGACGGCGTCAAGGTGCGCGGCTACGTGTCCACCGTGCTCGGCTGCCCTTACCAGGGCGAGGTGCCGGTGGCCGACGTGGTGCGCGTGGCCAGCCGCATGCACGCCCTGGGCTGCTACGAGGTCTCGCTGGGCGACACCATCGGCATCGGCACGCCGGCCAAGGCCCGCGCCATGCTGCGGGCGGTCGCGTCGGAGGTGCCGATGGCGGCGCTGGCCGTGCATTTCCACGACACCCGCGGCCAGGCCCTGGCCAACCTGCTGGCCTGCCTGGAGGAAGGCGTGGCCGTGGTGGACGCGGCGGTGTCGGGCACGGGCGGCTGCCCCTACGCGCCCGGCGCCAGCGGCAACGTGGCCACCGAGGACGTGGTCTACATGCTCGAGGGCATGGGCATCCATACCGGTGTCGACCTGGCCCGGCTGGTGGAGACGGGGCGCTGGCTGGCGAGCCGCCTGGGCCGCGTTTCCGGGAGCAAGGTCACGCTTGCGGCGACCTGACCGCGCAGCCGCGAACTTGCGGTGTATGCTCGGCCGACACCCTCCGGATGCCCAGTCAACGGCGGCATGGACCACCAGGACCCGAATCCCGAATCCGACGCCGGCCCGATGGCCGAAGCCCGGCGTTCGCGCGACAACCCGGTGGTCGCGAGGCTCGAGGCCCTGATCAGCACGCCCGGCGCGGTGGCCGACCCGGTGTTCCTGTCCGAATTGCTGGCCTGCGTGCACGGCCTGCAGCGCGAAGCCGACAGTGTGCGCCGCCGGTACGAGAGCCTGTTCAACGCGGTGCCCGACCCGATCAGCATCATCGACGCCGACGGCCGCATCGTCGACCTCAACCGCGCCGGAGAAAAGGCCTACCAGCGCCAGCGCCGGGAGCTGGTTGGCAAGCTCATACACGCGATCAACCCCGAACTGCCCCGTGACCATATGCTTCCGGTGCTAGAGGCGCTGGCCCGCGACGAAACCTACGTCATCGAAGTCAACAACACCCGCGGCGACGGAAGCCAGTTCCCGGTGGAAGTGCACTCGGCCAGTTTCCACGACGGCCCGCACCACCACGTCATCGCCGTGGCGCGCGACCTGAGCCGGCGGCG
>JAPLSJ010000004.1 GCA_026398695.1 Arenimonas sp.
GCGAAAACCATCGCCCACGGCGGCGGCCGCGAGGCGGAGCGCCAGCGCGCCGGCAAGCAGCAGGTCTGCCACCAGCACCGACTGTCCGAACAGTGATGCGGCATCCCAACGCATCCAAGGCAGCGCCAGCACGCCCGCGAGAAGGAAGTAGCCGGCGGCATGGCGCAGCGCAAGCGCCGCCGAAGGGCTGCGAATCGCAGCGAGAAGGACCAGGGACGCGCCACCCACCAACACGCCCATCGCACCACCCAGCAAATCATCCCGCACGTCCGACCACAGCGGCGTGCGGCCGGGCACCCAGAACTGCACGAACTCGCTGGCCAGGGCCGCCAGCAGCACGCCGCACAGCGCCAGGCCGATGCGACGCGGCCATTCACGATGCGGCAGCGCCATGACCAGCGCCGCGCCCATCAGCAAAAACATGATCACGTGCGTGCTGTCCACGCCGGGGTGGATGGCTTCGACGACATTGATCAGGTGGCTGAACCACGGCAGGGCGACGCGCAGGTCGGCCATGGTGAAGTTGGGCAGCAGGGCCGCCACGGCCACCAGCAGCGTGGCCAGCAGCAGCGGCAGGTAGCGCAGGCGTTTCATGCGGTGGGTGCGCGCAGCAGCTCGTCGTAAACCGACAGCGTGGCGGCCAGCACCACGCGCTCGTCGAACTGCGACAGCGCCTTGGCGCGCGCCGCTTCGCCCAGGCGCCGGGCCAGCGCCGGATCGTCCTGCAGCCGCGCGATGGCCCGGGCCAGGGCGGCCGCGTCACGCACCGGCACCCGCAGTCCGTCGACGCCGTCGGTCACCACCTCGCGGCAGCCGGGTACGTCGGTGGTGACCAGCGGCAGCGCGCAGGCCGCCGCTTCGATCAGGCCCTTGGGCAAGCCCTCGCGGTAGCTGGGCAGCACCACGATATCGGTACGCGCGAACAGCGCCGGCATGTCGTCCACATGGCCCAGCCACTCCACCACGCCCTCGTCCACCCAGCCGCGCACGTCGGCTTCGGGCACGGCGGCGGGGTTGCCCGGATCGGGATCACCGGCCAGCAGGAAGCGAATGTCGCGGCCTTCGGCCTTGAGCTGGCGCGCGGCCGCGATGTATTCGGCGATGCCCTTGTCCCACAGCAGGCGTGCAGCCAGCAGCACGCGGAGCGGCTGCTTGGCGTCGCGCGCTTCGCTGCGCGCAGTGAAGCGCGAACAGTCCACGCCCGAGCCGGGAATCAGGCGGATGCGGGACCTGTCGACAAAGCCTGCGCGTTCGAACAGGGCCACGTCATCGGGGTTCTGCAGCACCAGGCGCGCCTGGTGACCGTCCAGGGCGGCATGCATCAGCGTGCGCACCACGGGGCGCAACAGGCGCGCTTTCAGATCGTTGCTGGTGAACACGTAGCCCATGCCTGCGACCGCATTCACGCGCGCCGGTACGCCGGCCAGGCGCGCGGCCAGCGAGCCGTACACGGCGCATTTGATGGTGAAGCCGTGCACCAGGGCCGGCCGCTCGCGGCGGAACAGCGCCACCAGCCACGCCAGCAGGCGCGCCTCGCGCAGCGGGTTCAGGCTGCGCCGGTCCATCGGAACCGGCTCCCAGCGCAGGCCCAGCGCGCGCAGCTTGTCGCCATAGGCGCCGGGCGGCGAGATCAGCAGCACGTCGTGGCCCTGCTGCTTCAGCGCCAGCGCGAGCGAGCGGCGGAAGTTGTAGAGGTACCAGTCGGTGTTGGCGAAAAGGATGACTTTTTGCGGCGGAGGGGTGGACAAGGGGCTCATCCGAGCGGCATGAATTTGTAAGGTACCCACCCGTAGGCATGCGTGGCGAAGTTCAGCCAGACGAATTGAACCAAGGCGTAGTAGGCAATCACCGCGACCACCAGGAACGTTCGCATCTTTACCGTCGTCGCCAGCAAGGGAATGCGGGAGAAAACGAACAGCTGCAGTGGAATCAAGTAGAGCGCAACGCGATCAACCGCCGTAGAGGCCAGCCCGACCAGTGGAAGGCAGACCACCGCGAACACAGCGATCCACAGCCACAGCTTTCT
>JAPLSJ010000115.1 GCA_026398695.1 Arenimonas sp.
GGCGCCACGCCCGACGAAGTGATGGCGGCCTACCGCGCCGACATCGACCAGCTGGTCGAAGAGAACGGCTTCAAGTCGGTGGACGTGGTGAGCATCGCGCCCGACAACCCGAACAAGGACGCGATGCGCGCCAAGTTCCTGGACGAGCACTACCACAAGGAAGACGAAGTGCGTTTCTTCGTCGCCGGCTCGGGACTGTTCACCCTGCACGTGGGCGGCAAGGTCTACGAAATCCGCTGCGAAACCGGCGACCTGATCGGCGTGCCCGACGGCACCACCCACTGGTTCGACATGGGCCCGGAGCCGAGCTTCGTGGCGATCCGGTTCTTCACCGAGCCGGACGGCTGGGTGGGCCACTTCACCGGCACCGACATCGCCCAGCGCTTCCCGCGCTACGAGCCCGGGCAGGCCGGCTGAGTGAAAACGATCCTCACCGACATCGAAGGCACCACCAGCAGCATCTCGTTCGTGAAGGACGTGCTGTTCCCGTACGCGCGCCGCGCCCTGCCCGCCTTCGTGGCCGCGCACGGCGACGAACCCGCCGTGCGCCGCTGGCTGGACGTCGTGGCCACCGAGCTGGGCGCGGCCTGCAGCGACGACCTGATCGTGGAAACCCTGCAGGGCTGGATCGACCAGGACCGCAAGCACACCGCGCTCAAGGCGCTGCAGGGCATGGTCTGGAAGAACGGCTACGGCCGCGCCGACTTCCGCGCGCACATCTATGCCGACGCGGCCGCCGCGCTGCCGGCCTGGCACGCGGCCGGGCATCCGATCGCGGTGTACTCCTCGGGCTCGGTGCCGGCGCAGCAGCTGTTCTTCGGCCACAGCGAGGCCGGTGACCTCACGCCCCTGGTGTCGGCCTGGTTCGACACCGAAGTGGGCGGCAAGCGCGAGGCCGCCAGCTACCGCCGCATCGTCGACGCGCTGGCGGTGCCCGCGGGTGACGTGGTGTTCCTGTCGGACGTGGTGGAGGAACTCGACGCCGCCCGCGACGCCGGCCTGCACACCGTGCTGGTGGACCGGCGCGACGACTACCCGCAGCCGCGCACGGGCGACGCCACCGGCGGCCACCGCCGCGTGGAAACCTTCGCCGACATCGGGCCGGACCTGGCGTGATCCGCCGGGCGCTGCCGCGGGTGGCGCTGGTGGCACTGCTGGCGTTGGCCGCCGCCGGCAGCGTGGCGGCGGTGGATACCGGCAAACGCCTGGGCAAGACCGAGTCCCCGGCCGCCGCGCGCGCCGAGGCCGACGCCGCCCTGCTCGCGCGCGACATCGCCGGGCTCGCGCCGCAGCGTCCGGGCCACGCCGACCTCTTCGTGCTGGGCCTGGCCGGCGACGGCAGCGAACAGGTGTTCCGCAACGAGGTGCTGTACCTGCGCGACCTCGCCGCGCGCCGCCTGGACGCCGCCGGCCACGTGCTGGTGCTGGCCAACCACCCCGACCAGCCGCCGCAGCGCCCGCTGCCGCGCGCCAGCCTGGCCAACCTGCGCACCGCCCTGGCGGGCGTGGGCGCAGCCATGGACCGCGAGCAAGACCTGCTGCTGCTCTACCTCACCACGCACGGCACCGAAGACCACCAGCTGCTGCTGCGTCGCCCCGGGGCCGAGGACGACCTGATGGACGCGGCCCAGATCCGCGCGGCGCTGGACGATGCCGGCATCCGCCACCGCGTGCTGGCGATCTCGGCCTGCTATTCCGGCGGCCTGATCCAGGACCTGGAAAACGCCGACACGCTGGTGCTTACCGCCGCGCGCCACGACCGCACGTCGTTCGGCTGCGGCAACGACTCGGTGGCGACCTTCTTCGGTCGCGCCTGGCTGGTGGAGGGGCTGAACGCGTCGGTGGACTTCAGCGATGCGTTCCAGCGGGCAAGGCTCGATATCGCCCGGCGCGAAAAGATCGAGGCGCTGCGCCCGTCCAGGCCGCAGATGGCACGCGGCGAGCGCATCGAACCGCGGCTGGCGGCGTGGCGCGCCAGCTTCTCGCCCGGTCCCGCGCTGCCCTACCCGTACGCCGACCCTGAGGAAGCCGACGCCGCGACCGGCGCCGCCAGATTCACGGCACCGCGTCTGCCAGGCGGTACGTCGCGCTAGCTTCCAGCAGGCCGCGCCAGGCGTCCCGCGTGCGCACCTGGATCCGGTGTTCGCCCACCGGCAGGTCGGTGGGCAGCGTGCCGCGCCACAGATGGGTGGACGGCGCCGCCTCCGGCGATCGGTCGAAGCCCCGCAGCCCGTCGGCAAGATCATCGCGCACGTTTTCCACCAGCAGGCGCGGGTCGGCGCGGGCGACGCGCTGCATCGGCGCCCACGCGCCGTCGCCCACGCGGAACTCCACCACCGCGTCGGGCAGCGCCATGTACACGTTGGCGAACACGCCGAAGGCCGGATAGGCGCCGCGCCGCAGCACCTTGGGGGCATGCAGCCCGATGTCGCCCTGCGCAGCGCCGGCCGCCGCATGCCAGCGCAGGGAATAGCGCGCATCGGCCAGCAGCGACAGTTCGGCCCAGCCGCGCGGCGTGCCGTCGGCCATGGTGCCGACCGGAATGCCCGAGGCATCGGGCACGCCGCTCCAGTACGCGCCGCAGGCCGCGCCGAGGTTGTACTCGTGCAGCGGCTTCTCGCCGCGCCAGCCGCTGGCGGCGTCGTGCAGGTGGTGGCGCTGCACGTGGCCGTGCGCGGTCAGCAGCAGCACGTTCGGGAACGGCGCCAGCATCGCGAACAGCCGCTTGCGGTCGGCCGCTCGGAAGGTCTCCCGCCCCGGCGTGGGTTCGAAGAACGGGATGTGCGCGGCGACCACCAGCCGGCGCCCGCGCGGCACGGTCGGCAGGTAGGCCGCCAGGAAGGCGAACTGGTCCTCGCGCAGGCCGCCGACGTAGTCAGGCTTCTGGCCCGGCTGGTAGACCACGTTGTCGAGCAGCACGAACGTCGCCTCGTGTTCTTCCCAGGCGAAGGTGTCGGGTCCGTAGGTGTTGCGGAAACTCAGCAGCGAGTCCTCGTCGCGGGTCGCGTCGAAGTCGAGGTCGTGGTTGCCCGCCACGTGCAGCCAGGGCAGGCCCAGGCGCGCGGTGGCGCGGTTCATCTGCGGATACAGCGACAGGTCGTCGTGCACCACGTCGCCCAGCGTCAGGCCCAGGTCGCCGGCATTGCGCGGCAGGTACGCCGCCGCGTTGGCCGCCGCCGGAGGCGAGGCGTGCCGGGCCATCACCGCCTCGACGATGCCGCGCTCGTAGTAGCCGGCTTCGGTGGCCGTGCGCGGCTGCGGGTCGCCGAACACCAGGGTGCGCAGGTGGCCGGGGCCTCGCGGGTCGCGCACCAGGGCGAAGTTGCGGCAGCCCGGGGACTGCACCGGAATGCCGCCGTACTTCAGCGCCGGGCCGGGCGAACGCTGCAGGTGTCGCCAGAATTTGGGCAGGCCGTCCGCGCTCCGGTTCACCTGCCAGCCAGCGGGCTTGATCACGAAGGTGGTCCGGGGCCAGGCCACCGGCAGCGAATACTCGCCGTGGACGTTGGTGCGCACGATGGCCTGGCCATCCGACACGGCGACGCCCGGCAGCGCCGGCTCGTCGCGACCGCGCAGTCCGTCGCCGTCGAGGTCATGGAAGACGATGCCCTCGTTGCATAGTCGGGTTATTGCCGCCGCAGGCGCGGCGGACAATGCGCTGCAGAGCAGGCAGGCGGTCAGCAGGCAGGCAAGGCGCATGGAACCTCCGGGTCGTGCCCGGAATTATGCGTCAACGGTTGGCGGCGGCGTGCCTGGCCTGCAGGATGGCCACCACGTCGTCCCAGCCCAGCCCGCGCGCGCGCAGCAGCACGGTGAGGTGGAAGGTGAGGTCGGCGGCTTCGCCCAGCAGGGCCGCGTCGTCTTCGGCCACCGCGGCCAGCGCGGTTTCCACGCCCTCCTCGCCCACCTTCTGGGCGATGCGGCGCACGCCACCTTCGAACAGCTTGGTGGTGTAGCTGCCTACGGGGCGCATGCGCTCGCGCATCGCCACCAGCGCGTCGAGCTCGGCCAGGAAATCACCGGGCGCCGACGGGAAGCAGCTCTTGCGGCCCAGGTGGCAGGTGTCGCCGCGCGGCTTGGCCTGCACCAGGATCGTGTCGGCGTCGCAGTCGGCTTCCAGCGACACCAGTTCCAGGATGTCGCCGCTGGTTTCGCCCTTCATCCAGAGCCGCTGCTTGCTGCGGCTGTAGAACGTCACGCGGCCGGTGGCCAGCGTGGCCTCCAGCGCGGCGCGGTCCATGTAGCCCAGCATCAGCACGCGGTGGCTGGCCGCGTCCTGCACGATGGCGGGCAGCAGGCCGCCCTGTTTGTCCCAGGCCAGGGCCTGCATCTGTTCAGGCGACATCGCGCACCTC
Source organism: Arenimonas sp. (assembly GCA_026398695.1). GTDB lineage: Bacteria > Pseudomonadota > Gammaproteobacteria > Xanthomonadales > Xanthomonadaceae > Arenimonas. The sequence goes on from JAPLSJ010000115.1 coordinate 4,356, forward strand.
GATGCCCTGCGCGCGCAGGGCGGTCTTGAGTTCGGGGATCCGGACGGCGCCGGAATGGAAGACGCTGGCGGCCAGGGCCGCGTCCACGTCGGCGTCCTTGAAGACATCGGCGAAGTGTCCGGCGCTGCCGGCGCCGCCGGAGGCCACCAGCGGCACCCGGCACAGCGCACGCACGGCGCGCAGCTGTTCCAGGTCGTAGCCGGTGCGCACGCCGTCGTTGCCCATGCAGTTGAGCACGATCTCGCCGGCGCCGCGCTGCTGGGCTTCCACCACCCAGTCGAGCGTGCGCTTGCGCAGTGCCTGGGTCTTCGCCGGATCGCCGGTGTACGACCGCACGCGCCACTCGCCGTCGGCGTCGCGCAGGCTGTCGATGCCCACCACCACGCACTGCACGCCGAACGCAGCGGCCAGTTCATTGATCAGTCCGGGGCGCTCCAGCGCCGGCGTGTTCACCGACACCTTGTCGGCGCCGGCGTGCAGCACCGCGCGCGCCTGTTCGACCGAGCGGATGCCGCCCGCCACGCAGAACGGGATGTCGATGATGCGCGCCACGCGTTCCACCCAGCCCACGTCCACGCCGCGGCCCTCGGGGCTGGCGGTGATGTCGTAGAACACCAGTTCATCGGCGCCCTCGTCGCGATAGCGCAGCGCCAGGTCCTCGATTGCGCCCATGACGACGTGGTCGCGGAAGCGCACGCCCTTCACCACCTGGCCATCCTTGACGTCCAGGCACGGAATCAGCCGCCGGCTCAGCATGGCACCTGCTCCGCGATGACGTCGGCCAGCGCGAACCGGCCGTCCAGCAGCGCCTTGCCCAGCACGATGCCGCCGCAGCCCACGGCCTTGGCCTGCGCCACGTCGGTGGCGGCGCTGACGCCGCCCGAGGCCTGCACGGCGAAGCGCGGGAAGCGCTCGCACAGGTAGCGGTACAGGTCGAAATTGGGGCCCGACAGCATGCCGTCGCGGCTGATGTCGGTGCACAGCAGGTGGCGCAGGCCGACCTCGGCGTAGGCCGCGGCCAGCACGTCGAGCTCCTTGCCGCCGTTTTCGGTCCAGCCGTGCACCGGCAGGCGCCAGCGGCCTTCGTCGTCGCGGCGGGTGTCCAGCGCCACGGTGATGCGCTCGGCGCCGAAGCGCGCGATCCACGACGCCACGCGCCCGGGTTCGCGCACGGCCAGCGAGCCGATCACCACGCGGTCGGCGCCCGCGGCCAGCAGTGCCTCCACGTCGGCCTCGCTGCGCACGCCGCCGCCGGTCTGCACCTTCAGGCGCGTGGTCGATTTCAACCCGCCCAGCAGCGGCGCCAGCGTGTAGCCGCCGAGCCGGGCGGCGTCCAGGTCCACGAGGTGCAGCCAGCGCGCGCCGGCCTCGGCATAGCGCGAGGCCAGGGCCAACGGGTCGTCGGCGTAGCGGGTTTCCTGCGCGTAGTCGCCCTGGCGCAGGCGCACCACGCGGCCCTCGCGCACGTCGATGGCGGGGTAGAGAACGTAATCGGTCATGCCAGTCCGGTCCGGAGGAAGTTTTCCAGCAGGCGCGCGCCGGTGGCGGCCGAGCGCTCGGGGTGGAACTGCGCGCCGGCGACGTTGCCACGCTGCACCACGGCGGCGAAGTCCTCGCCATGGCCGCAGCGCGCCAGGCAGTCATCGGTCACGGGCGCGGCGTAGCTGTGCACGAAGTAGGCCTGCGCGCCGTCCGGGATGCCATCGAGCAGCGACGAGGCGCGCGTGGGCTGCAGCCGGTTCCAGCCCATGTGCGGCACGCGAACGCCGGGCGATTCGGGCATGCGGCGCACGCGGCCGGGCACCAGGCCCAGGCAGGCCACGTTGCCCTCTTCCGAATCGTCGAACAGCAGCTGCATGCCCAGGCAGATGCCCAGCAGCGGCTGCGTGAGCGAGCGCAGCACGTCCACCAGCGCCAGTTCGTCGAGCCGCGCCATCGCCGGGCCCGCCGCGCCCACGCCGGGCAGGATCACCCGGTCGGCGGCGCGGATGACCGCGGCGTCGGCGCTCATCGCCGCCTGCACGCCGAGGCGCTCGAGCGCATAGCGCACCGAGCCGATGTTGGCGCCGCCCGAATCCACCAGCACCACGTTCACAGCGTGCCCTTGGTGCTCGGCAGCTCGCGGCCCTGGCGGCGGATGGCCTGGCGCAGCGCGCGGGCCACGGCCTTGAAACTGGCCTCGACCATGTGGTGGGTGTTCTCGCCGCGCACCTGCAGGTGCAGGTTCAGGCCGGCGGTTTCGCACAGCGAGCGGAAGAAGTGCGGCACCAGCTCGGTGGCCAGCCCGCCGACTTCCGCCCGCGGGAACGCGCCTTCGAACACGAAGTACGGCCGGCCGGAGAAATCCACCGCCGCGCTGGCCAGGGTCTCGTCCATCGGCAGCGTGATGGCGCCCTGCCCGCTCGAATCGCCGTAGCGGCCGATGCCGCGCTTGTCGGCCAGCGCTTCCTTCAGCGCCTGGCCCAGGGCCAGCGCGCTGTCTTCCACCGTGTGGTGTTCGTCGATGTGCAGGTCGCCGGCGCAGCTGAGCTGCAGGCTGAAGCCGCCGTGCTTGCCCAGCTGTTCCAGCATGTGGTCGAAGAAGCCCAGGCCCGTCATCACCACCGGGTCGGCGGCGCGGTCGAGGTCCACGGTGACGCGCACGCGCGTTTCCTTGGTGGTGCGCTCGACGCTGGCCTTGCGCGGGGCGTCGGCCAGTTCGTGGGCGATGCCTTCCCAGGTGTCCGGGCCGGGCTTGAGCTTGAAGCCGCGGCAGCCCAGGTTGGCGGCCAGCTGCAGGTCGGTGTCGCGGTCGCCGACCACGGCGCAGTTGGCCAGGTCGATGCTGCGGTCGCGCACGTAGTGCATCAGCAGGCCCAGGCCCGGCTTGCGGGTGGGCTTGTTCTCGTGTTCGAAGCTTTCGTCGATCACTTCCTCGCGGAAGCGGATGCCCTGCGATTCCAGCAGCTGCACCATCAGCGCATGCGGGCCGGTGAAGGTGTCGCGCGGGAAGCTGTCGGTGCCCAGGCCGTCCTGGTTGGTGACCAGCACGAACTGCCAGCCGGCGTCGCGCAGCTTCAGCATGGCCGGGATCACGCCTTCGACGAAGCGGATCTTTTCAAAGCTGTCGATCTGGAAATCGGCGGGTTCCTCGATGATGGTGCCATCGCGGTCCACGAAGACGATGCGTTGCCCGCTCATGCGGCGGCCCTCCCGGAAGCCAGTGCCTGGATCAGTGCGTCGTTCTCCACGGGGCTGCCGATGCTGATGCGCAGCGCGTCGCCCAGCTGCGGCGAGGCGCGCATGTCGCGCACCACCACGCCCGCGGCCAGCAGGCGCTGGAACACCGACTCGGCGTCGTGGAAGCGGACCAGCAGGTAGTTGCCCTGCGAGGCGTAGACCCGGCGCACGGCCGGGTTGCCCTGCAGTTCGTGGTGCAGCCGCTCGCGCTCGGCGCGCACGGTGAGCACGCGGCTGCGGGTCTGCACCAGCGCCGGCTCGGACAGCCCGGCCAGCGCCAGCTGCACGCAGGGCGAAGGCAGCGGGTACGGCGCCTGGCAGTTGCGCAGCACGGCGATGAGTTCAGGCGCGGCCAGCAGGCAGCCGATGCGCGCCGCGGCCAGGGCGTGTGCCTTGGACAGGGTGCGCAGCACGGCCAGGTTGGGCTGGGCATCGATGCAGGACGCCATCGACGGCTGGTCGCTGTATTCACCGTAGGCTTCGTCCACCACCACCAGGCAGCGCCCGTCTAGGCGACGGGCCAGCGCCAGGATGTCTTCGGCCGCGATGGCCTGGCCGGTGGGATTGGCCGGGGAGCAAAGGAACACCAGCTTGGCACTCGACGCGAGCGCGGCATCGCCGATGGCGCCCAGGTCGGAGCGGAAGCCGGCGGCGTCGTCCACCAGCGGCACCTCCACCAGCGGCGCGCCCTGCAGCCGCGCGCTGACGGCGTACATGCCGAACACCGGTGGCGCGATCACCACCGCGTCGCGGCCGGGCTCGCACAGCGCGCGCACCAGCAGGTCGATGGCTTCGTCGCTGCCGCGGCCCACCAGCACCTGTTCGGCGCGCACGCCGTAAACCGCGCCCAGGCGCTCGCGCAGGGAAGCCGGCTGCGGGTCGGGGTAGCGGTTGGCGCCCAGCCCGGCATCGGCCGGATTGCGCCAGCTGCTCTCGTTGGCGTTGAGCCAGATCGAACCGGTGACGCCGGCGCGGCGCGCCGAGCTGTAGCCGGCGAAGGCGCGCAGGTCTTCGCGGACCAGCGAAAGCAGCGAACTCATGGCAGGGTCTCCAGGCGGCGAAGCACGGACTGCGCGTGCGCCTCGAGCCCTTCGGCGCGGGCGATTTCAACGGCGCAGGGGCCGATCAGGGCCAGGCCCTCGCGGCTGACTTCCTGCAGGCTGATGGTTTTCTGGAAGCTGGCCACGCTGACGCCGCTCCAGGCGCGTGCGGCGCCGTTCGTGGGCAGCACGTGGTTGGTGCCCGAGCAGTAGTCGCCCAGGCCCTCGGGCGCGAAGTCGCCCAGGAACACCGAGCCGGCCGACTGCACCCGGGCCAGCCATCGGCGCGGCTCGCGCAGCGCCAGGATCAGGTGCTCCGGCGCGTAGTCGTTGCTGATCGCGAAGGCTTCCTCCAGCGAATCCACCCGGACCAGGCGCGCGAATTCCAGCGCGCGGGTGGCGATGGCCTCGCGCGGGAGCACGGCGAGCTGGCGCAGCACTTCGGCCTGCACGGCGTCCACCAGGGCTGCGTCGTCGGTGAGCAGGATCACCTGGGAATCGGGGCCGTGCTCGGCCTGCGACAGCAGGTCGGAAGCCACGTGCACCGGCGGCGCGCCGGCATCGGCGATCACCAGCACTTCCGAGGGCCCGGCCGGCATGTCGATGGCGGGGCCTCCCGACATCATCGCCGCCAGCTGCTTGGCGGCCGTGACGTAGCGGTTGCCCGGGCCGAACAGCTTGTCGCAGCGCGGCATCGTATCGGTACCCAGCGCCATCGCGGCGATCGCCTGCGCGCCGCCCAGCTTGAAGACCCTGCGCACTCCGCAGAGGGAGGCAGCCGCCAGCACGGCCGGATCGGCGCTGCCGTCGGCGCGCGGCGGCGTGCACAGCACCACCTCCTCGCAGCCCGCCAGCGCGGCCGGAACGCCCAGCATCAGCGCGGTCGACGGCAGCGGCGCGGTGCCCGCAGGCACGTACAGGCCCACGCGGCGGATCGGGCGCAGGATGCGGCCGCAGCTCACGCCCGGCGCGGTCTCGACTTCGAACTCCGCGGCCATGCCGGCGCGGTGCCAGGTGATGAGCCGCTCGCGCGCTTCGGAAAGCGCCTGCCGCAGCGCAGGCGGCACGCTGGCGACGGCGCTGGCCATTTCGTCGGCCGTGACTTCGAAGCTGCCCAGCTCCACGCCGTCGAAGCGGCGCGTCAGCGCGCGCAGCGCGGTGTCGCCGTCGGCGCGCACCTGTTCGAACACGCGGCGCACGGCGGCTTCGATCTCGGCCTGGCCGTCGGCACCCGGGCGCGCGAGGCACTCGGCACGGGCGGCGGCGTCGAGCGAACTCCATTCGATGCGCTTCATGCCAGCATCTGCTCCACGGGCAGCACCAGCAGCCCGGAGGCACCGGCGCGCTTCATGTCTTCCAGCCGCTGCCAGGTCATGGCGCTGCGGCACAGCGCCTGCAGCGAGACCTGGCCAGCCTGGCCCTCGATCGCGGTGACCGTCGGCGGTTCGGCGTCGTGCAGCAGCTTGATCAGGCCGGGCACGGATTCGCGGCTGGCCTGGAACAGCACCAGCTTGCTGGCGCGCACGCTCATCACGCCATCCAGGCGGCGCAGCAGCATGGCCGCCAGTTCGGTGCGCTCGTCGGCGAACGGCTCCGAGGGCGCCACCAGCATGGCCTCGCTCTCGAGGATCACGGCCACTTCCTTGAGCTGGTTGGCCATCAGCGTGCCGCCGGTGGAGACGATGTCGCAGATGGCCTCGGCCTTGCCCAGGCGCGGCGCGATCTCGACCGAGCCCGACAGCATCACCGGCTCGGCGTCCACGTTCTGCTCGCGCAGCCAGCGCGCCATCAGCTGCGGGTAGCTGGTGGCGATGCGCAGGCCGGCCAGGCGCTCGGGGCCGGTCCAGTCCCAGTCGTTGGGCACGGCCACCGACAGGCGGCAGCGCCCGAAGCCCAGCTTGCGGATCGAACGGAAGGCTTCGCCGCGCCCGTCGGCCAGGCGCTCGCAGGCCTGTTCCTCCAGCACGTTGCCGCCCACCACGCCCAGGTCGCAGACGCCTTCGGCGATCAGGCCGGGGATGTCGTCGTCGCGCACCAGCAGCAGGTCGATGGGCAGGGATTCGCCATAGCAGAACAGCCGGTCGCGGCTTTCCCGGAACACCAGGCCGGCGCGCGCAAGCAGGTCGCGCGCGGGATCGGACAGGCGGCCCGATTTCTGGATGGCAATGCGTAAACGGTCGTGCGTCCTCATGACGCCCTCCGGGTGGGTGAAAGGGTGGATTCAGTGCGACGCGTCGTTGGCCGGGTGTTCGAGCCGGTCGATGGCGATGCGGTAACCGCCGGACCCGAGGTCCAGGCAGCGGGCGACCCGGCCGATGGTGGTGACGCTCACCCCGGTGCGGTCGTGGATCTCGCGGTAGGGAACGTCCGCGGTGAGCAGGGGCACCACGCGCCAGCGGTCGGCCATGGATTCGAGTTCGGACGGGGTGCAGAGGTCTTCCAGGAAAGCGCGCACCTCGCCCGGGCTGCGCAGGCTCAGGAAGGCCTGGATCAGGCCTTCCAGGGCAGGGTCGAGCGGCTTGCTGGCGGGGTCTCGGCGTTTCATTGCGCTAATGTAATATCGTGCTATTACAAAAGCAAGCTTTTCGAGCATGGCCTTCCTGCGGCCGGAGCAATACAGTGCGAGCAACGGGGGAAACCGCTTGCCAGTCATCCGCACCATCGCGTTGCTGCTGGCCTTCGTGCTGGCCTGGTTCGTGGCCCCGACCCAGGCGGCCCCACAGGCGGTGCTTGATGCCGGTCGCCAGTCGCTGCCGCTGACCCCGCACCTCACCTACCGCATCGACGCCGACGGCCGGGCCGATGCGGCCGCCATGTTCGCGCAGGCCGAACGCGGCACCTTCATGCCCCTGCCGGGCGACAGCAGCGCGTTCGGCTTCACCGAAGGCGCCTACTGGTTCCATGGCCAGCTGTTCAACCAGAACCGCACCGAACAGCGCTGGCTGCTGGTGCTGCACTACCCGCTGCTCGACAACGTGGACGTCTACGTGCGCTACCCCGACGGGCGCGTGGAGCACATGGCCGCCGGCGACACCCTGCCCTTCAGCGCGCGCAGCATCCGCTACCGGCACCCCAACTTCTGGATCAACCTGCCCCAGCGCACCGAAGTGGAGCTGATGGTGCGCGTGTCGTCGCGCAGCTCGCTGCAGGTGCCGCTGGCGCTGTACACGTCGACCGCGTTCGCCGAGCTCGAGCGCGATTCGCAGTTCGGCATCGGCCTGTTCTACGGCATCCTGTTGGCGCTGCTGTGCTACAACCTGGTGCTCTGGCTTTCGCTCAAGGACGCCAGCCACTTCTGGTACATGTGCCACGTCAGCGGCTTCGGCCTGGTGATGTTCTGCCTCAACGGGCTGGCCTTCGAATACCTCTGGCCCAACTCGCCCTGGTGGGCGAACCAGGCCATCCCGCTGTCGATGGCGATCTCGCAGATCGCCATGCACCAGTTCTGCCGCGTCTTCCTGGAGCTGCGCGACCGCCAGCCCTACGCCGACCGGGTGTCGCTGGCGTTCATCGCCTTCTTCATCGCGATGGGCCTGGCGTCGTTCTTCATGGACTACCGTGCCGCGGTGCGGCCGATGACGCTGGCGGTGTTCCCGGGCGCGCTGCTGATCCTGTACCAGGCCATCAACTCGATCCGCAAGGGCTACGCGCCGGCCAAGGTGTTCCTGCTGGCCTGGGCCTTCCTGCTGCTGGGCACGGCGCTGTATGCGTCGGTGTCGTTCGGCCTGGTGGAGAAGAACTTCGTCACCGAATACGGCATCCAGATCGGTTCGGCGATGGAGATGATCCTGCTGTCGTTCGCGCTGGCCTACCGCTACGCACGGCTGCGCGGCGAAAACGAACGCCTGGTGCAGGAACACAACGAACAGCTTGAACGCCACGTCGCCCGCCGCACCTCCGAGCTGAGCACGGCGCTGGAACAGCTGGCCGAGGCCAACCAGCGCCTGCGCGAGTCCAACCGCCGCGATTCGCTCACCGGGCTGTTCAACCGCCGCCACTTCCGCGACATGTTCGAACACCAGCTCAGCCGCGCCAACGAGCACCGGCAGCCGCTCGGCGTGCTGCTGATCGACCTGGACCACTTCAAGCGCATCAACGACACCTACGGCCACCTGGCCGGCGACGAGTGCCTGCGCTGGCTGGGCCGCTGCCTGCACGACAGCCTGGTCGAACACGGCGCCCTGCTGGCCCGGTTCGGCGGCGAGGAGTTCGTGGTGGTCATCCCCGACGTGCAGGGCGATCGGCTGATGCATATCGCCGAGCTGCTGCGCCAGCGCATCTGCGGCGACCCGGTGCGCTTCGCCGGCAACAACATCCTGATGAGCGCCAGCATCGGCGTATTCCTGCTGCAGCCGGGCAGCGGCATCAGCGTGGACGAGGCGCTGCACCGGGCGGACGACGCCCTGTATGCCGCCAAGGACGCCGGCCGCAACCGGGTGCACGCCGCGAACGGCGTGACCCAGGACTGAGGCTCAGCCCAGCGCGGCGCGCGCTGCGGAAAGCAGGCGCCCTTCGATGACCAGGCGCACGGCGGTGGCGACGTCGCCGTCCATCGCGCGGTCGCGGCCCATGAACGGAATCGCCTCGCGCAGCGCCGACCAGGCCGCCTGCACGGCGATGCCGGGCTGGAATTCGTCGGCCTGCGCCAGTTCGTTGCGCAGCGCCTCGACCTCGGCCAGGAACACCGTGCGGTCGGCCTGGCCCGGCAGCGGGGCGCCCGCCACCTTGGCCGCCAGCGCTTCGGTGTCGGCCTCGCGCGCCAGCTGGCGCGCCGCGTTGATCATGTCGCGGCGGTAGTCCAGCGCCTGCGCGGCGGTGTAGAGCTCCAGGGCCAGCACGTGCGCCAGGTCCTCGGTCATCTCCAGCACGTGCCGGCCTTCGTTGGCACCCATGGACACGTGGTCTTCGGCGTTCGCGCTGGTGGGGATCGAATACACCGATGCCGGGTGCGCGCGGCTGGCCAGGTCGTTCACCAGCGCGGCGGCGGTGTACTGCACGATCATGAAGCCGCTTTCGGTGCCGTCCTCGTTGCCGATCAGGAACGGCGGCAGGCCGTCGTTGGTGGCCGGGTCGACGAGCTTGTTCAGGCGACGCTCGGAAATGGACGCCAGCACGGGGATGGCGGCCTTGAGGTAGCTCATGGCCAGCGCCAGCGGCATGCCGTGGAAATGGCCGGCCGAGACGACCTGGTCCTCGATCTCGCGGGCGCCCGGCAGGTCAGGGAACAGCAGCGGGTTGTCGGTGATGGCGTTGAGTTCGATGTCCACCACGCGCTTGGCCTGTTCCAGCGCGTCGCGCACGGCGCCGTGCACCTGCGGGATGCAGCGCAGCGAGTAGGCATCCTGGATCTTGTCGCAGTCGGCGTGCGCGGCGTGGATCGGCGAGTCGGCCGAAAGGGCGAGCATGTTGGCGGCGGTGGCCACGGCGCCAGGGTGCGGCCGGACCGTCGTGACCCGCAGGTCGAATGGCGCCCGTGAACC
>JAPLSJ010000054.1 GCA_026398695.1 Arenimonas sp.
AACAGCTGGTACCAGCCCGCCGCGTCGGGGCCTACCAGGCTGCGCGCCATCAGCATGGCGATGGAGCCGCAGAACACGGCCCACACCGCCGCCAGCGGCGAGCGCGGGCGCGATACCAGCGCCACGGCAAGCCAAAGCAGCGCCAGGCTGAGGGCCGTGGCCTGCACGGCGGGGATCCAAGCGGTCATGGCCGGGCCATCCGGAATCTGAAAACGTGGCCCATGGTGTGCGCTTTGCGGCCGGCGCGCGTCGGCCGTAGGTCACGACCTATTTCCGCATTCGGAAACCGGCAGGACGGGCAGCACCTGCGGCCGGCACCGTGGGCGTCCCTTCCCTGGAGAGCCCGCCATGTCCGCCCCGTCCCCCGCTGTTTCCCGCCCGCTGGCCTGGTCGGCCCGCGCCTGGTTCGTGGCCGCATTGGCCAGCCAGTGGATCTTCGCGGCCTACATCACCTGGGTGCTGGCCTGGCCGCTGCTGCTGGGCGACGGTGAAGCGGTGAACCGCACGCCGCTGATCACCGGGCACGTGGCCGGCGACACGCTGGGCAACGCCTCGCTGCTGGGCCACGTGCTGGCCGCCGCCGTGCTTAACGCCGTGGGCCTGGCGCAGCTGGTGCCGTGGCTGCGCCAGCGCTTCCCGGGCTGGCACCGCCGGGCGGGCCGGGTGTTCATGACCCTGGCCCTGGTGGGCGTGGCCACCGGGCTGTACATGACGTGGCTGCGCGGCTCGCGGCTGGGCGACGTGTCGGCGATCGCGATCAGCCTCAACGGCGTGCTGATCGTGGGGGCGGTGGTGATGGCGTGGCGGCTGGCAAGGCAGCGCCGCTTCGCCGAGCACCGGCGCTGGGCCATCCGCGCCTTCCTGCTGGTCAGCGGCGTGTGGATGCTGCGGCTGGGTCTGATGGGCTGGATCCTGGTCAACCAGGGGCCGAACGGCAACACCGCGCAGCTCGACGGGGCGTTCGACGTGCTGTGGGTGTTCGGCTGCTACCTGGTGCCGCTGGCGGTGGCCGAGCTGTACTTCCGCGCCGAACGCGCCGGGCCGGCGGCGCAGCGCGCCACCGCGGGGCTGCTGGCCACCTGCGCGGGGCTGACGCTGCTGGGCACCGGCGCGGCCTTCGCGTTCATGTGGCTGCCGCACTTCTGAACCGCCGCCGCGTTGCCAAGCCGTCGCGCAAGGGCGACCATCGCGGCAGTTCCCTTGGCGACCGACGTGACCAACGAAGCCACCCTGAAGTCCATCGCCGACATCTGCGGGTTGTCGTGCGCGGCACCGCTGTCGGCCGAAGACCTGCACCGCGCCTGCTTCTGCCTGGCGGTGGATCCGGCGCAGCTGCGCGGGCACCTGGCCGAAGTGCTGGCCGCGCACGGTGCGCCCGCGCCGCTGGCCGACACCCACGCGCACCTGTTCGCGGCGCTGCCCATCTTCGTGCCTGCGGCCGGCGTGCGTGCGATGGAACACGTGGTCACCGCCATCGAATCCGTGGTGGCCACGCCGGCGTGGCGCGACGCGGTGCGCGCGTGGGCGCCGGCGATTGCCGGGTTCGACCCGGGCTCGCCGGGCGGCCTGCTGGGCTTTGATTTCCACCTCGGCCCCGACGGCCCGCGCCTGATCGAGATCAACACCAACCCGGGCGGCGTGATGATCAATGCGCTGCTGGTGAAGGCACAGCAACTTTGCATGCCCACGCTCAGCGCACCCGCCGTGGGCGACGCCAACGTCGAGGACGCGGCGCTGGACGTGCTGCTGGCCGAGTGGGACGCACAGAAACCCGGCGGCCGCGATGGCATCGTCGCCATCGTGGACGAGGCGCCGGCGCAGCAATACCTGTATCCCGAGTTCCTGCTGTTCCAGGACCGCTTCCGGACCCGCGGCATCGAGGCGGTGGTCTGCGACCCCGGCGAACTGTCCTACGTCGACGGCCAGCTTCGCCGCCACGGCCAGCGCATCGGCTTCGTCTACAACCGCTGCACCGACTTCGCGCTGGCCGAACCGTCATCGGCCGCGCTGCGCGCCGCCTACCTTGATCGCGCCGTGGCCATCAGCCCGCATCCGTGGAGCCACGCGCTGTACGCCGACAAGCGCAACCTGGCGCTGCTGGGCGATCGCGCCTTCCTCGAGCGCATCGGCGTGGACGCCGACGCGGTGGACTGCCTGGTGCAGTGCGTGCCGCGCACCGTAGTGATGACCGACGCCAACCGCGACGATCTGTGGCAGCGCCGCAAGCAGCTGTTCTTCAAGCCGGCGGGCGGTTTCGGCGGCCGCGCCAGCTATCGCGGCGACAAGCTCACGCACAAGACCTGGCAGCAGATGGAAGGCGCCGACTACGTGGCGCAGGCGCTGGTGCCGCCCAGCCAGCGCCACCTCAGCGCCGGAGACGTGCCGCTGAAGGTGGACATCCGCTGCTACGCGTATCGCGGCAAGCCGCTGCTGTTCGCGGCGCGCACCTACCAGGGCCAGACCACCAACTTCCGCACGCCGGGCGGCGGCTTCGCGCCGGTGCTGACGCTGCTTGAACCAGAGGCCCGCCCGTGATCCGCGACGCTACCGCCACCGACTTCCCGCGCATCGTGGCGCTCAACGCCGCCGAGGTGGCGCACACCAGCGCGATGGACGCGGCGCGGCTGGCCTTCCTGCACGACGCCGCCTGCCTGCACCGCGTGGCGGTGGTGGACGGCGAAGTGGCCGCCTTCCTGCTGGCGTTCCGCGACGGCGCGCACTACCCGAACCCGAACTTCGACTGGTTCGCGGCGCGCTACCCGTCGTTCGTCTACGTGGACCGCGTGGTGGTGGACGCGCGCTTCAACGGCCGCGGCATCGGATCGCTGCTGTACCGCGACCTGTTCGGGTTTGCCCGCCGCATCGGCGCGGCGGCGGTGACCTGCGAATTCAACGTGGTGCCGCCCAACGAGGCTTCGGCGCGCTTCCACGCGCGCTGGGGTTTCGCCGAGGTGGGCCGGCAGTGGCTGGACGAGGGACGCAAGCAGGTGTCGCTGCAGGCCGCCAATTCAACGGGAGACGCATGAAGTACGACGACGCCGAATACTGCTTCCTCAACTTCGAGACCGACCGCCTGCCCAACGAGGCCGGCGGCACGCACATGGGCATGTACCTGGCGTGGGCGGCGTCGAAGGGCCTGCTGGACTGGGACTTCGACGAGCAGACGCTGGCGCCGCTGCTGGCGCGCGAGGTCACCGGCTCGCAGCTGTTCTTCGACCGCTGCGACGGCAAGCTGACCGACGACGACCTCAACGACGTCGGCAATGCCTTCACCGCCAGCTACTACGACGCGCACTTCGTCGCCGATTACCAGCGCGTGTTCGCCGACCAGATTCCCAACGGCGGCGAGACCACCGACGATTTCTGCAGCGTGCCCGACACCTGGGAGAACTACGACCGCCTGGCGCCGGTGCTGGACCAGCGCTTCGCGCAGTGGCGGCAGGCGCAGACCTCCGCGCCTCGTCCCGTGGCGTCGCCGGCCACCGCGCCGCCAACGCCACGCCCTGCACCGGTGGCGCCTGCCCCGTCGGCCGCACCGCCCATGGCCGCCGATGACGGCGGCGATGCCGACGTCGGGCGCGTCGGCGGAGCGGCGGTGATCGCACTGCTGGTGGGTGCGGCCGGTTTCATCCTGCTGCTGCTGGCGGCATCGTTTGCCCAGGGCGCGGCGCTGCAGGCGCTCGCCGTGCTGGTGGGCGCGGTGGCCGCGTTCGGCGCCTGGCGCTGCAGCCTGGGCCTGGGCAAGTCCGGTGGCGCGTCCGCGCTGCTGGCGGTGCTGGCCTTCGTGCCCGCGCTCGGTTCGTTCGTGTGCCTGTGGCTGGTGCTGCAGATCTACCGGCAGCGCGACGCGGGCTGATCAGGCAGCATGGGGCCTTCCGCAACGAGGGCCTGCCCATGGATCGACGCCATTTCCTAGCCGCCACCGGCCTGGCCGCCGTGTCGCCGGCGCTGGGCCACGCGGCCGCTGCCGCCAGCGCCGAAGCGCCGCTGTTCAGCAGCGTCAACTTTTATTCCGACGGCGTGGACTACACGCCGGCCGAATACGCCACGCGCCTGCACGCGGTGGCCACGCGCGAAGACTTCGCCGCCGACTACTACTCGCTGGGCGGCGCCGTGGAGTCGCTGGAGAAGAAGTTCGCGGCGCTGCTGGGCAAGGAGGCGGCGATGTTCGTGCCCACCGGCACCCTGGCCAACCACCTGGCGATCCGCAAGCTGGCCGGCACCGACCAGCGCGTGCTGGTGCAGGCCGAAAGCCACTACTTCAACGACAGCGGCGACGGCGCGCAGGCGCTCAGCGGGCTCACGCTGGTGCCGATGGGCCTGGGCCAGGCCGACGTCACGCTGGACGAGGTGAAGGCCTGGGTGGAGCGCACCGCGGGCGGCCGGGTGAAGACGCCGGTGGGCGTGATCTCGATCGAAAGCCCGGTGCGCCGCCGCGACCACGCCATGGCCGACTTCGGCGAAATGCAGCGCGTGTCCGCCTATGCGCGCGAACAGGGCATCCGCCTGCACCTGTACGGCGCGCGGCTGTTCAACCTGCCGCTGCATTCGGGCAAGTCGCTCACCGACATCACGGCGCTGTTCGATACGGTGTACGTGTCGCTGTGGAAACACTTCAACGGCGCGTCGGGCGCCATCCTTGCGGGCGACGCGGCCTTCATCGAAGGGCTGTTCCACCAGCGCCGCCTGTTCGGCGGCGCGCTGCCGTATGCCTGGCCGCAGATGGCGCTGGTGGCCGGCCACGTGGACGGTTACCAGGACGAGTACGCGCGCGCCTGGCGCGACACCGAGGCGTTGATGGCGCTGCTGGCCGGCGACGGCCGCTTCACCTTCACCCGCGTGCCCCAGGGCACCAGCCGCTACTTCATGGCGGTGAAAGGCGTGGATGCGGTGGCGATGGCCGGGCGGGCGCGCGCGCACGGCGTGCTGCTGCCGGCGCCGCATCCGGTCACCGGGGCGCTGGCGATGCAGGTGAATCCGTCGGTGCTGCGCTCGACGCCCGAGGCGCTGGCGCGCGTGCTGGTGGCGGCCGCGTCGGGCTGAGGGTCAGCGTTTCGGCGCCGGTGCCGCGGGCGCGGCCGGTGCCGCAGGCGCGACGTGCAGCGGCGCGGCCGGCACCTCGCAGCCGAAGGTGTCGCCCAGCCCCTTGAGGTAGCCGCGGCGGATGCCGCCCGCGGCGAGGGCTTCGGCGATGCGGCGCTGCCGCGCCTTGGCGCCGGTGATCAGGCGCAGCACGCCGCCGTAGGGCACCAGGCCGCGGATGGCGCTGACCAGCGCGGTCTTGGCGAAATCATCGGGCTTGTCGGCGGCCTTCAGCGTGTCCAGGTCGGGGCCCAGCACGATGTCCAGCTCCAGCACTTCGGCGCCCAGCGTCTCGCAGGTGAGCGGCACCGGCTTGCGGTAGGTGTCGGTGACCGCGCGCTGCAGCACCTCGGGAATCTCGCCGCCGCCGATGTTGAGGTCCGACAGCGGCGACTGGTCCAGGTTCTTCAGGCGCTCGGGCGGCGCCGGCTTCGGGGCAGGCTGGGACGCGCAGCCGGCCAGCGCGAGGGTCATTGCCAGCAGCAGGGGCGGCAGGGGGGATGTCATGCCATGCCCATGCAACGCCCTTCCGGGGGCAAATGCAAGCTGCGGGCGGGCCTGCCTTGTGCCGCTGCACCCTATCGCTCACAGTCCGGTAACTGTGCAACCGGGGAGTGGTCCATGCGTCGTGTCACGAGTCTCATCCTGCTGTCGCTGGCGTCGGCCGGCGTGTTCGCCGCGCCCTCCGAGGAACACTTCACGGTCGTGACGGGCGGCAACAAGGTCGGCCATGTCATCGCCACGCATGACGGCAACCGCGTGACGATCGACTTCGACGTCAAGAACAACGGCCGCGGCCCCACCATCGCCGAAACGCTCACGCTCGACGAGCGCGGGCTGCCCACGCAGTGGACCATCACCGGCGCCACCACGTTCGGCAGCAAGGTGGAAGAACGCTTCGCCCTGGCCGGCGACAAGGCCACGTGGAAGGACTCGCTGGGCGACGGCGGCGCCCGCGTCACCGAGCCCAGCCTGTACATCGGCCAGGCGGCCAGCCCGTGGTCGCTGGGCCTGTACGCGCGTGCCCTGCTGGCGGACGCCGACGGCGCCCTGCCGGCGCTGCCCGGCGGCACCGTGCGGGTGACGCCCGGCGAAACGCTGTCGGTCACCGACGGCAAGCAGGCCATCACCGTGCGCGTCTACGCCATCAGCGGCCTGGAGTACGCGCCCGACTATGTCTTGCTGGACCAGGACAAGGCGATGTTCGCCGTGATCTCGCCGGGCAACGTGGTGGTGCGCAAGGGCTTCGAGGGTGAGCAGGTGCGCCTGCGCGCCATGGCGGCCAACCTGAGCACGCAGCGCCTGGAAGAAATCCAGAAGCTCACCGCGCACCGCTACGGCGCGCCCGTGCGCTTCCGCAACGTGCGCGTGTTCGACCCGAAGACGCTGGCGCTGTCGGCACCGGTGAGCGTGGTGATCAACGGCCGCCACATCAGCTCCATCCAGCCGCTCGACAGCGCCGCGTCGCCGGGCGAGGTGCTGGTGGAGGGCGAGGGCGGCACGCTGGTGGCCGGCCTGCATGAAATGCACGCGCACACCGGGCAGGAAGGCGCGCTGCTCAACATCGCCGCCGGCGTCACCACGGTGCGCGACATGGGCAACGACAACGCCGTGCTGGACGCGCTGATCCAGCGCATCGAGGCCGGCACCATCGGCGGCCCGCGCGTGCACCGCAGCGGCTTCATCGAGGGCAAGAGCCCGTTCAACTCCAACAACGGCATCCTGGTGAACAGCGAAGCCGAGGCGCTGGCCGCGGTGCGCTGGTACGCGGCGCGCGGCTACGGCCAGGTGAAGCTGTACAACAGCATGCGGCCTGAATGGTCGGCCGCGGCCGCGAAGGAAGCCCACCGCCTGGGCCTGCGCGTGGCGGGCCACGTGCCGGCGTTCACCAACGCCGACGCGATGGTCGACGCCGGCTACGACGAGCTCACCCACATCAACCAGATCGCCCTGGGCTGGGTGCTGGCGCCCGAGGAAGACACCCGCACCCTGCTGCGCCTGACCGCGCTCAAGCGCCTGGCCACGCTGGACCTGCAGTCGGCGCGCGTGCAGCGCACGCTCGACCACATCGTGGCGAACAAGGTGGCGGTGGAGCCCACCATCGCCATCCACGAAAACCTGCTGCTCAACCGCGGCGGCGCCGTGCCCTCGGGCGCAGTGGACTACATCGACAACCTGCCGGTGGGCGAGCAGCGCGGCGCGCGCGCGGGCTGGGCCGACATGTCCGCTCCCGGCGACGCGGAAGCCTATGCGGCGGCCTACGCCAAGATCCTCGACACGCTGCGGCAGATGCGCGCGCGCGGCGTGCTGCTGATCCCGGGCACCGACCTGGGCGGCTCGTTCACCTTCCACCGCGAGATGGAGCTGTTCGCGCAGCTGGGCTACACGCCGGCCGAAGTGCTGAAGCTCGCCACCTGGGACATGGCCGCCTACCTGGGCCAGGACCAGGCCACCGGTTCGATCGAGCGCGGCAAGCTGGCCGATTTCTTCCTGGTGGCGGGTGACCCCACGGCCGACCTCAAGGCGATCAAGGCCATCCGCGCCGTGGTGAAGGACGGCGCGGTGTACTACCCGTCCGAGGTTTACCCGCACTTCGGCATCAAGCCCTTCGCCACCGCGCCCAAGGTGACCCTGCCCGCGGAGTGATCAGCCCGGCCGGCGGCCCTGCAGCTCGCCGGCCGACTGGCCGAACCAGCGCCGGCAGGCGTGCTGCAGCGCGGCCGGTTCGGAGAAGCCCAGCAGGCAGGCGGTTTCGGTGATGGACAGGCCGCGCGCCAGGTGGTCCTGCGCCAGGTCGCGGCGGCCTTCGTCGAGCAGCTGCCGGAAACTCGTGGCCTGCTGCGCCAGGCGCGAACGCAGCGCCTTGGCGCCCAGCCCGCGCGACAGCGCCACCGCGTCAAGCGTCGGCACGCGGCCCTGCAGCAGCAGCGTGGCGATGTCGCGCCGCACGTCGGCCAGCAGGGTGTCGGGCAGGGGCCTTGCCGGCGCCTGTGCCTGCGCCACGCGCGCCAGGATGGCGTGCAGGTAGGCGTCGTGGGTGAGCAGCGGCCAGGCCAGCGCCTGCGACGCGAACGCCAGCCGGTTGCCGCCGGCATCAAAGCGCGGCATCACGCCGAAGCGGCGCCGGTAGGCCGCCTCCGGCGCCTGCCTGGCCCCGGCGAACTCCACGGCGCGCACGGGCAGGGCCTGGCCGCAGGCCTGCGCCATGAACGCGACCAGCATGGAAAGGTAGTGCTCGGCCATCCACGGGTTGTCCGGGGCCGTGGCCGCCGTGGCGTAGGAAAACCACGCCAGGTCACCCTGCGTTTCCAGCGCCAGCCGGTCGGCGGCGCTGGTGATGCCGGCGTGGCGGCAGACTTCGGCCAGCGCCGCCGACACCGTGGCCGAGCGCATCGCCAGATGCGCCAGCACGTGCATCTGCCCGGCCGGGAAACGTTCCACCAGGGTCAGGCCGATGTCGGGCTGGTGCCGGGCGGCGCGTTCCCACAGCTCGCGGAACGCCACCAGCGGCAGGGCGAAGTCGGGGGCGCCCAGGCTGGCGCGCTGCACGCCGGCGCGCGCCAGCAGGTCGTCGGCCGGCTGGCCGGCTTCGTCCAGCAGGGCCACGAGGTGCCGGGTGGCGATTGACGTGGTGGTCCAGTCGCTCACGGCCAGGGCATCTCGAATCACTTTGGGGACGCTCGAATCATCGCCGTGGCCCGCGGCCTTGTCCATGCTGTGGCCTGTCACCCGGGGAGTAAAAAGCCATGCTGGACTGGATCGAAGGGCACGTGCCGCTGGTGGTGTTCGGCGTCTTCATTTCGCTGGCGATCATCGAGGCGGTGCGCGGGCTTTCGCGCAGTGCGCACACCACCGGCGAAGACGCGCCGCTGGAGCTGGCCATCACCCTGCTGTTCGGTGCGGTGATCTACCCGGGCGTGATCGTGGCGGTGGGCTTCCTGGCCGCGCACTACACGCCGGCCCTGGCCGGGACCCTGGCCGACCTGCCGGTGTGGCAGATGGTGTTGCTGCTGCTGTTGGGTGACGACCTCACCCAGTACCTGTGGCACCGCGCCTCGCACACGCCGCTGCTGTGGCCGCTGCACCGGGCCCACCATTCGGCGCCGCACATGGGCGTGCGCGTGGTCTACCGCAACAATTTCTTCTACTACGCGATGATGCCGGGGCTGTGGATCAGCGCCTACCTGGTGTTCCTGGGCCTGGGCGCGGTGTACCCGTTCTACGTGATGGTGAAGATGCTGGTGATCTTCGGCGCGCACAGCGAGCTGCGCTGGGACCGCGTGCTGTACCGCCACCGCTGGCTGCATCCGCTGGCCTGGGTGGTGGAGCGCACCATCTCCACGCCCGCCACGCACTTCGCCCACCACGCCTACACCCAGGACGACGGCGTGGGCCACTATTCGGGCAACTTCGGCAACCTGCTGTTCGTCTGGGACATGCTGCTGGGCACCGCGAAGATCACGCGCCAGTACCCGCCGCGCGTGGGCCTGAAGGACGACACCGACCACGGCGCCGAGCGCTGGTGGGTGCAGCTGCTGTACCCGCTGCTGAAGTCGCGCCGCGCCGCGTCCACGCTGGCGCCGGTGGCGCCCGCCGCCGAGCCCCGGGTGCCGCACACCGCAGGGTGACGGTTTGCGCGGTGGCGCGCGAAGCCTCTTGCCGGTCGTCCGCCGGCGGCGTCAGGACGCCAACCGGGCCACCACGAAATCGATCAGCGCGCGCAGCCGCGCCAGGCGCCGCAGGTCGCGGTGATAGCCCAGCCAGGTGTCGCGGCCGGGCGGGTCTTCGCCCAGGTCCAGGCGCTCCAGGCCGGGCAGGCTGTCGCCCAGCGGGCGCGGCAGCACGCACACGCCGGCGCCCTGCAGGCACAGCCGCGCCTGCACGTCGCGGTTGTTGCTGCGCAGCGCCACGTGCGCGTGCGGCAGTACCGTTTGCAGCCAGCTGTCGTCGGGTGCGCCCGAGAACGCCGAGTCCAGGGCAATCAGCGCCGTGCCGCGGCCGTCGCCGCGCTCGGGCCGGGGCGCGCCGGCGCGCTGGTAGGCGGCGTAGGGAATGTGCATCAGCCTGCTCGCCACCACGTCGGGCTCGGTGAAGCGACGGATGCGGAAGGCCAGGTCGGCTTCGCGGCGCGACAGGCTGAGGAAGCGCGCATCGGTGATCAGTTCCACCGTCACGCGCGGATGCAGGCGCGAGAAATCGGCCAGCACCGGGGCCAGCAGGTTCACGCCGAACCAGTCCGAGCTGGTCACGCGCAGCGGGCCCTCGAGCTGCTGGGCCTGGCCGGCGAGTTCCCGTTCGATCGCCAGCGCCTCGGCTTCCATGCGCTCGGCGTGGCGCAGCACGGCGCCGCCCTCTTCGGTGAGCACGAAGCCTTCGGCGGTGCGGCGGAACAGCGGATGGCCGATGGCGGCTTCCAGCGCGCGCAGGCGGCGGCCCATGGTGGGCTGGGTCTGCGCCAGCGTGCGGGCGGCGGCGCCCAGCTTGCCCTCGCGGGCAATGGCCAGGAACACACGCAGGTCGCTCCAATCCATGCTGGCTCCGGTATCGGAAGTCCATGCAATTATGCATGGGCAACGTGCCGCAAAGGATATTTCCATGCTGCGATGACGTCGATACCGTGGCCCTGCCGTTGCCTCCGCGCCGGCGCGTGCCGGCGCGAACCGGCGGCAAAGGAAAATCCCGGTGTCGGCAGGCAAGCGACTGGCGCGATTGTTGAAGCACGGCCTGCTGGGCCTGCTGATGGTGGTGGGTGCGGTGATGGCGGTACGCCAGGGCCTGGTGCCGCTGGTCGCGGCGGCCTTCGCGCCGGAGCCGGCGACGCTGAGCCTGCTGCGCCGCACCGGCATCTTCCTGGCCGTGCTGCTGGCCTACGCGGCCTGGCGGCGTTGGGTGCTGCCGGGCCCGGCGCGCGACCTGCGCTTTCGTCCGCTGGCGGTGCTGGCCGGCGGCCTGGGCGGCGCGGCGCACATTTCGCTGGTCACGCTGGCGGGGTTCGCCGCCGGTTACTACGTCGTGGTGGCAGTGCCGGGCGGCTCGCCGGCGCTGCTGGGCGTGGCGGGCCTGATCCTGATCGCCGCCTTCATGGAGGAAGTGGTCTACCGCGGCGTGCTGTTCGGCACGATGGAGGACGCGTTGGGCAGCACCGCGGCGATGTGGCTGCAGTCGCTGGTGTTCGCAGCGATGCACCTGTCCAACGCGCCCGCCAGCAACATGGAGCTGGCCACCACGATGGTCGCGGGCACCCTGATTGGCGCCCTCTGGACCGCGCTGTACGCGTGGACGCGCAGCCTGTGGGTGGTGGCGGCGCACCATGCGTGCTGGAACTTCGCCATCATCCTCACCGGCTTGCCGCTGTCGGGCATTGACGAATGGCGCGCGCTGGCGCCGTTCGAAAGCGCCTATCGCGGCCCGCCCTGGCTCACCGGCGGCGTGTTCGGGCCCGAAGATGCGCTGCTTTGCCTGGTCGTGGTGGCGATATCGCTGCCCGTGTTCGTCCGCCTGGCCAAGCGTCGCGGGCGGTGGTTCCCCGCCAGCGCCCCGCGCGACGCTGCGGGCGCCCCGGGCCCGGTGCCGGGTCCGACCTGAGCCCTGGCTTGTGTTGTGCCCGCTTCGCATCCAACTTGTCGGGCATGGAACCCTCCCTTCCGGCCGCCACCGCGCTGCCCTTCGAACACACCTACGCGCAGCTGCCGGCGAAGTTCTGGCAGCGCGTGGACCCCACGCCGGTGAAGGCGCCGCGCCTGCTGGCCTTCAACGACGCGCTGGCCACGGAGCTGGGCATCACCCGCGCTGCCGATGCGGCCGAAGTCTTCGCGGGCAACAAGGTGCCGGCGGGCGCGCTGCCGCTGGCGATGGCGTACGCGGGCCACCAGTTCGGCCACTTCGTGCCGCAGCTGGGCGACGGCCGCGCGATCCTGATGGGCGAACTGATCGACCGCCACGGCCAGCGCCGCGACCTGCAGCTCAAGGGCTCCGGTCCCACCGCGTTCTCGCGCAACGGCGACGGCCGCGCGGCCATCGGGCCGGTGCTGCGCGAATACCTCATCAGCGAAGCGATGCACGCCCTGGCCGTGCCGACCACGCGCTCGCTGGCGGCGGTGGCCACGGGCGAGCACGTGTTCCGCGACGGACCGGTGCCGGGCGCCGTGTTGGCCCGCGTGGCCGCCAGCCACATTCGCGTGGGCACGTTCCAGTACTTCGCCGCGCGCCGCGACACCGACGGCGTGCGCCAGCTGGCCGACCACGTCATCGCGCGCCACTACCCGGAGGCCGCGCACGCGGCGCGTCCGTACCTGGCGCTGCTGGAAGCCGTGGCGCGCCGGCAGGCGGCGCTGGTGGCGCAGTGGCAGCACGTGGGCTTCATCCACGGCGTGATGAACACCGACAACACCACGCTGTCGGGCGAAACCATCGACTACGGCCCCTGCGCCTTCCTCGACGACTACGACCCGGGCAAGGTGTTCAGTTCGATCGACCGCGCGGGGCGCTATTCGTTCGCCAACCAGCCGGCGCTGGTGCGCTGGAACGTGGCGCGGCTGGCGGAAACGCTGCTGGCCGTGATCGACGACGACGGCGAAACGGCCCTGGCCGCCGCCAGCGCGGTGATCGAGGCGATGCCCGCGTGGTCGGCGGCGGCGTGGCTGGACGGCATGCGCGCCAAGCTGGGGCTGTCCACCGCCGAAGACGGCGACGAGGCGCTGGCCAAGGACCTGCTGGAAGCGATGCACGCCGTGGCCGCCGACTACACGCTGGTGTTCCGCGCGCTGTGCGACGTGGCCGCGGGCCGTGAGCCCGAAGGCCTGCTGTCGCTGCCGCGCTCGCCGGCGTTCGAGGCATGGCGCGCTCGCTGGGCCGAACGCCTCGCGGGCGATCCGCGCACCGTTGCCGAACGCGCGGCGGCGATGCGCGCCGCGAACCCGGCCGTGATTCCGCGCAACCACCGCGTGCACGAGGCCCTGGTGGCCGCGGAGCAAGGCGACCTGGCGCCCTTCGAGGCGCTGCTGGCCGCGATCCGCCGGCCGTTCGACGACGGTCCGCAGGCGCAGCCGTTCATGGTCCCGCCCGAACCGGCGCAGCGCGTGCTGCAGACCTTCTGCGGCACCTGAGCCCGCGCGCTGCGTTGACGGGCTTTCGACGCTTCACGCACACTCGCCGCAGCCGCCCGCGTCCCGCGCCGGCATCGGCCAGGGGAATACGACGTGAGCGAACCGCAGCACGGTGGCACCGACGCCACCATCCAACGCGGCGGCAAGCGCATCTCGCTGGCCGACGCGCTGCGCACCGTGCAGTCGTCCGCCAGCTGGTTCTGGTGGGTGGCGGGCCTGTCGCTGGTCAATACAGCGGGCGCGATGCTCGACTCGTCCTACGGCATGGTGCTGGGCCTGGGCATCACGCAGATGATCGACGCGATCTTCCTGTTCGGCGCCGACGGCGAGGCCGCCCAGCCGACGCTGGCCGTGCGCGTGGTGCACCTGGCGCTGGTGCTGTCGGTGGCGGGCGTGTTCGTGGCCCTGGGCGTGTTCGCCAAGCGCCACAGCGCCATGGCGTTCGTCGTAGGCATGGCGCTGTACCTGCTGGACGCGCTGGTGTACGTGATGGCCAGCGACTGGATCGGCGTGGGCTTCCACGCTTTCGTGCTGTTCATGCTGTGGAGCGGCTATTCCACGCTGCGTGCCATCCAGGCCGCCGTGCCCACGGCCACCGCGCAAGCCTGATCCCGGGGTACCGTGACGGGCAGGTTGCCGCGATGTTGCGGAACTGTCATGAAACCGCCTTAACCTGACGGCCTGGTGCGCCCGACGGCGCAGGAAAGAGGCGGGCAGGGCATGGTCGTGAACCGGATCTGGCTGGGCGTGCTGGTGCTGGGCCTGTTGCCCGCGCTGGCCTGGGCGCAGGCACCGTACGTGAAGCTGGAGCAGCGCCTGAGCGCCGAACAGCTGCGCGCCACCGGCCTGGACACCCTCACCCCCGAGCAGCTGGCGCTGCTCAATTCACTGCTCGACCAGCAGGCGGCCGCCACCGTGCAGGCCGTGCGCGCCGAGGCGAAGGCCGAGGCGGCCGCTGCCGGCACGCAGCGCGACCCGGATCCGTCGCGCTTCATCGGCCTGTCCGACGAGCCCATCACCAGCCGCGCCAAGGGCACCATCAGCGGCTGGGAGCCGGGCACCGAGTTCGTGCTCGAGAACGGCCAGGTCTGGAAGGTGCTCAAGGGCAAGCTGCGCCTGGATGCACCGCGCGAATCGCCCGAGATCCTGGTGGTGCCGGGCATCGCCGGCCGCTGGTTCCTGCAGGTGGACCCGGAGCTGCCGAAGGCGCGCGTCTAACGCATCGACTAGAGCTGCGATTCCACCGGCAGCACTTTCATCAGCCAGGCCAGGACGCGCTGGCTGGACTTGGCGCCCGGCTCGCCGTCCAGCACCTGGGTGCCGTCGGTCCACTGCAGCCTGCCGTCCACCAGCGTCACCTGCCAC
>JAPLSJ010000074.1 GCA_026398695.1 Arenimonas sp.
GCGGCCCACCGCGTCGTCGGCCACGTGGCCGCTGACGTCGATGAAGAACGCGTACTGCCAGCGCCCGGCGTGCGAAGGCCGCGATTCGATGCGGTTCATGCTGACGCCGTGGCGCGCGAACGGGCTGAGCACGTTGTAGAGCGCGCCCGGCTGGTCGCGCACGTACACCAGCAGCGAGGTGCGGTCGTGGCCGCTGGGCGAGAACAGCTCGCGCCCCAGCACCAGGAAGCGGGTGGTGTTGTCCTGGCGGTCCTGGATCGGGCCCGCCACCACTTTCAGGCCGTAGACGTGCCCGGCGCTTTCACCGGCGATGGCCGCGGCGTCGTCGGCCGTGCGGGCCCGGCGCGCGGCCTCGGCGTTGCTGGCCACCGCGATCTTCTCGGCCTTGGGCAGGTGCTGGCGCAGCCAGGCCTTGCACTGGGCGAGCGACATCGGGTGCGAATAGACGCGCTCGATGTCCTCAAGACGGCCGGTGCGCGACATCAGGTGCTGGTGCACCGACAGCTCGACTTCGCCGCAGATCTTCAGCGGCGAGGTGAGGAACATGTCCAGGGTGGACTGGATGGTGCCCTGCCCCGAGTTCTCCACCGGTACCACGCCGAAGTCGGCGTTGCCGGCCTCCACTTCCTGGAACACTTCCTCGATGCTGGCCAGCGGCAGGCCCTTGGCCGAATGGCCGAAGTGCTTGTGCAGCGCCTGCTGCGAGAACGTGCCCTCGGGGCCGAGGTAACCGACCTTCAGCGGCTCCTGCTGGGCCAGGCAGGCGGACATGATTTCGCGGAACAGCCGCAGCAGCACTTCGTCGCTGAGCGGGCCGTCGTTGCGGTCCAGCACCTGGCGCAGCACCTGCGACTCGCGTTCGGGGCGGTAGTAGTCCACCGCGGCCTTCAGCGGGCCCTTGGCCTTGCCGACCTGCTGGGCCCAGCGCGCGCGCTCGGCGATCAGGGCCTGGATCCGCAGGTCGATGCCGTCGATGTGGCCGCGCACGTCCGACAGCAGCGGCGCGGCCTCGGCCTGGGGCTTGGCCTTGGCGGCTTTCGGCTTCGCGGGCTTCGAGGGCTTGGCGGGCTTGGCGTCAGCCTTGCCGGGTTTTGCAGCGGTTTTCTTCCGGGTGGCCATCGCTCATCCGTTCCGTCGTGAGAAATCAGCCATGAAATCGACCAGCGCCTGCACGCCGGCCTCGGGCATCGCGTTGTAGATCGAGGCGCGCATGCCGCCCAGGGCACGGTGGCCCTTGAGCCCCAGCAGCCCGGCCGCGACCGCTTCGGTGAGGAAGGGCTTGTCGAGCGCCGGATCGGGCAGGAAGAACGGCACGTTCATCCGCGACCGGGCGGCGGGCGCGACGGGATTGCGGTAGTAGCCCCCCGAGCCGTCGATGGCCGAATACAGCAGCGCGGCCTTGCGGCCGTTGCGCTCGCCCATGGCGGCGGCGCCGCCTTCGGCCCTGACCCACTGCAGCACCAGGCCCAGCATGTACCAGGCGAAGGTGGGCGGCGTGTTGAACATCGAGTCGTTGTTGGCCTGGTTGGCCAGGTCGAAGATCGGCGGCAGGTCGCGGCCATGCCTGCCCAGCAGGTCCTTGCGGATGATGGCCAGGGACAGGCCGGCGGGGCCGAGGTTTTTCTGGGCACCGCCGTAGAGCACGCCGAAGCGGCGCACGTCGATCGGCCGGGACAGGATGTTGGACGAAACGTCCGCCACCAGCGGCACGTCGCCCACGTCGGGGATGTCGTGGAACTCCACGCCGTGGATGGTTTCGTTGGGCGTGTAGTGCACGAAGGCGGCGCCCGGGGTCAGGCGCCAGCTTTCGCGCGCCGGGACCGAGGTGTAGCCGCCGTCGTGGCTGCTGGCGGCGATGTGGGCGTGCAGGGACGGCCGGGCGTTCTCGAGGGCCTTCTCGCCCCAATGCCCCGTGATCACGAAATCGGCGGACTGGCCCGGGCCGGCCAGGTTGAGCGGCAGCAGGGCCGCCAGCGTGGTGGCGCCGCCCTGCAGGAAAAGCACGTGGTAATCGTCGGGGATCGCCATCAGGTCGCGCAGGTCGCGTTCGGCGGCGGCGGCGCAGTCGATGAAGGCCTGGCCGCGGTGGCTGACCTCCATCACGGAAGCGCGTTCGCCCTTCCACTCGAGCAGTTCTTGCTGGACCTGGCGAAGGACCGGTTCGGGCAGCGTGGCCGGACCGGCGCTGAAATTGAAGGCGCGGGACATCGATGAAACCTCGGGGATTTACTGCAGTCGCAGGCTAGCACGGCGGCGCCGCGCCTCGAAAGTTGGCTCAGCCGACGATGCGCGCACTGCCCAGGAGTATTTGCTCGAAGTCGTTCGGCGCCACCGGTTTCGAGAACAGGTAGCCCTGGCCATAGCGGCAGCCCAGGGCCTTGAGCAGGGCCTGCTGCCCCTCGGTCTCGATGCCTTCGGCGGTCAGCGCCAGGGACAGTTCGTCGGCGAAGGCAGTGATGGTGCGGACGATGGCGCGATGGCGCGGGTTGGTCTCGATGTCGCGGATGAACACCTGGTCGATCTTGAGCGCGTCGAACGGCGAGGCCGCGAACGATTCCAGCGACGAATAGCCGGTGCCGAAATCGTCCACCACCAGGCCCACGCCCAGCGCCTTGAGCGACAGCAGCCGCTGCTCGGCCTGGCCGCGCCCGGCGCGGAAGGCGGTTTCGGTGACCTCCAGCCGCAGGCTGGCCGGCGGCAGCCGGTGCGCCTGCAGCAGGCTGAACACTTCCTCGACGATCTCCGGGGAAAGCATCTGGCGCTCGTCCACGTTGACGTTCATCGTCAGGCCGGCATGCTCCGGGAAGCGCGCGCGCCAATCCGCCAACTGGCGGCAGGCCTCGCGCAGGCCCCAGGCGTCCATGTCGACGATCAGGCCGGTTTCCTCGGCCACCGCCAGGAACGCCGACGGCGGCAGCAGGCCGCGCACCGGATGCTGCCAGCGCACCAGCGCCTCGGCGCCCACCAGCCGGCCGGTGGCCAGTTCGATGATGGGCTGGTAGTGCAGCCTGAATTCGAGGCGCTCCACCGCCAGCCGGAAATCGGTTTCCAGCTGCAGGCGGCTCAGCGCCTCCTGGTGCATCGCCTCGTCGAAGATCACGAAGCCGGACTTGCCCGCGGCCTTGGCCCGGTACATGGCCGTGTCGGCGTCGCGCAGCACCTGGTCGGGTGATTCGTATTCGGTGCTGCCGATCACGATGCCCAGGCTGGCGGCGGAGAACACCTGCTGGCCGGCGATCTCGAACGGCTGCTCGAACAGCTTGAGCACGCGGCGCGCGATGTCCACCGCACGGTCGTGGCCGCAGTCGCCGTCGGGCAGCAGGGTGAATTCGTCGCCGCCGTAGCGGGCGATCATCACGTGCTCGAGCAGGCTGTCCTCCAGGCGCCGCGCGATCTCCACCAGCAGGCGGTCGCCGGCGCCGTGGCCCAGGCTGTCGTTCACCCACTTGAAGCCGTCCAGGTCCAGGAACAGCACGGCATAGCGGCGCCGGCGCCGGTCCTGCCCCTGCGCCGACTGCACCATCGCCTCGGCCAGCCGCTGGTTGAACAGCATGCGGTTGGGCAGGCCGGTCAGCGGGTCGTGCGTGGCGTGGAAGCGAAGCCGCTCCTCGGCCTCGCGCTGGCGCGTGATGTCGAGCACGGTGCCGGTCATGTGCTCCACGCCGTCCAGCGCCACCGGCCCGATGCTTACCCGCACGTGCACCCGGCGGCCGTCCTTGTGCAGCAGGCAGGATTCGAAATCCGGCGCCACGTGGAGGCCGGCCAGGCGGTCACGGTCCCGCTTCTCGGACACCAGCAGCGCGTCGGGCGCCATGATGTCCTTGAAGCTCACGCCCACCAGCCCGGTGTCGTCCCGGCCCAGCATCGCCGCGAACGCGTGGTTGGCGTAGGTGTACTGGTCGCCCTGCATGATGAAGACACCCACCTGGCTGTGCTCGACCAGGGTGCGGTACTTGCTTTCCGAGCGCAGCAGCGCCAGCTGCATGTCGTGGCGCTGGTCGATGTCGAGCACCGAGCCGGTGAAATGCATCGGCTGCCCGTTCTCGTCGCGGATCAGCAGCACGCTGGCGCTGACCCACTTCAGGCGCCCGTCGCGGGTGTGCACCTGGGTTTCGTAGTGGTTGAAGGCGCCGTCGCGCAGGGCCAGCTCCACCAGCTTCGCCCGCTCGTCGATATTGGCGTACACCTGGTTCATCCCGGTGACCGCCGCCTTGAGGTCCTCGGCGCTGTCGTAACCCAGGATGCCGGCCAGCATCCGGTTGGCCTCCATCACCTTGCCGTCCAGCGACGTGCGGAACAGGCCGGCGGGCGAGTTTTCGAACAGCTCGCGGTAGCGGCGCTCGGCCTCGGCCACGTCGCGCTGCCGGCGCCGGTCCTCGGTGACGTCGCGCAGGGTCCCGGTGGAGGCGATGTCGCCCTGGTACTCCACGGCGTCGGCGCGCACCTCGCACAGGATGCGCGAACCGTCCTTGCGCCGCAGGTGGATCTCGTACACCTGCGGCTCGCGCGAACCCGCCTCGCGTTGCTCCCGCCGCCCGGCCTGGGCGCTGCGGTCGTCGTCGTCCACCAGCGCCATGTAAGGCGTGCCCAGCAGTTCGCCCGCGCCGTAGCCCAGGATCCTGGCCATGGCCTCGTTGGCGAAGATGACGGCGCCGCGCTGGATCAGGAACACGCCATCGCGGCTGTTTTCCACCAGCACCTGGTAGAGGGCCTTGGACTCGCCCAGCGCCTGCTCGGCCTCCACCTGGGCGGTGATGTCCACCAGCGAGCCCTCGAACACCAGGGCCTCGCCGTTGGCGTCGAGGATGCCACGGGCGTTCTGGCTGACCCAGATGATGCGCCCGTCGCGCCGGTAAACCCGCGCCCGTTCCCGCTCCAGCCGCCCGCCGTCGAGCAGTACCGCGTTGGTCCGCGCGACATGTTCCGGGTCGGCATACAGGGCCGTGGAGCTGCGGCCCAGTTCGCTCAGCAGCTGCTGCGGCGAGTCGTAGCCCAGGATGCGCGCCATGGCCGGGTTCACGTTCAGGAATCCACCGCCGGGAAGGCTGCGGTAGATGCCTTCCGACGCCGCCAGGTAGAGGGAACGATAAAGCAGGTCGGTGCCCGGCTGCTTGGGCAGCTCCTCGCCCTCGGTCAGGAAGTGCACCAGGCAGAACAGCCGCGATTCGCCCTCCTCGTACACCAGTTCGACGCTGATGTGGCCATCGCGCTCCCGGCCGTCGGCGCAGACCACGGCCAAGGGCAATTGCGTCACCCGCTGGTCGGCACGCAGCAGGCTCCAGATGCGGGCACGAAACTCGGGGTCGGGCCACAGCCCCACTTCGATCGGCAGGCGGCCTATCACCTGGTCACGACGATAGCCGGTGCTACGCTCGAAGGCGGGATTGACGCCCAAGAACACGCCGTCGCTGGCACGGAGCACAGCAACCACGCTTTCCGACGCTTCGAACGCGTCAACCAGGCGCATCCATTTCCCCGGTGGCTCCCTCTCTGGTTTGAGTATAGCCATCGAACCCGTCCCGAAAGGGGCGAAAACCGGAGCCACCCCTTGAACAACCCGATCCCGCAGGACATCCCCGCCTCCCAGATCACGCCCGAGGCCGTGTACCGGGCGCGAAGACAACTGATCGGCTTCGGCCTGGCCACGCCGCTGCTGGCCCTGGCCGGCTGCGCGGGTGCCGAGGAAACACCGCCCCCGGCGGCCGCGGCGGCAAAGCCCTCGGACTCGAAGGACGGTTTCCGGACCGCCGACGAGCCCACGCGATTCGAGGACGCCAGCCAGTACAACAACTTCTACGAGTTCGGAACCGGCAAGGACGATCCGGCCCGCAACGCCCACACCCTCAGGACGTCGCCGTGGTCGGTGGTGGTGGGCGGCGAAGCCGAGGTCACCGGCACCTTCGCGCTGGACGACTTCCTGAAGCCGCACGCGGCGCAGGACCGGATCTACCGACTGCGCTGCGTCGAGGGTTGGTCCATGGTCATCCCGTGGCAGGGAGTGTCGCTGGGCGACGTGCTGCGACGCTTCAAGCCCACCTCGCGCGCAAAATACGTGGCTTTCACCACCCTGGCCGATCGCGGCCAGATGCCAGGCATCCGTTTCCCGGCGCTGGACTGGCCCTACCGCGAGGGCCTGCGGATGGACGAAGCGATGAACCCGCTGACCCTGCTGGCCACGGGCATGTACGGCAAGCCGCTGCCGAACCAGAACGGAGCGCCGCTGCGCCTGGTGGTGCCGTGGAAGTACGGCTTCAAGAGCATCAAGTCCATCGTGCGCATCGATTTCACCGAGCAGATGCCGGTGACCAGCTGGAACCAGTCACAGCCCGAGGAATACGGCTTCTATTCGAACGTGAACCCGGACGTGGACCACCCGCGCTGGAGCCAGCGCACCGAGCGCCGCATCGCCGGCACGGCCAGCAAACTGTTCGCCGAACGCATCGCCACCCTGCCCTTCAACGGCTACGCGGCGCAGGTGGCATCGCTCTACAAGGGCATGGACCTGCGCCGGTGGTTCTGACCCGCAAGGCGCCGGACTGGCGCTGGATCGGCCTCAAGGCCCTGGCCCACGCCCTGGCGCTGCTGCCGCTGGCGCTGCTGGTGCGCGGCGTGCTGGACAACACGCTGGGTGCCGACCCGGTGGCGGCCATCACCCACCAGACCGGCGATTGGGCGCTGCGCCTGGTGCTGCTGGGCCTGGCGATGACGCCGCTGCGGCGCCTGCTGGGGCAGCCATGGCCCATCCGGTTCCGGCGGCTGGTGGGGCTGTATGCCTTCTTCTACGCCACGCTGCACCTGGCCACCTACGTGGTGCTCGACCTGGGGCAGTACTGGCAGCAGATCCTGGAGGACATCGTGAAGCGGCCCTACATCACGGTGGGCTTCGCGGCGTGGCTGATGCTGGTGCCGCTGGCGCTCACGTCCACCCGGGGCTGGATGCGCCGGCTGGGCCGGCGCTGGGGGCAGCTGCATCGCCTGGTCTACGCGGTGGGCGCGCTGGGCGTGCTGCATTTCCTGTGGCTGGTGAAGTCGGACCTGCGCGAACCGCTGGTCTACGCCGCCGTTCTGGCGCTGCTGCTGGGCCTGAGGCTGTGGTGGAAGCTGCGCCGCCCGGCCGGTCAGGCGCCCATGCGCGGGGCGTAGATCAGCAGGGCCGTCATGGCTGCCGCCAGCACGGTGGCGGCAGCGATCAGCCACCACAGCGCCACCGGGTCGCGCTTGGTCGTGGACGCGACAGGCTCGGGCTGGGCCGGCGCCGGATCGTTGGCCACGGGCACGCGCACGGCCTTCATGGTCTGGGTGTGGGTGGTGACGACGGGCTTGAGCCCGCCCAACTGGCCGCGCAGCGGCAGGCCGGGCGCCTCGAGCACGAACCGGTGCTGGTCGATGGAAATCTGGTCGCCCGGGGCCAGCACCGCGTCCCGCACCGGCACGCCGTTCACCTGGCTGGCATCGTTGCCCATGGCGCGCAGGACCACGCGATCGGCATGCAGTTCCACCACGGCGTGGCGTTCGGCGACGGCCACGTCGTCGAGCCGGATGTCGGCCGAGGCGGCGCGGCCGATCAGGCGCGGCTCGGTGAGGGTGTAGGTGCGGCCGAAATGCTGGCCCGACAGCCCGCGCAGCACCACCCGCGACGCCGCGACGCGCTGCGCCTCGTTCATCGCGCCGGGCTGGGCCGGCGGGATGCGGCGGTCGATCTCGGGTTCGTCGTCGGCGCGCACCACCAGCCGCAGCTTGTCCAGGCACACCAGGTCGCCCGGCCGCAGCTGGGCCAGGCGGCGCACGGGCCGGGCGTTGAGGTGCACGCCATGGGCGCCGGCGGGCACGCGCAGCCAGAGGCCGCGACGGTCCTGCTGGAAACTGGCGTGGTGCGGCGCCAGCCCCTGGTCGGGCAGGCAGACCCGGCTGCCGGCGCGGCTGCCCACGGTCACTTCGCCCTGCAGGGCCACGCTGGCATGTTCACCGTTGGGAAACGTCAGTTGCATCCGGGATCCTCCGCCGGGGAATCTAGCATGGCCGAAGACCGGCACGCCCTTGGTGGTTACGGCGAATCAACGCAGAATAGGCCGCCGAGGAGGGCGCCATGTCCCAGATCGATATCCGTCGCAAACATTCCCGACCGCTCAAGGACGCGCGCGCCGCGATCGAGCGCGTGGCCGAACACATCGCCGAGAAGTTCGACGTCGAGTACGGCTGGAACGGCAACAGCATGGAGTTTTCGCGCGGCGGAGTGGACGGGCACATCGCCGTTTCCGCCAAGGAAATCCACGTCACCGCCACGCTGGGCTTCCTGCTGGGGGCCATCCGCGGCCCTATCGAGCGCGAGATCCTGCGCTACCTCGACGAGGAGTTCGGCTGACGCCCTCGCCGAACGGGTCGGAATCGCCGGCAAACAGGCGCGCCGACACCTGGCGCTCGCGATGGCCGATGGCCTCCAGGAATTCGCCCGCGCCGTCCAGCGCCTCGAACGCACCGAACCCGCGCTCCAGGAAGCCCTGCAGCTCGGACAGCCCGGCCGCACGCGCCGGGAACCGCGACGCCCGCAGCAGCTTGAAGACGCCGTGCTTGCGCACCGACGCATCCAGGGTCCAGCCCACGCCCAGCACGAGTTCGATCTGGTGGCGGCGCAGCCGCGGGCAGCCGACCGCGCGGTAGGCCACGGCGTAGTCCTGCACGCTGATGGCCGCCATCGGCTCGGGCCGCTCCGCCAGCGCCCGCGCCATGCGCAGGTCGAAGGCGTGGCTGAGCACCGCCAGCTCGATGGCGTCGGTGGCCGCGGCGATCAGCGATTCAGGCAGCAGCCGCGACATGATCGGCATGATCCGGGCCACGTCGCGGTCCCGGGCCGAGAAGTCCCGGTCACCGTACAGGTCGGTGAGGAAGAACTCGGCGGCCGGCCGCATGCGCGGGTTGGCCAGGAAGTCCTTGAAGCCGTCGGCCAGGCGACGGGTCTGCCAGGCGCGCAGCAGCTTGAGCGTGGGCAGCCGGTTCATCGGCTGGCGCACGGGGTCATGGATGGCCTGCTGCCAGGCCAGGCGGTGGGCCAGCCGCTGGCGGCTCACGCCGGTCCCGCCCGGCGGTGGAGAATGTGGGGTTCGTGATGGGCCACGCTTGTCCGGAGTCGTCCGCGGGCTACAATCGCCGCGCCTTTTAGGAGTTGACCCATAGCATGCTAGTTCTGCAGCCCGCCCGGAAGCGCCGCCAGCCCAGCCAAGGCCGCATCGGCCTGGCCATCGCCGGCGGCGGGCCCATTGGCGGCATGTACGAACTGGGCGCGCTGCGCGCCCTGGACGTGGCGATCGAGGGCCTGGACCTGACCCGGCTGGAGGTTTACGTCGGCGTGAGCTCGGGCGCCTTCCTCGCCGCCGGGCTGGCCAACCGGCTCGATACGGCCGAAATGTGCCGCATCTTCATCACCGGCGACAGCGACCAGGTGCGCTTCCGCCCGGAAGTTTTCCTGCGCCCGGCGTTCCTGGAGTACTTCAAGCGGGCCGCCAGCCTGCCCCGCCTGGCCTTCGACTGGTGGAAGGGCGTGGTCACCGACCCCACCGGCTCGCACCTGAGCGAACTGATCAACCGGTTCGGCGGCGCCATTCCCACCGGCCTGTTCGACAACCGCGGCATTGAGCGCTTCCTGCGCCACGTGTTCACCATCCGCGGCCGCAGCAACGACTTCCGCGAGCTGGCGGCAAAGCTCTATGTGGTGGCCGTGGACCTCGACAGCGGCCACGCGGTGCGTTTCGGCAGCCAGGGCTGGGACGACGTGCCGATCTCGCGCGCCGTGCAGGCCAGCTCCGCCCTGCCCGGCCTGTATTCGCCGGTGGACATCCGCGGCCATCATTTCGTGGACGGTGCGCTGCGCCGCACGATGCACGCCTCGGTGGTGCTCGACCACGGCATCGACCTGATGCTGGGCATCAACCCGTTCGTGCCGTTCAACGCCAGCCTGGGCGGCCGCCCGCCCGATGGCCTTGAAAAGCTGTCCCATGGCGGCCTGCCGATGGTGCTGTCGCAGACCTTCCGCACCATCCTGCAGTCGCGCATGCAGGTGGGCCTGGCCAAGTACGCCCAGCAGTACCCCGACACCGACCAGGTGGTGTTCGAACCCAACGAAGACGACGGCGAGATGTTCTTCACCAACGTCTTCAGCTACTCCTCGCGCCAGCGCGTGTGCGAGCACGCCTTCAACTCCACGCTGGCCGACCTGCGCAGGAAACGCGAGCAGCTGGCGCCGGTGCTGGCCAAGCACGGCCTGCGCCTGCGCGCCGAAGTGCTCGACGACCCCAAGGCGTCGATCATGGACGGCCTGGGCCTGGCGCCGAAACCGACCGACACCACGGCGCGCCTTCGCGTGGCCCTGGACGACGTCGACGCGTTGATCAAGAAGCGCCGCGGCACCCCGCGCCGCCGCCCTGCCGCGAAGCAGAAATAAGCGCCGGCCGCCGCCGCTGTCTGGTGTGAAAACTCTAGACAGGCGGGGCAGATTGGCGTCACTCGGGCACGCTGCCCAACCCACTTAGACCGGAGTACCGTTCCATGGCCAAACTCAAGAAGAACGTCCGCGCGAAGTCGGGTGCCAGCAAGCCGCGCAGCGCCAAGTCCAACCCCGACCTGCAGGCGAAGGCCGAGCAGATGTCGCGTTCGCTGGTCGAATCGGCCCAGCAGATCTGGATGGCCGGCGTCGGCGCCTTCACCCGCGCCCAGGGCGAAGGCTCGAAGCTTTTCGAAGCGCTGGTGAAGGAAGGCATGACCATCGAACAGACCACCCGCAAGCTCGCCACCGGCAAGGTTGACGCCGTGCGTGACGCCGTCGAGGACCGCGTGGGCGTCGTGCGCGAACGCGCCGTCGACACCTGGGACCGCCTCGAGACCGTGTTCGAGACCCGCGTGCAGCGCGCCCTGAACCGCCTCGGCGTGCCGGCCCGCGAAGACCTCGCCGAGCTGACCACCCGCGTCAACGAGCTCAACGCCGAACTGCGCAAGATCACCAAGTCCGCGCCGGCCAAGGCCGCCCGCAAGACCGCCGCCGCCAAGCCCGCCAAGCCCGCCAAGAAGGCCAAGGCCGCCAAGGCCCCGGCCCGCAAGCCGGCCCCGGCGAAGAAGCCGGTCGCCAAGAAGGCCAAGGTCGCGCGCAAGCCCGCCCTCCCGAAGGCTCCCAAGCCGGTGGCGCCGCAGGCCGACTGATACCGTTTATGTCCGCCAGCCAGTAACGAAGTCCGTTCGCTCCCTCCCCTTGCGGCTTCCGGCTGGCGGACATCTTCTCCAGGCAAGGCCCGGCCCTCGAAGCCGGGCCTTCTGCTTTGTGGGGCCGGGGCACCGGGTATTCCGCGTTATCCTGATACGGTAGCCCCTGCCCCCCGGAGCCCGCTGGATGTTTGGCCTTTCCCCCCTGATCGCCGCCATCGTGGCGACCCTCGCCGCCTTCCTCACCAGCACCTGGTGGTTCGGCGTGCTTCGCCGCCGGATCGCCGAAACCAGCGCCGGCATCCGCGCGCTGGCCGGCATGAAGTGGCGCGAATGCGCCGGGCTGGTGCTGCAGGCATTGGGCGAAAAGGGCTTCGTGGAAATGCCGTCCAGCCGCCAGCCTGGCGACGGCGGCACCGAATTCCTGCTCACCAAGGGTGAAGAACGCTGCCTGCTGGGCTACAAGCACGGCACCGCCTACCGTCTCGGCGAAGCCAACGTGCGCGACTTCGCCAATGCCGTGCAGCTGCAGGGCGCCAGCAGCGGCATCCTGGTCACGCTGGGCACCGCCGAATCGTTCGCCCGCGACCTCGCCCGCCGCTACGGCGTGGAGCTGATCGACGGCCGCACCCTGTGGCCGCAGGTGGAGCCGTTCGCACCGCCGAACCTGGTGGAAGCCATCCGCAGCGAAGCCGCGGCGGAAATCCGCCGGGGCCAGCGCCTGGGCATCGTCGCCAGCCTGGTGCTGGGCGTCGTGGTTTACGTGTTGGGCCTGATGAACCAGCCGGCCACGCCGCTGGCACCGCTGCCGCCGGTCGCCGCCGGGGCCGTCGCGGCCGACGGCGCGACGGCCGCGACGCCGGCCCCGGCCACCAACGCTGCGCCGGTGTACCAGGACCCCGCCTCGCTGGAAGCCAACAAGGCGATGAAGGCGCTGGAGGAAGTGGCCAAACTCACCGACGAGCAGCGCGTCCAGCGCCGCCTGATGGCCGCCGCGCGCGTGGCCGACCTGCCCCAGGCCACCAACGCCCTGTGGTCCACCCAGTCCACGCTGGTCATCAGCCTGGTCAGCGGCGACGGCATCGACAGCGGCATCGTCAACGACGCCTGCGCGATCCTGGTGGAGTACGAGGAGCTGCGCTTCTCGCGACTGCAGCTCGAGCCGCCCGCCGGCGCCAACGTGCCGGTGCGCTGGCGCCAGTGCCAGTGAGGCCATGAAAAAGCCCGGACCTGGGTCCGGGCTTTGCACGTCACGCCATCGGTTGCATCCCCACGGCCTGCCTTGCGCAGGCCGTGTCCGTTCCGGGCCTTACCAGTGCACGCCGCGCATGAGCGCCGCGAAGGCCACCTGTTCGTTGGTCGGGGCTTCTTCCTTGAGCGCCTTGCGGTCGCCCTTGGCCGCGGCCGAGTCCGGGAACATCTCGAAGGCCGTGTTCATGATCACTTCGTAGGCCTTGGGCACCAGGGCATTGAGCGTGGCGGCGAAGATGCCCATGCGGGTGGCGACGCGGCTGGGGCGCTCGATGATCGCCTTGACCACGAGGTCGGCGGCTTCTTCGGGCGTCAGCGTGGGCACCGAGTCGTACATCTTGGTGGGCGCGATCATCGGGGTCTTCACCAGCGGCATGTTGACGGTGGTGAACGCGATGTTCTTGCCGCTGAACTCGGCCTGGGCGCAGCGGCTGAAGGCGTCCAGCGCGGCCTTGGAGGCGACGTAGGCCGAGAACCGCGGCGAGCTGGCCAGCACGCCGATCGAGCTGATGTTGACGATGTGGCCGCGGCGGCGCTGGGTCATGGCCGGCAGGAAGCCCATGATCAGCCGCAGGCAGCCGAAGTAGTTGAGCTGCATCGTGCGCTCGTAGTCGTGGAAGCGGTCGTAGCTGGCCTCCACCGAGCGGCGGATCGAGCGGCCGGCGTTGTTCACCAGCACGTCCACGTGCTTGTGCTCGGCCAGCACGGTCTTGACCAGTTCGTCGCAGCTGGACAGTTCGGTGAGGTCGCAGGTGTAGGCCCAGCACTTGCCGCCGGCGGCGATGATTTCATCGCGCGTCTCGAACAGCTCCTTCTCGCCGCGGGCCACGATGATGACCTTGGCGCCGGCTTCGGCGATCTTGAGGGCCGAGGCCTTGCCGATGCCCGACGAGCCGCCGGTGATCAGCACCACCCTGTTCTCGACCTTGCCGCGCAGGGAGCGGTCGACGAACAGGTCCGGGTCGAGGTGGCGCTCCCAGTAGTCCCAGATCCGCCAGGCGTAGCTTTCGAGGTCGGGCACGGAGATCTTGCTGCCCTTGAGCGCGCGCTCCACCACGCGGGTGTCGAAGCGCGTGGGATAGGTGATGAAGGCCAGGGTGGCCGGCGGGATCTTCAGGTCGCGCAGCACCATCGAGGTGAAACGCTTCACCGGCGGCAGGTTCAGCACCGCGCCGCGCACCGCGCCCGGCACCACGGCCAGCATGCGGGCGTCCAGGCGCATGGTCATTTCCGGCGCGTGCGCGGCGCGGCAGAAGGTGTTCATCAGTTCGCCGAAACGCATCGGCTCGGGATCGACCAGGTGGAAGCACTGGCCGTCCAGCCCCTTCTTGTGGGCGATGTGGTCCATGGCGTCGGCCACGAAGTCCACCGGCACCACGTTGAGCCGGCCGCCCTCGATGCCCAGCGTGGGCACCCACTGCGGCAGGGTGGAGCGGATCTTCTTGATCAGGCCGAACAGGTAGTACGGGCCGTCGATCTTGTCCATCTCGCCGGTCTTGGAATGGCCGATGACCATGGACGGGCGGTAGATGCGGAATGGCACCTTGCACTCCTTGCGCACGATGCCCTCGGACTCGTGCTTGGTGCGCAGGTAGGGATCGTTGAGCCCCTCGGCCTCCTCGAACATGTCCTCGCGGAACACACCCGGGTACAGGCCGGCGGCGGCGATGGAACTGGTGTGGTGGAAGCAGCCGGCCTTGATGGCCGCCGCCAGCTCGAGGGCATGGCGGGTGCCGTCGATGTTGGCGACCTGCTGGGACGCGGCGTCGGCGGACATGTCGTAGATGGCGGCCAGGTGGAAGAAGTGCTGCACCTTGCCCGCCAGCGTCTTCACCTGGGCCGCCGTAAGCCCCAGCCTGGGCTTGGACAGGTCACCGGTGACCGGGATGATGCGCTTGCGGTCCCAGCCCATGCTGGCCGCGATGGCCTCGAGCTTCTTCTCGGAACCCTTGCGCACCAGCACGTGGACCGTGCCCTTGCGCTTGAGCAGGTTGCTGACCAGATAACGGCCGATGAAACCGGTTGCGCCGGTGACGAAATAGCTCATGAGCTCTCCCCTGCCCTAGGACCAGACCGGGCCGTGATGGCCGGTCGTACCCGCCTAACTTGCCAGAGCCACGGCGCGTCGGCAAACGTCGCGTTGACCGTCCCGGGGCCGCGTGATATCACCCACGCTCCACCCGGGGGATCGATCGATGGCCGATTTGAAAGAACAGTTCCAGAAAGCAGCCCAGGACGTCATGAGCCTGGTGGACCGTCCTGACAACGACACCATGCTGAGGCTCTATGGCCTCTACAAGCAGGGGTCGGAGGGCGACGTGAGCGGCCCCAAGCCCGGTTTCTTCGACTTCGTGGGCACCGCGAAGTACGAGGCCTGGGAAAAGCTGGCCGGCACCAAGCCCGAGGACGCGATGAAGAAGTACGTGGACCTCGTGAAGAAGCTGCGCGGCTGACGCCGCCCCATGGCCCGCCAGACCCGCCAACGGATCCTCGACACCGCCCTGGGCATGTTCAACCTGCAGGGCGAGCCGAACGTCACCACCAACCACATCGCCGACGAGCTGGAGATCAGCCCGGGCAACCTCTACTACCACTTCCGCAACAAGGACGACATCATCGAGCAGCTGTTCGCGCGCTATGAAGAGCGCATGGACACGGCCCTGGTGTCGCCCGAGGGCCGGCTGCGGGACCTGGAGGACATCTGGCTGCAGCTGCACCTGGTGTTCGAGTGCATCTGGGAATACCGCTTCCTGTACCGGGACCTGGTGGACATCCTGAGCCGCAACCGGCGCCTGCGCCTGCGTTTCGCCCGCATCCTCAAGCGGGCCGCCGAGGGCGCCTCGTCGGGCATGAAGGGGCTGGTGCAGGCCGGCGTGATGCGGGCCTCGGCCGCCGAGGTCGAGGCCACGGCCACCAACATCCTGGTCATCGCCACCTTCTGGATGAACTACGCCAGCGTGCGCGGCGACAAGGACGAAAACGAAGCCATCCGCAGCGGCATCGTCCAGGTGATGATGCTGCTCTCGCCCCTGCTGCGGGACGCCGAGCGGGTGCACCTGAACAACCTCACCCAGGCCTACCTGCACTAGGGCTGGGCCCCGGCCCCGGCTGGCCGGACAAGGGCTTGTATTGCAAGCGGATTTTGGCTGGTCTATAATCCCGCTTCTTTATCGCCCCAATTACCCAAGGAACTGCCATGAAAGTGCTCTCGTCCCTGAAGTCGGCGAAGACCCGCCATCGCGACTGCAAGGTCGTGCGCCGCCGCGGCAAGGTCTTCGTGATCTGCAAGTCCAACCCGCGTTTCAAGGCTCGCCAGCGCTGAGCGCAGGCGGCAAGGGTTGCAGCGAAGACGCCGGTGAAAGCCGGCGTTTTCCGTTGCAGGGCGCGGACATGGCCAAGCCCGGCCGGTCGCGTTTGGCGCCCCGCAGGTCAAGCACGCCGCCATCAGCGGCCCGAACAACCGCCGCGCCAACCCGCCGATCACCCGCTGGGACTACGCCGGCTTCTCGGTCTACTTCGAGTACAACCACGTCGTCGACGCGGTGGCCAACAAGTCCAGCCCGAACGAGATCGGCCCCAAGCCCGTCCAGTAACCGATGCCCAGCCACCTGCGCTTCCCGGCGGAATGGGAACCCCAATCCGCCGTCCTCCTCGCCTGGCCGCATGACGGCACCGACTGGGCCGAGCGCCTGGCCGGCGTCGAGCGGACCTACGTCGCGCTGGTCGCGGCCATCACGCGTTTCCAGCCCGCGCTGGTCTGCGTGGCCGACGCGACGCTGCGCGAGCGCGCCCGCGGCCTGCTGGCCGATGCCGGCGCCGCGATGGAGCGCGTGCGCTTCTTCGAGGTCGATTACGACGACACCTGGCTGCGCGACTCGGGCCCGATCACGCTGCGCGAAGGCGAAGGCCTGCGGCTGCTCGACTTCCATTTCACCGCCTGGGGCGGCAAGTTCGAGGCCGGGCTGGACGACCAGATCGTCGCCAAGCTGCATGCCTCCGGACTGCTGGCCGAGGCCGCGCACCAGCGCATTGATTTCGCGCTCGAGGGCGGCGGCATCGAGACCGACGGCGCCGGCACCCTGCTGAGCACCTGGCACTGCCTGCACGAGCGTCATCCCGACCTCAGCCGCGGGCAGGTCACCGCCACGCTGGAGGGCGCCCTGGCGCAGTCCCGCACGCTCTGGCTGGACCACGGCTACCTGGAAGGCGACGACACCGACGCCCACATCGACACCCTGGCGCGCTTCGCCGCGCCCGATGCGATCGTGTTCCAGGCCTGCGACGACCCGGCCGACGGCCACTACGCCGAGCTGCAGGCCATGGCGGCCGAAATCGCCGCGCTGCGCACCGCCGACGGCCAGCCCTACCGCCTGTTCCCGCTGCCCTGGGCCGCGCCGGTGCTGGACGAGGGCCGCCGGCTGGCCGCGTCCTACGCCAATTTCCTGATCATCAACGGCGCCGTGCTGATGCCCGCCTACGGCGATGCCAAGGACGACGCGGCCGCGGCCGTGCTCGCCGGGGCCTTCCCCGGCCGCGAGATCGTGCAGATCGACTGCCGCCCGCTGATCTGGCAGAACGGCAGCCTGCACTGCGTCACCATGCAACTTCCCGAAGGCCTGCTGGCATGAGCCAAAAAACACTTTCCGTCGCGCTCATCCAGGACCGCGACCACGGCAGCACCGAAGCCAACCTGGCCAACATCGAGGCCCGCGTTGCCGAAGCCGCAGCGCGCGGCGCGAAGCTGGTGCTGCTGCAGGAACTGCACAACGGCGCCTACTTCTGCCAGCACGAAGCCACGGCCGAGTTTGATCGCGCCGAAGCCATCCCCGGCCCCAGCACCGAGCGCCTGGGCGCGCTGGCGAAAAAGCATGGCGTGGTGCTGGTGGGCTCGCTGTTCGAGCGCCGCGCCGCGGGGCTGTACCACAACACCGCCGTGGTCTTTGAAACCGACGGCCGGCTGGTGGGCAAGTACCGCAAGATGCACATCCCCGACGACCCGGGCTTCTACGAGAAGTTCTACTTCACCCCGGGCGACCTGGGCTTCGAGCCCATCGACACCAGCGTGGGCCGCCTGGGCGTGCTGGTGTGCTGGGACCAGTGGTACCCCGAGGGCGCGCGCCTGATGGCGCTGGCCGGCGCGGAGCTGCTGCTCTACCCCACCGCCATCGGCTGGGACCCGGAAGACGCCCAGGACGAAAAGGACCGCCAGCGCGGCGCCTGGATCCTGAGCCACCGCGGCCACGCCGTGGCCAACGGCCTGCCCGTACTCAGCTGCAACCGCGTGGGCCACGAACCCTCGCCCATCGGCGCGTCCGGCATCACCTTCTGGGGCAGCAGCCACGTGCTGGGCCCGCAGGGTGAGTTCCTGGCCGAAGCCAACACCGAACATCCCGAAATCCTCATGGCCAACGTCGACCTGGCGCGCAGCGAGCAGGTGCGCCGAATCTGGCCCTTCCTGCGCGACCGCCGCATCGACGCCTACCAGGACCTGCTCAGGCGGTATCGCGATTGAACACCACCCCCGAGGCCGGCTACGACGGCCTGCATGACCAGCCCCACGCCATCGTCGAACGCGATGGCGTGCGCTACACCCTGCTGGGCACCGCCCATGTGTCGCAGGCCAGCGTCGACGCCGTGCACGCCGCCATGGCGCACGGCGGCTACGACACCATCGCGGTGGAGCTGGACGAACAGCGCCACCGCGCGCTGACCGATCCCGACGCACTGTCCAAGCTCGACCTGTTCCAGATCCTGCGCGAAGGCAAGACCGGCCTGGTGGCCGCCAACCTCGCCCTGGCCGCCTACCAGCGCCGCCTGGCCGAGCAGCTGGGAGTCGAGCCCGGCGCCGAACTCAAGGCCGCCGCCACCGGCGCCACCGAGCGCGGCCTGCGGCTTTCGCTGATCGACCGCGACGTTGGCATCACGCTCAAGCGGGCGTTCGGCGGCCTGGGTTTCTGGGGCCGCACCAAGCTGATGACGGGCCTGGCGGCCAGCCTGTTCGCCGACGAGGAAGTCGAGGCGGGCGAGATCGAAAAGCTCAAGCAGGGCGATTTCCTGGAGTCGAGCTTCGGTGAATTCGCGGCCAGCAGCCCGCCGCTCTACCGCGCGGTGATCGCCGAGCGCGACCGCTTCATGGCCGCCCGCCTGCGCCAGGTGGGCGCCGATGGCGCGCGCGACGTGCTGGCGGTCGTTGGCGCCGGCCACCTCAAGGGCCTGGCCGAACACCTGCGGCAGGACCAGGATCCGCCGGCTCCGGCGCTGGACGAACTCAACGCGCTGCCGGTATCGAGCAACATCCCTTGGTTCACGATCATCGTCACCGTGTTCCTGCTGGGCGGCTTTGCCTGGGGCTTCCACCAGGGCGGCATCGAACTCGGCGGCGACCTGCTGCTCAAGTGGGCCCTGGTCACCGGCCTGGGTGGCGCGGTGGGCTGCCTGGCGGCCGGCGGCCACCCGCTGAGCATCCTGGCGGCGTTCATTGCCTCGCCGCTGACGCCGCTGCACCCGGCCCTGGCCTCGGGCAACGTCAGCGCCGTGGTGGAGGCCTGGGTCCGCAAGCCCACCTACGCCGACTTCCTGCGCCTGCGCGACGACACCGCCACGCTCAAGGGCTGGTGGCGCAACCGCGTGGCCCGCGTGCTGGTGAACTTCTTCCTCACCAGCCTGGGCACCGCGATCGGCGTCTGGACCGCGGGCATCTACATCATCGGCAAGCTGGGCTGACCGGCCCGCCCGGTCCCGGAGACGGTGACCGGGACCAGGCTCAGTCGGGCGTGGCGGCCGCGGGGCGCACGCCGCCGGACGCCCTCGCCCGCCCGCGCCGCATCGCCGCCGACGTCCACTCCCGCAGGTCGTCCATCACCGCGTAGATGGTCGGCAGGAACAGCAGGCTGACGATGGTCGAGAACACCAGGCCGCCGGTGATGGCGCGCGCCATCGGGTAATAGGCCGGGCCGTCGCCGCCCAGTTGGGTGCCGCCGATGCACAGCGGCAGCATGGCCAGCACCGTGGTGCAGGTGGTCATCAGGATCGGCCGGAGGCGTTCGCGGCAGCCGTGCACCAGCGCCTCAGTGCGCCCCAGCCCGCTGCGCCGCTGGGAATTGATGTGTTCGAACAGCACGATGCCGTTGTTCACCACCACGCCCATCAGCACCAGGCAGCCGATGAAGGCCATGATGGTGAAGGTGGTGCCCGTGAACGCGAACAGCCAGAACACCCCCAGCGCCGAGAACACGATGCTGCTGACGATGGCCGCCGGGAACAGCATCGACTCGAACAGCGCCGCCATCACCAGGTACACCATCACCAGGGCCAGCAGCAGGTTGAACACCATCTGCTGGCCGGCCTCGTCGTCCTGCTGGAACGAGCCGCCGAAGCTGTAGCGGTAGCCCGGCGGGAAGGTGGTGCCCTTGAGCACTTCCTCCATCGCCTCGCGCGCCTGCGGCACCGTGACGTCCTTGGCCAGGTTGGCCTGCAGCGCCAGCGAGGTCTGCCGGTTCTGGCGGCCGATCTGCGAGGCGCCGCGGCGCACCGACACGTCCACCACCGACAGCAGCGGCACGCTGGTGCCGTCCGCGCGGCGCAGGCTCAGGGCCGACAGGTCTTCGACCCGGAAGTCCTCCGAGCCGGCGAACCGGGCCCACACCGGCACCTCGGCGTCGCCGCTGCGGAACTCGCGCAGCGGCGTGCCGCGCAGCGCGATGCCGACGTAGCTGGCGATCTCCTGGGCGCTGAAGCCCAGGCTGGCGGCGCGCTCGCGGTTCACGCTGACCTTGATCTCGCTGTTGGCGTCGCCGGTGTCCACGCGCACGTCGCGGAACTCCTTGCGGGTGGACAGGATCGGGATGAGGCTTTCGGCGATCTGGTTGAGCGTGTCGGTGGAGTCGCCGTTGAGGAAGACCTGGATGCCGTCGTCGTCCCCGCCGCCGCCACCGCCGGGGCCGCCGCCCTCGAAGCCGATCTCGGCGCGCGCGGTC
Organism: Arenimonas sp.; assembly: GCA_026398695.1. GTDB lineage: Bacteria > Pseudomonadota > Gammaproteobacteria > Xanthomonadales > Xanthomonadaceae > Arenimonas. The sequence continues at coordinate 20,415 of JAPLSJ010000074.1, forward strand.
TTGGGCAGGTCCTTGCGGATCATCTCCTGCACTTCCTCGGGCGTGAGCAGGCCCGGTTCGGTCTTGCGCAGCAGCAGCCGGTCCCAGACGCTGGGGTTCGGGTCCACCAGCGTCACCTGCATGCCGGCCCAGCCGCGCTCGCTGAAGTACGAATACAGCTGCTTGATCTGGTATTCGTCCCGGCGCTGGTTGAGGAAGGTTTCGACCTTGAGCACCTCTTCGCTCATCTGCTCGAGGCTGTAGGCACCCTCCCAGGCGAAGTACATCTCGATGCGGCGGCCGACGTCGTTCTTGAAGAAGTCCATCTTGGTCATCTGCATCGGGATGATGCTCACCACCACCAGCAGCATCATGCCCAGGATGGCCTTGGCGCGGTTTTCCAGGGTCCAGCGCAGGAAGCGCGCATAGCCGCGGGTGAGCTTGGGCACGAAGCCGTGCTCGGCGGTGACCGAGGGCGGGGTCTTGAGACGCGCCGAGATCATCGGGATCAGGCTCACCGCCACCAGCCAGGAGGCCAGCAGGGAAATGGTGATGGTGATCGCCACCTGGCCCAGGTAGATCGAAATGAAGTTGCGCTCGCCGAACAGGTTCGGCATGAACACGATGATGCTGGTCAGGGTGCCGGCGCTGATCGCCACCTGCACGCCGCGGGTGCCTTCGATGGCGCAGCGCATCGGGTCGTTGGGGTACTTCTCGCGCAGCTGGTAGATGCTTTCCACCACCACCACCGCGTTGTCCACCAGCATGCCCACGCCGATCAGCAGGCCCATCATGGACAGCACGTTCAGCGTGAGGCCGAAGAAGTACATCGCGCCCAGCGTCATCACGATGCAGATCGGGATCGCCAGGGTCACCATCAGCGTCGACGGCCAGTGGCGCAGGAAGTAGAACAGCACCAGCAGCGACAGCAGCGAACCGACCACGCCGGCCTCCACCAGTTCATTGATCGAGCTGGTGACGCCCTGGGCCTGGTCGCTGATGATGTTGAGCTGAATGTCGCGGAATTCGGGGTCGGCGTTGATGTCCTGCAGCTCGGCCAGCACCGCCCGCGACACCTCCACCAGGTTGGCGTTGCGCTCGCGGAAGATGTCGATGCCCACGGCCGGGCGGCCGTCCAGGCGGCGCCCGTAGTCGACGGCCTGCGGCTTGGCGCGCACGTCGGCGATGTCCGACAGCTTCAGGCCCTTGTCGTTGAGCACCAGGCCGCGCAGTTCGTCCAGGCTGGCCAGTTCGCCGATGGGCTGCACGCGCAGGCGCTGCCGGCCCTCGTCGATCTCGCCGGCCGATACCGAGAAGTTGACCGTGCGCAGGCGCGACGCCAGCTCGTTCAGCCCCAGGCCGTGCGCCGACAGGCGGGTGGCGGAAATGGCGATCTCGATCTCGGGCGGCGCGGCGCCGGAGATGTCCACCCGGGCCACGCCGGGCACGCGCTCCAGCCGGCGCTGGAACTGGTTCTGGATCAGGGCGTACTCGCTGCGGAAGTCGCGGTCGCCGGCGAAGCGCACGCGCAGCACCGGCTCGTCGCTGGGCGAGAACTTGAGCACGAAGTAGCGCTGCAGGTCGTCGGGCAGCTCGCTGCGGATCGCATCAAGGCGGTCGCGGGCCTCGCTGGCCGTGATCTCGATGTCGCGGTCCCAATCCGAGAACTGGATGAAGATGTTGGCGCCGTCCGGCCGGCTGTTGGAGTTCATGCGCTGGATGCCGGTCAGCGTGGCCAGCGCCTCTTCTGCCGGCCGCGTGATGGTGCGCTCGACCTCCTCGGGCGTGGACCCCGGGTACGGCAGGTCCACCAGGATGAAGGGCACGTTGACCTCGGGGAACTGCTCCAGCGGCAGCCGGAACGCCGCGATCAGGCCGATCACCAGCAGCGAGACGTAGAACATCACGGCCGTCACCGGCCGGCGCAGGCTGAGTTCGGCCAGGCTCATGCGGCTTCACCCGCGGGCTGCTGCAGGCGCGCCAGCGCCTCGGCGCGCAGGCCGCGCTCGCGGTAGGCGGCGTCGGACTTGCGGTCCATCAGCTTGTACATGACCGGGATCACCACCAGGGTCAGCAGCGTGGACACCGACAGGCCACCGATGACGGTGATGGCCATCGGCGCACGGACCTCGGCGCCTTCGCCGCCGAAGAAGGCCAGCGGCGCGAAGCCGAACAGCGTGGTGGCGGTGGTCATGATGATCGGGCGCAGGCGCGAATACGCGCCCTGCATGATCGCCTCGTCCTTGGCCACGCCCTGCTCGCGCAGCTGGTTCACCTTGTCGATCAGGATGATGGCGTTCTTCACCACGATGCCCACCAGCAGGATCAGGCCGATGAACACCACCACCGACACCGGCGAATCGCTCAGCCACAGGGCCAGCACGGCGCCCACCATGGCCAGCGGGATGGTGAACATGATCACGAACGGATGCAGCAGCGATTCGAACTGCGAAGCCATCACCAGGTACACCAGGAAGATGGCCAGGCCGAAGGCGAACATCAGCGAAGTGATGGACGCGTCCAGCTCCTCGCCCTGGCCACCGATGGCCATGCGCACGTCGGTGCCCAGCGGGTCGGCGGCCACCATGTCGCGCACCTTCTGAACGGCGCTGCCCAGGTCGATGTCGCGCAGGTTGGCCGAGACGATGGCCACGCGCACCTGGTCCACGCGGTTGATCTCGCTCGGGCCCACGGTGGCGATGACGTCGGCCACGGCGTCCAGCGTCACCGGCCGGTCGCTGAGCGGGTTGACGATGATCTTGCGGATGTCCTCCACCGAGGCGCGGTCGGTTTCCCGGGCGCGCACCAGCACGTCGATCTTGCGGTCGCGGAAGCTGTAGCGGGTGGCCACTTCACCGCGCACCTTGCGCACCACCTGGTCGGCGATCTGCCGGCTGGTGAGGCCCAGTGCGGCGGCGCGCTCCTGGTCGAAGCGGATCTGGATTTCCGGGAAGCCCTGCTCCACCGTGGACTTGACGTCGGCGAAGCTGTCCGAACCTTCCATCATGCGCGTGAGCTTGCGGCCGGCGCGCTCCACCGAGGCGATGTCCTGGCCGCGGATCTCGATCTCCAGCGGCGTGGAGAAGCTGAAGAGCTGCGGGCGGCCGAACTTCACCTGCACGTCCGGGTGCGCCGCCATGGTTTCGCGCATGCGCTCGGTCTGGCGCGCTTCGGATTCGCGGCCGAAGTTGCCGCCCATCACCACCGTCAGCTTGGCGATGTTGTCGCCCGACTCGGTGGGGTTGGCGTCCAGCCGCGTGCCGCTGCCGCTGACGCCGTACAGCGCCTGCACGCCCTCGTCCTGCCCGTGCTGCTTCTGGATCAGACTCACCAGCGCATCGGTGTCGCGCAGCTGGGTGCCGGGCGGCAGCTTGGCCGTCATTTCGAAGCGGTCCTGCGCAAACTGCGGGATCAGGTCGGTGCCCAGCGTGGAGGCCACCATGACGGCAATGGCGAAGGCGGCCGCGGCGCTGCCCAGCACCGGCAGCGGGTTGGACAGCGCCTTGGGCAGCAGCCGGTGGTATCCGGCCTCGGCCCAGTCGTAGGGCTTGAGCACGAACTTGCCGACCACGGCCAACACCCCGCCACCCTTGGACGCACCGCGCCACAAGGTGGTTCCCGCCCAGGTCGCACCGAACGTGAGGTGCGGCGCCAGGAAGACGATCGGCAGGGCGACCACGAGCAGCACCAGGGAGAGCAGCCACGGCACCAGCAGCAGCAGGAACAGCAGCGCCGCACCCACGCCGCGCAGCGTGCCGCGTGCGAACGCGGCCCGGAGGCGCTGCAGCGGCATCACCGCCATGCTGCGCAGCTGGTCCAACAGCTGGCGCCAGGCCGGCACCAACGACGCCGCGGTGGGCGCCTCGTCGGCGAAGGCCATCGGCGACGGCGCCTTCAGCGCCGAAAGCATCGGGATCAGGGTCAGCGACACCACCAGCGAGATCATCAGCGCGATCGACACCGTCAGCGCCTGGTCCTTGAACAGCTGGCCGGCCACGCCCTGCACGAACACCAGCGGGAAGAACACGGCCACCGTGGTGAGCGTGGACGCCACCACCGCCATCGCCACTTCCTGGGTGCCCTTGATGGCCGCTTCCAGCACGCCCAGCCCGCGTTCGCGCGCCTTGGCTATGCTTTCCAGCACCACGATCGAGTCGTCCACCACCATGCCGGTGGCCAGGGCCAGGCCGGAGAGCGACATCACGTTGAGGTTGAGCCCGAACTGGCCCATGAAGAAGAAGGTGGAGATGATCGACACCGGCAGCGACAGGCCGATCACGAAGGTGCTCCAGCCGTCGCGCAGGAAGAAGAAGATCAGCAGGATGGCGAACACGCCACCCATCAGCGCCTCTTTCTTCACCTCGTCCAGCGCCGCCTGGATGAAGATGGACTGGTCTTCGATGGTGGTCAGGGCCGAGCCCTGCGGCAGGTCGTCCTTGAGTTTTTCCATGGCCGCCTTGAGGGCGTCGGCCACGGCGACGGTGTTGGCGTCGCCTTCCTTGTAGATGGCCAGCTCGACCGCTTCCTGGGCGCCCAGGCGGATGATCGCCTCGCGCTCCTTGTAGCCCTGCTCCACGCTGGCCACGTCGCGCAGGCGCACCGGCACGTTGTCCACGTTGGCCACCAGCAGCTCGCGCATCTGGTCGAGGTCGGTGAACTGGTTCACCGTGCGCACCAGGTAGCGCTGCGAGCCTTCCTCGATGCGGCCGCCGGAAATGTTGACGTTTTCAAGGCGCAGGCGGTCGATCACCTGGTCCACCGACAGGTTGAGCTGGGCCAGGCGGTCCTGGTCGATCATCACCTGCACTTCGTCTTCCAGGCCGCCGGCGACCTTCACCGCGGCCACGCCGCCCACGGGCTCCAGGCGCTTCTTGAGCTCTTCCTCGGCGTAGCGGCGCAGGCGCATGAGTTCGGCCTGTTCGCTGCCCGCCGGGGCGTCCTTGGCGGCCAGCACGAGGCGCATGATCGGCTCGGTGGTGGGGTTGAAGCGCAGCAGCACGGGCTGCTTGGCCTCCAGCGGCAGGCGCAGCACCTCGAGCTTGTCGCGGACCTCCAGGCTGGCCTGGTCCATGTCGGTGCCCCAGGCGAACTCCAGCACCACGTCGCTCTGGCCGGTGCGCGACACCGAGCGCAGCTTGCGCAGGTTCTTCACCACGCCAACGGCCTCTTCCACCGGCTCGCTGATCAGGGTTTCGATTTCGGACGGCGCGGCGCCGGTGTATTCGGTGCGCACGGTGAGCGTGGGATAGCTCAGGTCGGGCAGCAGGTTCACCTTCAAATCGAACAGCGCGATGATGCCGAACAGAACGAAGGTGACGGTGACCATCGCAATGGTCACCCGGCGGCGGGTGGAGAATTCGATCAGGCTCATTCGTTGACGGCCTGCGCGACGTCCGCACCGCCCGCCACCGGCGCCACGGCCGGGTTGATCACCTCGACCTCGGAACCGTCGCGGATGGCCACCTTGCCCGCGGTGACCACGCTGTCGCCTTCCTTCAGGCCCTTGCGGATCTCGGCCAGCTCGCCGTTGACATAGCCCAGCTCCACCGGCGTGCGCACGGCCTTGCCGTCCTTGACCAGGAACACGGCCGGCTCGCCTTCGTCATCGAGCAGCGCGGCGCGCGGCATGGTGAGCGCGTCCTTGCGCTGGTCGTACACGATCTCGATGCGCCCGAACATGCCAGGGCGAAGCGTGCTGCCGCCTTCGAAGGCGGCGACCACGCGGAAGGTGCCGCTGCCCGAATCCACCACCGGGCTGATGCGGTCGACGCGGCCCTCGAAGGTCTTGCCCGGGATGGCGTCCACCAGCATGCGCAGCGGCATGCCGGCCTTGAGCGTGGCCAGTTCGCGCTCGGGCACGTTCAGCACGGCCTCGAGCTGCGACACGTCGACGATGCGGAAAGCCGGTGCGTTGAGCGCGATCAGGTTGCCGGGCTTGATCATGCGCTGGGCCACCACGCCGCTGATCGGCGCGACGATGTTGGTGTTGGACAGTTCGAGCTGCGCGATTTCGAAGCTGGCGCGGGCCGATTCCAGGTCGTAGCGGATCTGGTCGCTGGCTTCGGCGCTCACCAGCTTCGAGGCCAGCAGCTCCTGCGAGCGGCGGTAGTTGTTCTCGAGCTTGCGCATCGTGGCGCGGGCGCGCTCCATTTCCAGGCGCGGGCGGTCGGGATCGATGCGGGCCAGCACCTGGCCGGCGCGGACCGGGTCGCCCTCTTCCACCAGGATCTGCAGCACCACGCCCGAGGACTTGGCCACCACCTGCGCTTCGGCCGGGGCCTCGAGGCTGGCGGTGCCGCCGTAGCTGGCCGAGATCGGGCTCTTGCCGACCGTGGCAACCTCCACCGGCACCGCCGGGGCCTTGGTTTCAACCGGCTTGCCGTCCTCGCCGACCGCGACTTCCTTGCTTCCGGCGGTGCCTTCGGCGGGCTTGTCGCCGCCGCAGCCCGCCAGGGCCAGGGTGATGGCGAGGGTCAGCAGGGTGGCGCCGCGAACCAGGGGTGAGGCGCTGGAAGTCTTCATGAGCGGGGTGATTCCGAGGGGTGTTGTAGTTGAATAGAACAGTACAGGAGGCATGTGAAGGCGCGCATATGCCGGAAGTCTGTATGCCTGACGGGGCGACCCGGGAACGTGACGGGCAAACGCCCCCTGTCTGCCCAGTGATGCGCAGGCTATAATTTTGGTTTAGTGCTGCCCGACCGACCCTTCGAGCCGGAAAAAACCATGATGAAGCGTTCCCTGCTGTCCGCCGCCTGCCTCGCGCTGGCCTTTGCCGCCCTCCCCGCCGCCGCCCAGGGCGACGCCGCCAAGGGCAAGGCGCTGTTCTATACGTGCACCGGCTGCCACGGCATCGCCGACTACAAGAACGCCTACCCGACCTACCGCGTGCCCAAGGTCGGCGGCCAGAACGAGCAGTACCTGGTCATCGCGCTTACGCACTACAAGAAGGGCGAGCGCCCGCACCCGACCATGCGCGCCCAGGGCGAAGGCCTGTCCGACCAGGACATCGCCGACCTGGCCGCCTACCTTTCCAGCCTGAAGCCGGCCAAGTGAGGGCCTCTCCGATGATCCTGCGCACCGCCTCCGCCCTCGCCCTGTTCGCCCTGGCCCTGCCGGCCTTCGCCGCAGGCGTGAAAGGCAACGTCGCCGCCGGCGCCGAAAAGTCCAAGACCTGCGCCTCCTGCCACGGCGCCACCGGCAACGAAAGCCTGGACGACACCTACCCGCTGCTGGCCGGCCAGCACCCGGAGTACCTGGCCAAGGCCCTGCACGACTACAAGTCGGGCGCACGCCAGAACGCCATCATGGCCGGCTTCGCCGCCGGCCTGAGCGACGAGGACATCAACGACCTGTCGGCCTACTTCGCGGCACAGAAGGGCGTCATCCACGACCTGAGCGAAATCGACAAGCGCTGATCACCGCGCCTGCCGCCAGCAAAAAGCCCGGCTCACGCCGGGCTTTTTCGTTGTGGGTTGCCGGGCAAGCGGGCGTCAGCGTCCGGGCGGCGGTTGCACCGGCTTCTTTTCCAGCGGCTTGAGGCAGTTGTATTCATACAGCGCGCGCGTCTCGCGCCAGACCTGCTGGCTGCCGGCGCCGACGATGCGGTCCCACCAGGCGGCGCACTGCAATGCTTCCTGGGGATTGAGGGTGTTGGGGTCGTTGAGTACGACCACTTCGCCGAAGTTGTTGTCGCGGAAACCGCAGCCGCCGCCCATGGCCAGCACCGACACGGTGCACACCAGCTTCGTGCCGGGGCTGCCGGGCACGGGGATTTCGACGGTGCCGGTGCTGGCTTCCACGGCTTTTTCCAGCAGCGACGTCAGGACGTCCTTCTCGGGGATCCAGTACCGGTCGAACTTGGTGGGTTCGTACACCAGCACCGGCTGGCGCTGCATGAACCGGCCCGACTCTTCCAGACCCGGCATCTGGTAACCGAACTCACGGTTGCCGCTGGTGGTCTCGCCCATCTTGGCCACCACGTCGTCGGGCAGGTCCAGCGAACCGTCGGCGTTGAACAGTTTCAGCGGCGCGCCCGGCGGGCCGCCCGAGGGCGGCAGCTCCACGGCCTGCATCGAACCGCGCGGCGAAGAAAGCGCGGGCGCGGACAGGTCGATGGGGGCCGCGGCGGTGGCGGTCGGGGGCGGCGCGCCGAGCGGGTCTTCGGGCGCGGATTCCGGCGCCGGATCCGGCACCGGTGCCAGCACGGGCTTGAGCTTGAGCTTCTTGGCCTTGATCGGGTCGAGTTCCACCACGTCGACTTCGGCGCGCTGCGGCGCGGCGTTCGGCAGCGGTTCGGCCACGGGTTGGACCACGGGCTTGAAGTCGGGCTTCACCTCGGCCTTGAACTCGGGGCGCGGCGCGGGCTCGGGCACGAACTGCGGCACCGGCTCGGGCTTGGCCACGGGCAGGCGCACTTCCACCGAATCGGGCAGGGGTTCGGAGGCCGGCTGGGCTTCCGGCTGCGGCTCGGGCTCGGGCTCGGTTTCGGGCTCGGGGGTAGGCTCGGGCTGCGGTTCGGGTTCGGGTTCGGGTTCGGGCTGCGGTTCCGGTGCCGGCTCGGGCTGCGGCTCTGGCTCGGCTTCCTCGGTTTCCGGCACGGGCTCCTCCGGTTCCGGCAGCGGCTCGGGCACGGGGATGGGCTCGGGTTTGGGCAGCGGCTCGGGCTCGGGCTCCGGCTCGGGCTCGATGAACACCAGCGTGGTGATGACGTCGGGCACCTTGCGGTTCACTTCCAGCGTGCTCAGCTCAACCACCCAGATGACGGCTACGTGCCAGAGCGTGATCAGCGCCCACAGGCCCACGCGCATCTGGGGCGACATCTCGATCGGAGGGCGCGGCATGCGCCACCAGGGGAAGCCGGCATTGACCAGCGTTTCCGCCGGATCCGGCAGGTGCTGGGCGTGATCGGGCGTGGGGCTGTCGTCGATCACGTGCACCGCGGCGTGGGGAAGGGCTGCGCGAGATTAGCGGGGAACGCTGGAAAAAATCGGTTAAACCCAACCGTTACCGATGGCGACGTTCAGCCCCGGGCTATGTAGGGCGCGCTGCCGGTGCTGTGGTCGGTGGCGTCGCGCACGGCGGTGACTTCGGGGAACTTGGCGATCATCGACTTCTCGATGCCCTGCTTCAGCGTCACGTCCACCATGCCGCAGCCGTGGCAGCCGCCGCCGAAGCGCAGGTACACCACGCCGTCGGCGTCGATCGAGTCCAGCGCCACCTTGCCCTTGTGCGAGGCCAGCTGCGGGTTGATCTCCGATTCGATCAGCCATTGCACGCGCTCCACCAGCGACGCGTCGCCGGCGGGCTGGTCGCCCTTGATGCGCGGGGCCTTGATGGAAAGCTGGCCGCCGGTGGCGTTGGACGCAAAATCAATCACGGCCGAATCCAGGAACGGCGCGCTGGGGGCGTCCACGTAAAGCGTGAAGCCTTCGCATTCGATCGCCCACTCGTCGCCGAGCAGGTCGCCGTTGTCGCAGAACTCCAGGCGCGCATCGGCCTTGGGCGTGCCGGGATGGATGGCGGACAGGCGGATGCCCACGGCGTCGCCGCCCTGGGACTGGAGCAGGCGCTGGAAATAGGCCTGGGCGCTTTCGGAGATATTGATCATGGGGCGCATTGTAAACCCGCGACCTATACTGGGCGTGACCATCACGGGAACACTCTCATGACCACGCTCGCCCAACTCGCCGCCCGCCACTGCAAGCCGCTCAAGGGCGACGCCCACCGCCTTTCCGCCGAGGACGCCGCGGCCCTGCTGTCCGCCCTGCCCGACTGGGAGCTGGTGGAACACGGCGCCGCCATCCGCAAGTCCTTCAGGTTCAAGGACTACTACCGCACGATGGCCTTCGTGAACGCCCTGGCCTACGTGGCCCATGCGCAGGACCACCACCCCGACCTGGGCGTGTACTACGACCACGTGGTGGTGCGTTATTCCACCCACGACGTCGGCGGCCTGAGCGACAACGACTTCATCTGCGCCGCCAAGGCCGACCAGCTGGCCTGAAGCGCCCAGGTACCAGGTACATTTTTCCGGAGTCCGCCTTCGCTACGTAGCTTGGCCCACTCCCGGAAGAATGTACCTGGTACCTAATCCTTCAACCTGTCCAGCACAGCCTTGAGGTCATCACTGAGCGGCGCCGTGATCAGATAGGGCTTGGCGCCCTTCTCCAGCGCGAACTCGATGGACGCGGCGTGCAGGAACAGGCGCTTGAGCCCCACCTGCTGGGCCAGCCGCTTGTTGGCCTCTTCATCGCCGTACTTGTCGTCGCCCGCCACCGGATGCCCCAGGTGCGCGGCGTGCACGCGGATCTGGTGCGTGCGGCCGGTTTCGATGCGCACCTCGCAGAAACTGTGGCCGCCCAGGCGCTCGATCACCTTGAAGTGGCTCACCGAGGGCTTGCCCGCCGGGTCGACCCGCACGCGGCGCTCGCCGCCCTGCAGCAGCGACTTTTCCAGCGGCCGGTCCACGGTGAGCGTGCCGTTGGGCAGGCGGCCCACCAGCAGCGCCAGGTATTTCTTGCCCGGGCCCTCGTCGTCCTCGCCGCCGCGCATCAGCTGCTGCAGCTCCAGCAGGGCCGAGCGCTTCTTGGCCACCAGGATCACGCCCGAGGTGTCGCGGTCCAGCCGGTGCACCAGCTCCAGCGGCTCGCCCGGCCGGAGCGCCCGCAGGGCTTCGATCAGGCCGTGGCTGATGCCGCTGCCGCCGTGGGTGGCCAGGCCGCTGGGCTTGTTCACGGCCAGGATGGCCTTGTCCTCGAAGACGATGCTGGCCGCCAGGCGGTCCAGCAGGCCCTGGGGCGTGGGGCGCACTTCGCCCGGCTCGTTCAGTTTCACGGGCGGCAGGCGGACCTCGTCGCCCCCCACCAGGCGGCTGTCGGGCTTGGCCCGCTTGCCGTTGATGCGCACCTGGCCGCTGCGTACCAGCTTGTAAATGAGGCTGCGCGGGGCGCCCTTGAACTGCAGGAGCAGGAAATTGTCCAGGCGCTGGCCGTCCCGGTCCTCGGGGACGGTGACCATCTTCACGCCGGTGGAGCCTTCATTTGCCGCCATGGGTCCTTCGCCTATACAATCGGTTCGCGAGATAACGTCCTGATTTCTCTAGGGCTGCCGGCCGAAAGCCAAAGCCCTGCGAATCCTGAAGAACCGCTACCACACCCCACGGGGGTGACCATGTTAGCCGGTCCCGATGGCGGACGGATATCGCCACACACCTTACAAGTGTGCGACAGACCGGAAAACGCTCGGCGGTTTCCGGAACCCTAGACCGAACAAAACAAAACAAGCGCTCCCGCGGGTACGCCCGAAGGTTCAGTAGCGCTGGAAGTTCTGCCCAGGCCGGGACGCGCGGTGCGCGCCCGGTCAGCGACATCAGGGTGCGGACCCCGGCGTTCCTCGCGGTAAGAGCGCGTGAGGACACCAGACAATGAAGCGTATGTTGATCAATGCCACGCAGGCCGAAGAGCTGCGCGTGGCGATCGTCGATGGCCAGAACCTTTACGACATCGACATCGAGCAGCCCTCGAAGGAACAGAAGAAGTCCAACATCTACAAGGGCCGCATCGTGCGGCTGGAACCGTCCCTCGAGGCGGCCTTCGTGGAGTACGGCGGTGAACGCCACGGCTTCCTCCCGCTCAAGGAAATCTCCCGCGACTACTTCGTCCCCGGCGTCGACCCGAACAAGGCCGGCCTGAAGGAATACCTGCGCGAAGGCCAGGAAGTCGTGGTCCAGGTGGACAAGGAAGAGCGCGGCAACAAGGGCGCCGCCCTGACCACGTTCATTTCCCTGGCCGGCCGCTACATGGTGCTGATGCCCAACTCGCCCACCGCCGGCGGCGTCTCGCGCCGCGTCGAGGGTGACGACCGCCAGGCCCTGAAAGAGGCCATGGACGCGCTGACCATCCCCGACGACATGGGCGTGATCATCCGCACCGCCGGCGTGGGCCGCGCCGCCGACGAGCTGCAGTGGGACCTCGACTACCTGCTGCAGGTGTGGAAGTCGATCACCGACGCCGCGCTTTCCAAGCCCTCGCCCTTCCTGATCTACCAGGAATCGCGCCTGATCATCCGCGCCCTGCGTGACTACCTGCGCGCCGACATCGGCGAGATCCTGGTGGACACCCAGGAGATGTACGACGAGTCGCGCGACTTCATGCAGTCGGTGATGCCGCAGAACCTGCGCAAGCTCAAGTTCTACGAAGACCCCACCCCGCTGTTCAACCGCTACCAGATCGAATCGCAGATCGAAGGCGCGTACGAGCGCCAGGTGCGCCTGCCCTCGGGCGGCAGCATCGTGGTGGACCAGACCGAAGCCCTCACCGCCATCGACGTGAACTCCTCGCGCGCCACCAAGGGCAGCGACATCGAGGAAACCGCGTTCAACACCAACCTGGAAGCCGCCGACGAAGTGGCCCGCCAGATGCGCCTGCGCGACCTGGGCGGCCTGGTGGTGATCGACTTCATCGACATGGGTTCGGGCAAGCACCAGCGCCTCGTTGAAGAGCGCCTGCAGAATGCCCTGAAGCAGGACCGCGCCCGCGTGCAGATCGGCCGCATCTCGCGCTTCGGCCTGCTGGAAATGAGCCGCCAGCGCCTGCGCCCGAGCCTGGGCGAGAGCAGCCAGATCATCTGCCCGCGCTGCGAAGGCCACGGCCGCATGCGCAGCGTGGAATCGCTGTCGCTGAGCATCCTGCGCCTGGCCGAAGAACACGCCATGAAGGAAAACACCGCGCAGGTGCTGGTGCAGGCCCCGCCGGAAATCGCCAATTACCTGCTGAACGAAAAGCGCCGCGCGCTGATCGAAATCGAACAGCGCCACGACGCGCCGATCATCATCGTGGCCGACGACCAGCTGGAAACCCCGCACTTCAACATCTCGCGCCTGCGCGAAAACGAAATCGCGGAAGAAGGCAGCAAGCCCAGCTACCACCGCACCACCCCGCGCAAGCTGGCGGTGCATTCGCTCACCAAGGCGCAGATCAACGTGCCCGACCTGCCGGCCGTCACCGCCGTGCGCCCGCCGAACCCGGCGCCGGTGCGCGAGGAAGTGGAAGTCGAAGCGCCGCCGCCGCCGGTGTTCTCCAACAAGGCGCCGGCGGCCAAGCCGGGCCTGTTCGCGCGCATCGCGGCGTTCTTCGCCGGCGAGCCGTCCACGGAAGCCGCGCCCGCGGCCGCCAAGACCGCGCGCCCCGAGCGTTCCGACCGCAACGGCCGCAGCGAAGGCGGCGGCAACCGTGACCGCGGCGGCCGTGGCCGCGACCGCGACCGTGGTTCGCGCAGCGGCGGCGGTGACCGCGGCGATCGCGGCCCGCGCCCGGAGCGTGGCGACAAGCCCGCGCAGCCGCCCCAGGCCGGCGGCAAGCCGCCGCAGGGCCAGCCGGCCCAGCAGCAGCAGGCCAAGGCCCCCAAGCCCGAGCGCACCGAAGACCAGAAGAAGCAGGACGAGCAGCGCCGCATTGAAGGCCAGCAGCGCCGCGAGGAAAACCTGAAGAAGGAAGCCGAGCGCCGCGAACAGCAGCGCATCGAAAACCAGAAGCGCGAAGCCGAGCGCCGCGAAGCCCGCGCCGCCCGCCTGGCCGCGCAGGCCGCCGCCAGCGGCGGTGAACTGGTGGACGGCGAGCTGCCGATGCCGGTGGCCGTGGACGAAGACGGCCAGGTGATCGAAGGCCTCGAAAACGCGGCACCCGGCACCGACGCGGCCAACGCCGCCGAAGGCACCGGCCGCCGTCGCCGCGGTCGTCGCGGTGGCCGCCGTCGTCGTCGCCCGGATGAAGCCGGTGGCGAGAACGGTGGCACCGAGGGCAACGAAGGCAACGGCGCCGACAACGACGCCGATTACGAAGACGACGAGTCCGAGACCGAAGGCAACGCCCCGCGCGCTGCCGCCCCGGCCACGGTGAGCGCCGCCGAGTCCGACTTCGACGACCTGGGCCCGGCCCCGGTGCGTGCGCCCCGCCCTGCCCCCGTCGCCGCGCCCGTCGCTGCGGTGCTGGCGCCGGTGGTCGCGCCCGTCGTGGTGCCCGTGGTTGCGCCGGCCCCGGTGGCGGCGCCTGTCGTCGCCCCGATGCCGATGTCCGTGCCGGCCGCCGCCGAAGTGGAAGCGCCCAGGCCCGCCCCGGCCTACGTCGCGCCGCTGCCGGTGTCGAGCCTGATCGAAGACCGCGCCGTCGTGGCCCCGGCCGCGCCTGCGCCCGTCGCGCCGGTGGAAGTGGCGAAGGTGGAAGCTCCGGCCGTGCCGGCGTTCGTCGCGCCGATGGCCGAGGTGGAAGCCCCGGCCGCGCCGGCTTACATCGCGCCCGCCCCGGTGGCCGCGATGGAAGCCGCGCCGGTGGTGGAAGCCGTCGTGGCTCCGGTGGCCCCGGCGCCCGTGGTCGAAGCGCCGAAGCCCGCCGCCGTGGTCCAGGCCGAACCCGCGCCGTTCGCGCTGGCCACCCCGGCCTCGCCGCCGGTGCAGGCCAGCCTGATCCCGGAGCCCGCCGCGGCGCCCGCCCCGGCCCCGGCCGCCCCGGTGAACCCGTTCCTGCGCACGCAGCCGGCGATCTTCGAGGCCCCGAAGGCCGCCGAGCCCACGCCGCCGGCGCCCGCGCCTTCGGCACCGGACTGGGTGCTGGAAGACGAAGGTGAACCGCCGCAGGCGGACAAGCCGAACTAAAAGAAAGGGCGCCGAAAGGCGCCCTTTTTCTTTGCCTTGCGGCGCGTCACGATCAGATGGCGTAGGCCGGATCAGAAACGCCGTGCTGCCCAGCCAATCGCGCGAGCGCCACCGTGTCCTTGATGCCAAGCTTTTCGTAAAGACGATACTTGTGTGTCGCGACGGTCTTGCCACTCAGGCTCAGGCGCCGGCCGATCTCCTCCATGCGCAGGCCCTGGCAAAGCATCCGGGCCACCTCAAGCTCACGGGGCGACAGTGCGTCGAACGGCGAGTCATCGCCACACAGCCGAGACAGCGCCATGCGCTGCGCAACCTGGCTGGCCAGGTAACGCCGACCTCGCGCCACTTCCCGGACGGCGCGTATCAACTCGGCCGCATCACAGCCTTTTCCGAGGTATCCGCTGGCGCCGGCTTCGATCAGGCGACGTGGCATCGGCCCCTCCTCCTGCACCGACACGATCAGCACGAACGTGCCCAGGTCACTGCGGACGATGCGCTCGGTGATGTCCAATCCGCTGATGCCCGGGAGGTGCAGGTCGCAGATGACCACCTGCGGTTTGAGGCGCCGGATCATCGGCAAACCTTCCTCGCCGCTTCCCGCTTCGCCGACGATCTCGAATTCCTTTTCCTGCCCCAGGATGAGGCGAAAGCCGGTGCGCACCAGCGCGTGGTCGTCCAACAGGAACACTCGGATCATTGCGCTCTCCCCAGGGCAGCAGGCTCCAACCTATCGGAAGCGGCCGCCGGGCGATGCCACGACGCTCCTAATCAAAGGTAGGAAATACGCCCTGCCTTCAGCTTCGATCCCACCATAGGCGAGAACAACAAAACACGACGCGAGCGGGCGAAGTTTGACCCGAAACGCTAACAGCGACAGCGCGCTCGATGCGCCCGTGCGCCGCTATGCTCGCGGCATCGCGATGAGAACAGGCGACCACGACGTGCGATTACGAGACCGCGCCATCCTGCTGGTCCAGTCAATGATGCTGCCGTTGTTGGGCGTCGGCTTGCTGGTGTCGTTCGCGATGGGAACGGTGATGCTTTCGGCCAATGACCGAGCCATCCTCTGGGCCGAAGGCACGACCGCGCAGCTCGCTGTGATGCAGGACCGGGTCGCCGCCAACCCGTGGTTCAAGCACGGCCGCAGCCGGCCCGCGACCGCCAGCAACCCCCTGCCGGCAGAATGTGGCGCCGGCGCGCGGGAGTTCTCGTTCGCGTCCCTCGGCGAAGTGGAGGGACAAGCCGCGCGCGAGATCCTGGAAATGATCGCCGCGGAAGCCGGCGCGCGCGTCTGCCTGTCCAACATCTTCATGATCAACGAACTGCCGGACCGCGACACGCAGAGCTGGAGCCAACTGGCTGCGTCTGCGGTGCTTGGCACTTCGATGATTCCCTGCGCGGCGGTGCTGTTCGTCTATTTCGCCTTTTCCAACAGGCTTCGCCTGGGCACATGGCTTGGCGACGACGGCCGGATAGCCCGCTCACTTTCCTGGGGCCTGGGCTCCGGCCTCTTCGCATCCGTGGTCGTGGCGTTGGCAACCCTGCTGGGGCCGACCTACAACGACGATCCTCAGGCGACCGCGATGACGGTTGGCAACGTCGGCTACAGCCTTGCCCTGGCGCTGGTGCTGGTCATTCCCGTGATCGAAGAAGTGGCGTTCCGTGGCTGGATGATGCCGTTGGCGGAGCGTGGTCTCGGCACCATTGCATCCGCCGTGGCGTCATCGGCGCTGTACTCGGCAGCCAGTCTCCCGGCGGACGCGTGGAGTGCTGCGGGCTATTTCTGCCTCGGGCTCACTTACGCAATGGTGTACCTGCGCACACGGTCGCTGTTGGCCTGCATCGTCGCGAACGTAACCGTCAGCGTGTCGTCGTTCTGGCTGGCGTGATCGGGCGCGAGGTTTGTCGCCGAAACTGGCGGAGAGAGTGTCCTCACAACACAAATTCAAATATTTACCAGCTGGTCCAAGCACCCTCTATTTTTATCAATCTTTTTAGGGTCTTGGAGAAAACAAAATACAAATTAATTGCTAGCAGTTCACCGCCAGCCGCCCTATCATGTGGGGAACAATGATGGGAACAGCTGAGCCATGAAGCTAACCGCCATCGCAATCAAGAACGCGAAACCGGGCCGCCACGGCGATGGGAACAACTTATATCTACTGGTCAAGCGCGATGGCCGCAAGTCTTGGGTGTTCCGGTATCGAGACCGTCTGACCCAAAAGACCCGGGACAAGGGCCTCGGCCCCCTTAGGGACGTCTCACTCGCGTCAGCGAGGGAAAAAGCAAGGGAGTACAGAGCAGCACTTGCCAGCGGCAAGGACCCAATCGAACTGGAACGCACTGCGCTTCACGCCGCCCGCAGCCAGTTGGCAAAGCAAGTCACTTTCGACCAATGCGCTAGCCAGTGCATCGCCGCCATCCAACACGAGTGGAAGAACTCAAAGCACAAAGCCCAATGGACATCAACGATAACAACGCATTGCCGCCTCATTGGTCCATTACCCGTATCGGAAATTGACGCAGACCTCGTCCATCGCGTTCTGGAACCAATCTGGCTGAAGCGCACCGAGACCGCATCAAGAGTCCGGAGTCGAATTGAACGAATTCTCGACTGGGCCGCCGGAAAAGGCTTTCGAACCGGGGACAACCCGGCAAGCTGGAAGGGAAGTCTGAAGAGCCTGCTCGCATCCCCAGCGAAGATTAAGAAAGTCAAACATAGACCCGCCCTACCCCACGCGGACGTGGTCGGTTTTATGGCTGAACTTCGCCTCCGGAACGATATCTCCTCCGCGGCCCTGCAACTGCAAATTCTGACCGCCACTAGGCCAAGTGAAGCAACGGAAGCAAAGTGGCAGGAGTTTGACTTCGCGCGTACGCTCTGGACCATCCCCAAAGAGAGGATGAAAAGCAACAGACCTCATGCGGTACCGCTGTCCAAAGAAGCCGTCTCGCTTCTCCGCTCGATTCCTTCGGGCGTTACTGAGTGCGTATTTGTTGGCCCAAAGGGGAAGCCAATTACCACCGCTGCCGTTTTAAAGACAGTTCACGCGATTCGCCCGAATTATACGAGCCACGGTTTCCGCTC
>JAPLSJ010000066.1 GCA_026398695.1 Arenimonas sp.
GCCAGGGCCTTGGCCCAGCCGGCGCTGCGGGTGGTGAGGGGGCGGCGGGATTCGGTGGGCGGGGTAGGCGAGTTCATGCCTGCAAGATGCCAGATCGAGTGTGGGACGCGATAGTCGCGTTGACGGTCGGTTTGGCCCCGACGGCGGTCCTGATGGCGACCCTGCCTGCCCGCGCCATCTGTTGCAGCGGAACCTGCCGATGGGCAAGAGTTGCTGGCCGGCCCGACGGGCCACGGGGAGGGGATGGGCCGTGCACTACGTCATGATCGACTTTGAGAACGTCCAGCCGAAGGAGCTCGGTCGGCTAAAGGCGGGGGAGACTGCTATCCGGGTGTTCCTCGGTCAGCACCAGTCGAAACTGCAGCTTGAACTGGTCCAGGCGCTTTTGCCCTTTGGCAAGGATTCCAAGCTGATTCCGATCGCCGGCGGCGGACAAAACGCCGTGGACTTCCATATCGCGTTCTACATCGGGCGCCTTTCCAAGGCAGATCCTTTGGCGAGCTTTACCATCGTCTCCAAAGATCGAGGCTTCGACCCACTTGTGAAGCATCTCGTCGCGCGCGGCATTTCTTGTACACGGTCTGCCGAAATCCCAGCCCTTGCTGCTGTCGGGAGCCCCGCGGCCAAGCCCGCGGCCAAGGCCGCTTCGGTCAAGGCTCTACCGGCGGCGTCTGCCGCCGGGAAGTCGCCCGCGTCGAAGACGGCGACTGCCGTGGTGGCGAAAAAGGCCGCCGCGGCATCTGCCGCCCCGTCCGGCGCAGTCTTGCCCACTACTACGCGTGCACGGGTGAAGGTTGTCCTGGAGCATCTGCGGAAGGCGACCAAGCCGGCGAGCGTCGCGACACTGCGCAGCGCCATCAACACCCTTTTTCGCAAGACGCTGGAACCCAAGCAGCTCGATGCCATTGTTCAAAGCCTGACCGGCAGCAAGAAGATCGTCGTGACGGGAACGAAGGTGGCCTACAACTTGGGCTGAGCCTTGGTCACCCACGCCTGTCTCGGCGGTAGGCCTTGTCTTCATGTTGTACCCGATGAAACAGAACGGGCCGCTTTCGCGGCCCGTTCGGGTGAGGCTGTCGGGACTGAAGTCCCTCCCACAAGTTCCAGGTGGGGTTACTTCTTGAGGCCGGCGTCCTTGCGGAGGGCTTCGGCGCGGTCGGTCTTTTCCCACGAGAAGGCGGTGGCGGTGTGCTTCTTGCCGGCGCCGTCGGTGTAGGTGATCTCGCGCGGCTTGCGGCCGAAGTGGCCATAGCTCGCGGTCGGCTGGTAGATCGGGTGCAGCAGGTCCAGCATCTTGGTGATGCCGTACGGGCGCAGGTCGAAGTGGCTGCGGATCAGCTTCTCGATCTTCTCGTCGCTGATCTTGCCGGTGCCAAACGTGGTGACCGAGATGGAGGTCGGCTCGGCCACGCCAATGGCGTAGGAAACCTGCACTTCGCAGCGGTCGGCCAGGCCGGCGGCCACGATGTTCTTGGCCACGTAGCGCGCGGCGTAGGCGGCCGAACGGTCCACCTTGGACGGATCCTGGCCCGAGAACGCGCCGCCGCCGTGGCGGGCCATGCCGCCGTAGCTGTCGACGATGATCTTGCGGCCGGTCAGGCCGCAGTCGCCCACGGGGCCGCCGATCACGAACTTGCCGGTCGGGTTGATGTGGATCTTCGACTTCGGCAGGTCCTTCAGCCACGCCTTCGGCAGCACGGGCTTGAGGATGTGCTCGTACACGGCCTCGACCAGCGCCTTCTGCTTGATGTCCGGGTCGTGCTGGGTCGACAGCACCACGGCGTCAAGGCCGAGCACCTTGTTGCCTTCATAGCGCAGGGTGACCTGCGACTTGGCGTCCGGGCGCAGCCACTTGAGCTTGCCGGACTTGCGGACCTTGGCCTGCTGCTCGACCAGGCGGTGCGAGTAGTACAGCGGCGCCGGCATGAATTCCGGGGCTTCGTTGCAGGCATAGCCGAACATCAGGCCCTGGTCGCCCGCGCCCTGTTCTTCCGGCTTCTTGCGGTCCACGCCCTGGTTGATGTCGGGGGACTGCTTGCCCAGCATGTTGATGATGGCGCAGGTGTGGCCGTCGAAGCCGACGTCGGAATTGTTGTAGCCGATGTCGTTGATGACCTTGCGGGCCAGGGCTTCGATGTCCACCCAGGCGCTGGTGGTGACTTCGCCGGCGACGATGGCGGCACCGGTCTTCACCAGGGTTTCGCAGGCGACGCGCGCGCGCTTGTCCTGCGCCAGGATGGCGTCGAGGACGGCGTCGGAGATCTGGTCGGCGATCTTGTCCGGGTGGCCTTCGGAAACCGACTCGGAGGTGAAGAGGTAGCTGGACATCGTGGCTTATATCCTTTGATTGCGATGAAAGGATGGACTGAGGGCCGGCATGATACACGGGCGGGCCCCGGGGTGCATCCTGCGCCGGCCGCCGTTGCCCGTTTGTTAAGCCAGCGCTGTCACGTGGCTGACGCCTGCGCTTAACCGCCTTGTCAGCCACGGTGGCCAACCTGACGCGGTCGCCCGCACAGGTCCACCCCATGATTGAGCTAGAGCGCCGCCTGGAGCAACGTTTTCCGGCCTGGTTCCAGGGCGCGCGCGAACGCCTGGCCCGGCCGCTGCTGCGCGGCTTCGGCCGGCTGTCGCGGCTGGACGAGATAGACGCCTTCCTGGCCCGGCACGGCCACCAGCAGGGCCTGGCCCTGGTGGAGGCGGCGCTGGACTACCTGGGCGCGCGCTACACCGTGGACCAGGTGGAGCGCGAGCGCATCCCGGCCACGGGCCGCGTGCTGGTGGTGGCCAACCACCCCAGCGGCGGCCTGGACGCGCTGGCCCTGCTGCACCTGGTGGGCAGCGTGCGCGGCGACGTGCGCATCGTGGCCAACGACCTGCTGGCGGCCATCCCGGGCCTGGCGCCGCTGCTGCTGCCGGTGCGCATCCTGGGCGGCAAGCCCACGCCCGAAAGCATCGCCGCGGTCGAGCAGGCGCTTGAGCGCGAACAGTGCGTCATCGTCTTCCCGGCCGGCGAAGTGGCGCGGCTGGGCCTGCGCGGCGTGCGCGACGCGCAGTGGCGCCAGGGCTTCCTGCGCTTCGCCCGCGCCACGCGCACGCCGGTGCTGCCGGTGCGCATCGAGGCGCGCAATTCGGCGATCTTCTACGGCGCGGCGGCGCTGCTGAAATCGGCCGGCACCGCGCTGCTGCCGCGTGAGCTGTTCGCGCGCCGCAACGCCCGCATTTCGCTGCGCATCGGCCTGCCGCGCGCGGTTGAAGAGAACGTCGAACCGGCCAACGCGCTGGCCTCGATCCGACAGGCGCTGTACGCCATCGGCTCGCGCCGCGAATCCACGCCCACCGGCCCGGTGCCGGTGGCGCCGCCGGTGGAGCGCAAGCGGCTGGTGGAGGCGCTGGCGCTGCTGCCGCGGCTGGGCACCACGCCTGACGGGAAGCGGATCCACGCCGGGCGGCTGGCATCGGATTCGCCGCTGCTGCGTGAAATCGGCCGCCTGCGCGAAATCACCTTCCGTGCGGCCGGCGAGGGCACCGGCCAGCGCCTGGACCTGGACGCCTACGACGGGTGGTACGACCACATCGTGCTGTGGGACCCGGAGGCGCTGGAAATCGCCGGCGCCTACCGCGTGGCCCCGGGCGAAGCGGTGCTGGCCGAGCGCGGCGTCGAGGGCTTCTACACCGCGTCGCTGTTCCGCTATCCCTGCCACATGCTCGAGCGGCTGGCGCAGGGCATGGAGCTGGGCCGCAGCTTCGTGGCGCCGGCCTACCAGGGCACGCGCAGCCTCGACTACCTGTGGCTGGGCATCGGCGCCTACCTGCGCGCGCATCCCGAGGTGCGCTACCTGTTCGGGCCGGTATCCATCAGCGCCGACCTGCCCATCGCCGCGCGCGAACAGCTGGTGGCCTACTACGAACGATTCTTCGGCTGCCGGCGCGACGGCGTGGCGGCCAACCGGCCGTTCCGCTTCCTGGCCGCGCCGCCGGCGTTCAGCGAAATGGATGCCGACACCGCCTACCGCGTGCTCAAGGCCAACCTCGGCGCGCTCGGCACCCGCGTGCCCACGCTTTACAAGCAGTACACCGAACTGTGCGAGCCCGGCGGCGCGCGCTTCCTGGCCTTCGGCGTGGACCCGGACTTCAACAACTCCGTGGACGGGCTGGTGGAGCTGGACCTGGCCCGCATCCGCCCGCGCAAGCGCGAGCGCTACCTGGAAGCGGCGGTGCCGCGGCTGGGCCGGCCGGAGGCCGCGTGACCGCGCCCACCCTGCGGCCGAGGCAGCGCGCGGTGTTCGTGTCGGACGTGCACCTGGGTTCGAAGAACTGCCATGCCGCCGAGCTGGCCGATTTCCTCGACGGCCTCGATACGCGCCGGCTGTACCTGGTGGGCGACATCGTGGACCTGTGGTGGATGGCCCAGCGCCGCGCCGCCTGGGGCCACGGCCAGCACCGCGTGGTGGAATGCCTGCACGCCCTGGTGCGTGCGGGCACCGAAATCATCTACGTGCCCGGCAACCACGACCGGCCAATCCGCCGCTTCTGCGGGCTGATGCTGCCGTACATGCAGGTGCGCCGCCGCGCCATCCACCAACTGGCCGACGGCCGCCGCCTGCTGGTGGCGCACGGCGACGACTACGACGCGGTCACCCACTTCGGCAACTTCCAGGAACACCTGGGCGACTGGCTTTACGACCAGATCCTCGCCGGCAATCGCATGACCAATTCGGCGCGCCGCCGCCTGGGCCTGCGCTACTGGTCGCTGGCTGATTTCCTCAAGCGCCGCAGCGGCGCGGCCGAGCGCTACATCGCGCGCTTCGTGAACGCGGGCCTGGCCGACGCGCGCCGGCGCGGGCTGGACGGCATCGTCTGCGGCCACATCCACCGCGCCGACCTGCGCGAGGTGGACGGCCTGGTGTACGCCAACGACGGGGACTGGGTGGAAAGCCTCACCGCCCTGGCCGAAGACGCCGAGGGCGGGCTGTGCCTGCTGGGCCACGACGGCGCCGTGCTCAAGCGTCTCGAGCCGCGCCGTCCGCCGCTGCGGCTCGCCTACGCGGCCTGAGGCTGTCACGCCGCGAAAACCCCCGGGCCGGCTAGCATCGGGGCATGGACTCCCTCACCCAGATCGTTCTCGGCGGCGCACTGGTCGCCGCCATCGCCCCGGCCCGGCACCGCCGGGCCGCGCTGCTGGCCGGCGCCGCGCTGGGCACGCTGCCCGACCTGGACACGCTGGTGCTGCTGCCGCTGGGCCTGGACCCGGTGGACAGCATGACCTGGCACCGCGGGCCGTCGCATTCGCTGTTCGTGCTGGTTCCGCTGGCGGCGCTGATGTGGGCTTTTTTCAAGCGGCTCGGCGGGCGCGTGGCGGAGTCGCCCGTGCGCTGGTTCTGGGCGATCCAGCTGGCGCTGGTGACGCACCCGCTGCTGGACGCGCTCACCGTGTACGGCACGCAGCTGTGGTGGCCGATGCCGGTGTCGCCGACCATGTGGTCCAGCGTATTCATCATCGACCTGGCCTACACGCTGCCGCTGCTGTTGGGCTGCGTGCTGGCCTGGCGCTGGCGGGAATCCATCGGCGCACAGCGCGCGCTGGCTGTGGCGCTGGCCTTGAGCACGGCCTACCTGGGCTGGTCGTTCGTGGCCAAGGCGCAGGTGGACCGCGCGGCCGAAGAGACCCTGGCCGCGATGGGCCTGCAGGACGCGCCGCACTTCTCGGTGCCGATGCCGTTCAACACGCTGCTGTGGCGCGTGGTGGTGATGACGCCCGAGGGCTACCTGGCGGGGCAGTACTCGGTGGTGGCCGATCGCGGTCCGATGGTGCTGCGTCCGCAGGCGTCGGACGTGGCGGCGCTGGACGCAGTGCGCGGCTACCCGGCGGCGGCGCGGCTGCTGTGGTTCAACCGCGGCTTCATGGCGGCGCAGGAAGTGGACGGCCAGCTGGTGCTGTCGGACCTGCGCATGGGCGTGGAGCCCGACTTCACCTTCCGCTTCACCGTGGCCCAGCGCGACGGCGACGGCTGGAAGGCCGTGCCGCCGACCCAGGCCGACTGGCCCACCGACGCCATTCGACGGCTGCCCGAGGTTTGGCACAGGATATGGACGCCCGAACCCACCCCGTAGGACCCGTGCCATGAGCGGAAAACTGGACCTGTCGAGCTTGCCGCCGGAAATCCGCCAGAAGGTGGAGGCCGGCCTCGCCAAGCTGCCGCCCGAAACGCGGCTGCAGTGGGAGACGCAGGGTTCGCCGCTGCTGGCCAAGCTGGTGTCGGGGCTGGCGGCCAAGACGGCGTCGTCGCGCCAGCCGCCGCCGCTGCCGGACACGGCGCGCACGCCGGGCTTCCAGCGGCCCGCCGCACAGCCCGGCCGCACGGCCAGCGCCAACGTGTCGCCGCCGCGCGAGGCGCCGTCACCGGCCTGGCACATCCAGCGCACGCCGCCCTGGGGCCACTACAACGACACCATCGCGCCGGGGGATCGCCCGGGCCTGCTGCAGCGCATCCTGCTGGCTGCGGCCATCGCGGGCGTGGCCGCGTGGCTTTACCTCTAGCCCGTCAGGCGACTTCGGGCAGGTCGGGCGAGACGCCCGCGGCCAGCGCATCGAAGTAGTCGCGCGTCAGGCGCAGCTGGTCGTCGGCGGTCTCGGCGCGGTTGACCACGGCGCGGAAGGCGGCGTTTTCCGGCCGGTCCTTGGCGTACCAGCCCAGGTGCTTGCGGGCGATGCGCACGCCGGCCACTTCGCCGTAGAAATCGTGCAGGTGTTCGAGGTGGCCCAGCAGCACGTCGCGCACTTCCTGCACGCCGGGCTCGGGAAGTTTTTCGCCGGTGGCCAGGTAGTGGGAAATCTCGCGGAAGATCCACGGCCGGCCCTGCGCGGCGCGGCCCACCATCACCGCGTCGGCGCCGGTGTGGCGCAGGACAAAGGCGGCTTTTTCCGGGGAGTCGATGTCGCCGTTGGCCAGCACGGGGATCGACAGCGCGGCCTTCACCGCGGCGATGGTGTCGTACTCGGCGAAGCCGGTGTAGTGCTGGTCGCGCGTGCGGCCATGCACGGCCAGGGCGGCGATCCCGCTGTCCTGGGCAATGCGCGCGATGGTGAGCGCATTGCGGTGTTCGCTGTCCCAGCCGGTGCGGATCTTCAGCGTCACCGGCACGTCCACCGCCTTCACCACGGCGGAAAGTATCCGCGCCACCAGCGCCTCGTCGCGCATCAGCGCCGAGCCGGCCCAGGTGTTGCACACCTTCTTGGCCGGGCAGCCCATGTTGATGTCGATGATCTGCGCGCCGTGGCCCACGTTGTAGCGCGCGGCCTCGGCCAGCACCTCGGGCACGGTGCCGGCGATCTGCACGCTGATCGGGTCGGGCTCGCCGTCGTGGTCCATGCGGTGCTGGGACTTGCTGGTGTGCCAGAGCTTGGGATTGGAGATGGTCATTTCCGACACGCACAGCCCGGCGCCCAGGCGCTTGCACAGCATGCGGAAAGGCTTGTCGGTGACGCCGGCCATCGGCGCCAGCACCACGTTGGGCGTGAGCTTGAACGGACCCAGCTGCATCTCAGGCCTGCCGCACGCGCTCGGCGTGGTTGGCCAGGTGCATCAGGTGGGCGCGGGTGTACTGCGCCTTGTCCAGCGCGCCGTAGGCGAAGTGCGGCGCCAGCGGGCCGGCGTGGGCTTCGAACGCGGCGAACGCCGCGTCCAGCCGCGCGGCCGCGGCGGCCAGGTCGGTGGCCCCGAGCGCGGCGGCGCCGGGAATGGGTTCTTCCAGGTCGTGCTGCATGCGGCCCACGCGGCTGAAGGCCGCGAATCCCAGCGCGCCGGCCGTGGCCTGGAACGTCGCGGACTTCGCCTGCGGAAAACCGTGCAGCGAGAACTCGATGCTTTGCGCGCAGTGCTCGAACACCTGAGCCACTGGCCAGCCGGCGGTGGCGATGGCCTCGCCGCTGCCGATGGCCTGCACCCACCGGCGCGCGTCGGCGATCGTGCCGAAGCCCGACACCGGTGCAGCGGGGCCCGACAGCCACAGCGCGCCGCCGGCACCCACCGCCGCCATCGTCGCGGCGCTGGCGCCGGCGAGCTTGAAGAAGGTGCGGCGCTTCATGGCGTCACGCCGTGCAGGCGGCGCATGGACGCGGCGCCGCCGGCCAGTTCGGTGGACCAGCCGGCATAGGTGTTGGCGAACGCCACCGCGTCGCGGAACGCCGTGCCCGGCGCGGCGTCGGCCAGGCGCGCGGCCAGTGCGCCGTTGAAGGCGTCGCCAGCACCGGTGGTGTCCAGAACCTTCGCCGGCGAGCAGGGCAGGCGATAGAAGGTTTCCTTGTCGCCGCGATCGCCGCCGTCGCGGTGCGAGACGAACACGCCGCCGGCACCCAGCGTGATCACCAGCGTGGCCGCGGGCGCGAGCTGGCGGCACAGCGCGTGCAGGGCGGGTGCCGGCATGTCCGCCAGCGAGTCCGCCGCCACGTCGCGGCGGGCATGGCGCGCGAGCATGGCCACGAATTCGGTTTCGTTGGGCGTGAGGATGTCGGCGGCGGCCAGCAGGGCGTCGCTGGTGGGCGCGTTGGCCGGCGCGGGGTTGAGCATCGTGGTGGCACCGGCCTGCCGGCCGGCCTGCAGCGCGGCCAGCACCGCGCCGGCCTGTACTTCCAGCTGCGCCAGCACCACGGCGGCCTGTGCGAAGGCGTCGGGCTGCCCGGCGATGAAGTCCACCGACAGCGCCTCGTTGGCGCCCGGCGCCACCACGATGACGTTGCGGCCATCGCCGTCCACGAAGATGCCGGCCGTGCCCGAGGGCAGGGCGGGGTGGATTTCGGCGCGCAGTGCGATGCCGTCGTCGGTCGCCAGCGCGCGGGCGGCGTCGGCCGCGGCGTCCTCGCCCAGTGCGGTGATGAAGGTGGTGGGTGCGCCCACGCGCGCCGACGCCACCGCCTGGTTGAAGCCCTTGCCGCCGGGGCCGCTGGCGTAGCGGCCCAGGCGCGTGGCGCCCGGTGCCGGCAGCGCGTCCGTGGTCCAGACGTGGTCCTGGTTGTACGAGCCCACCACGACCACACGAGCCATCGAACCGCTCCCTCAATTTGTAGGAGGGCCTTCAGGCCCGATGCTTTTCGGCGAAAGGCGTCGGGCCTGAAGGCCCTCCCACAGGTTTTCGTCAGGCGCCGATGCTGGTCAGCACGCCCGCGATGGTGGCCGTCATCATCGTGGCCAGGGTGCCGCCCAGCACGGCGCGCATGCCGAACTTGGCCAGGTCCTGGCGGCGCTCGGGGGCCAGGCCGCCAATGCCGCCGATCTGGATGGCGATGGAGCTGAAGTTGGCGAAGCCGCACAGCGCGTAGGTGGCAATCAGCTTGCCCTGCTCGGTCAGCGTGACGCCCTCCACCCTGCCGTTGACGATCTCGGCAAGTTCGCCATAGGCGACGAATTCATTGAGCACGATCTTCTTGCCGATCAGCCCGCCCACCGTGATGGCGTCCTGCCAGGGCACGCCGATCACCCAGGCGATGGGCGAAAGCAGGTAGCCCAGCAGGGTGGACATGTCCGTCGGACGGCCGAGCCACTCGGCGAGTCCCGTCACTTCACCGATCCAGGTGAGCGGCCAGTTGAGCAGGGCGATCAGGGCGATGAAGGCCAGCAGCATCGCGCCGATGTTCAGCGCCAGGCGCAGGCCGTCGCCGGCGCCGGCCGCGGCGGCGTCAATGACGTTGGTGGTGGTCTTTTCGACTTCCATCTTCACCGTGCCGCGGGTCAGCGGGGTGCTGGTTTCCGGAATCAGCAGCTTGGCGATCACCAACGTGGCGGGGGCCGCCATGATGGACGCGGCCAGCAGGTGCTTGGCGTAGTAGAGCTGCTGCGCCGGGTCGTCGCCGCCCAGCATGCCCACGAAGGCCGCCAGCACGCCGCCGGCGATATGCGCCATGCCGCCGATCATCATGGTGATCAGCTCGGACTCGGTCATGCGGCTGATGTAGGGGCGCACCGTCAGCGGCGCCTCGGTCTGGCCGATGAACACGCTGGCGCAGACGCTGGTGGTCTCGGCGCCCGACACCTTCATCACTTTGGTAATGGCCCAGGCCATCACGCGAACGATCGCCTGCATGACGCCCAGATGGTAGAGCACGCCCATCAGCGCGGCGAAGAAGATGATGGTGGGCAGCACCTGGAACGCGAACACGAAGCCGAACTTCGTGGTGTCCATCAGGTCGCCGAAGATGAACTTCGAGCCCTCGCCCACGAAGCTGAGCACCTTCACGAACAGCAGGCCCAGCGCCTCGAACACGTCCTTGCCGCCCGGCACCAGCAGCACCAGCGCCGCGAAGCCGATCTGCAGGGTGATGCCCGTGGCCACCAGCCGCCAGTCCACCGCACCCCGGTTGTTGGAGAACAGCCAGGCGATGAACAGAAGGACGGACAGGCCGAACAGGCCAAACAGGATGCTGGTGATCATTGAGCTGGGAACCCCCGGGACGATGCGGCAGGGTAGTTCACGCCCCCCGCCCGGGCAAGGCGGGCTCAGTTGTCGTCGCGGGCCACCACGCGGTTGCGGCCGTTGGCCTTGGCCCGGCGCAGGCGCAGGTCGGCCTTGCGCATCAGGCCCGAGAGGTCGTTGGCGTCCTGCGGGCAGCAGGCGATGCCGGCGCTCAGGGTGAGCTTGCGCGGCTCCACGCCCGGCTCGGGCACGAAGGGCTGGCCCTCGAGCTTGCGCCGCAGCACTTCCATCCGCTCCCAGGCCGCGCCCACCGGCAGCCGCAGGATCAGCACGAACTCCTCGCCGCCCACCCGGATCAAGGGCTCCTCGCGGCCCAGCTCCATCCTGAGCACCTTCACCGCGTGCCGCAGGGCGCGGTCGCCGGCCAGGTGGCCCAGCTCGGCGTTGATGTGGCGGAAGTGGTCCAGGTCGATCAGGGCCAGGCTCAGGGTCTGGCCGGCGTTGCGGGCCTCGAGCACCTGCTGCGGCACCCGGGTGTTGAGGTAGCTGCGGTTGGGCAGGCCGGTCAGGCCGTCGGTGCCCGAAAGCTGGGTGAGCCGCTGGGCGCGGAACACCACCATCGCCGTCACCAGGGTGACGGCCAGCAGCAGCACGATGCGCTGCAGCTGGGTGGAGGCGGTGACGGTGCCGTACACCGCCGACACCAGCGGGCCGTCGCTGTAGTGGGTGATGGCCAGCCACAGCAGGGCCGACTGGAACACGGCCAGGCCGCCGGCGATCATGGTCACCCGCACGTCGTGGCGCAGCGCCGTGGCGAACACCGCCAGCGGGTAGCAGGCCCACACCACCGCGCTGTTCAGCGCCGCCGCCGGGGATTCCACCGCCAGCAGCAGCAGGACCAGGCTGACCATGCTCACGTCGAACGCCGCCGACACCGTCGGCAGCCAGCGGTAGCGGCGGCGGCGCAGGGCCAGGCTCAGCCAGAGCTGGCTGAAGAGCACGATCAGGCCGGCGCCGACCAGGCCGGCCGCCGACTCCATCGGCGTGCCGCCCCAGGCGTAATTGAGCACCGGCAGTGCGATCAGCAGCAGCGACACGGTCACGCGCAGCCGCGCCACCAGCAGCTCGCCGCCGGCGCCGACTTCCAGGAGGATCTCGTCCGGACGCTCGCGAAGCGAGTTGGCCAGGTCTTCCAGCGTTTCTCTCAGGGTACTCACGCCGGGGGTCGTGGCCTGGGGAGGGGTGCGGGCAGGATAGCCGCCCGCCCCCGCGCCTGTCGCGTGGTTCAGCCCGGCAGGCCGCCCACCGCCACCCAGATCGCCAGGCCGGCGAAGATGGCCGCGGCGGCATAGCGCGCCGCCTTCAGCGGCAGTTTCGCGGCAAAGCGCGAGCCCAGCAGCACCACCGGCACGTTGGCGATGGCCATGCCCAGCGTGGTGCCGGCGATCACCTGCCACAGCGGCGAGTACTGCGCGGCCAGCACCACGGTGGCCACCTGGGTCTTGTCGCCGATCTCGACGATGAAGAAGGCGATCAGCGTGGCCACGAAGGCGCCGAAGCGCGGCGGCTTCACTTCGTCTTCGTCCAGCTTGTCGGGCACCAGGGCCCAGGCGGCAACCGCGGCGAAGGACAGCACCACGCCCCAGCGCAGCACGTCGGGGCTGATCCAGCCCTGCACCAGGCTGCCGAACCACGCGGCCAGCGCATGGTTGAGCACGGTGGCCACCAGGATGCCGGCAATGATCGGCCAGGGTTTGCGGTAGCGGGCGGCCAGCACGAGGGCGAGCAGCTGGGTCTTGTCGCCGATTTCGGCGACGGCCACGGCGAAGGTGGAAACGAGCAAAGCGTCCAAATCAAACTCCGGGGCCGGGACACGGGGCGGACGAAGGCCAGCAGACGCGGCCCGGCCCGGGTGCGCGACATGCCGGCCTTCGGTCTTGCCCGCAAGCGTGACGCCTTGCCCGAGCACCATGGCGTGGTCGCCAAGTATGTTGATGCGCGGCGGCCCCGTGGGGGCCTGGGCTACTCCCCGAAGCCAGGGAAAGCGCGGTGATTATAGCCCGGCCGGGCAGGCCGCGCCGCGTCAGGACTCGCAGGGCGCGGGCGAGGATTCAGGTCGGCGGTGGGTCATCAGCGTGAGCCTGCGCGTCAGCTCGCTTCTGTCGATGCGGCGGTTGTCGAAATGGCGGGCGTGCCAGTCTTCGGCCAGTTCGTGGGCCCGCAGCAAGTCGTCGGCGTCCAGCGCGCCGGGGCGCGTTGGGTCCACACGGCCGCTGAGTCGGCGCAGCAGCTGGCTGTAGGCCTCGCTGAGCACCGGATCGTCCGGGACCAGCCCGCCGAACCAGTCCTCGTCGTCAGCGTAGGCCAGGGCCAGGATGAAGACTGCCTCGGGCTCTCCCCGGCGCAGCAGCGCCTGCGCCATCGCTGGCGTTTCGCGGCGCCAGGCCTCGAAGCCGGCGTCGGCCAGCCGGCCCATGCCGACCGGCGGGAAGTGCTGGCCTTCGACGTACAGGATCATCGCTTCGGGTTCGCCCGCGCGCGCGGCCTGCGTCAGGTAGTCGCCGGCGCGGTCAAGCAGGCCTTTGGGCAGGGCGCGGCACTGCTGCTGCTGTTCGCTCTTGGCCAGCATGCGCTCGTCGAGCGAGATGGCTTCATCGAGTTTTCCTGCGCGCGCGAGGCGGTCGGACATCGGCGATTGCGGGTCCGCCACCGCGGCCAGGTAAGCCGCGTCCTGCCGGCAGCGGATCAGCTCGGCGGCCAGGCGGCAGGCAGCGCGGCTGTCGCCGGCGTCGGCGCGCTGCTGCAGCGTGGCGGCGATGGCGGCAATGGGGGCGTTGGCGGGTGGGAGGGGTGTGGGCGGCGAATCCGTTGGCGATGCGCCGTCCGTTACGGCGTCGGCTTGGTCGACCGCTTGCGTGGCCGGGGCAGTTTCGCGTACTGCCTCGGGCGAAGGCGGTTTGCGAATGAGCAACAGGCCAGCGCCGGCAAGGAGCAGCGCTGCCAGCAGCAGGGACAGGACGGTGCGGCGGGTGGAGTTCATTGACGTTCCAAGGCTTGGTTCACTCACAGGGGGTCGGCGTGCCGGGATCGTTCAGCGCAAGAGGCGATGTCCTGCCCATGTGGGTTGGCTGGGGGTCGATCCGGCCTTGGAAGTAAGTGGTGTGCCAGGTCTCGGCCTGGCGAATGGCGGCGGCGACCTGCGTGGCGTTGAAGCGCTCGAGCGGCGGCATGCCCACCCCGCGCAGTCGGCTGGACAGTATCTGGAGCGCCAGTGCGCGCTGCGGGTCGTCCGGGATCACGCCGGAGAAGGGATCGTGCTTGAAGGTGTGGCCGTAGATCAGCATCAGGACGGCTTCACGATGTCCGGCCTGGAACGCCCGCTCCACCATGAGCGGTGCTTCACGGCGCCAGTCGTCCAGCCCGGGATGCTGCAGAAGCACCTGGCCCGGGGCCTGCAGGGGCCTGCCCTCCGCGTATCGCAGCATCGCTTCGGGTTCGCCGGCGAGCGCAGCTGACCGCAGAAGCTCCCAACCGCGCGCATGCAGCGACTCAGGCAGCCGCTGGCACTGTTCCTTCTGGCGGATCTGCCAGATCTGCTGCTGGGCCACCCGGTCGGCCACATCGAACTGGCCTTCTCTCTCCATGCCGAGTTCGACGATGTTCCGGCCATCAGGAAGCGTCGCGGTTGCGAGGGTGACTTCTATCTCGAGGCAGCGAAGCAGTTCCACCGCGAGCCGGCATTGCGCACGGCTGTCGCCGGCGGTGGCGCGCGCTTCGAGCGCGCCGGCGATGTCGTTGAGCGGGGCATCCTTGGGCGGCAGCGGTTCGGCCGGGGGGCGAGGTGCGCGGGGCGACGGCAACGACGCCGGCGACGGCGCGTCTGCGTTAGCAGCGTTAGACCCGGGTGCGGCCGACGGCGCACCTTCCTCCTGGCGACCCGCGTGCTGCCACCAGGCGACGCCGCCCAAAGCCAGGAGCAGCACGGCCAGCCATGCACGTCGCGATTCAGTCACGGGAGGCATTCCCCGCACGGTCGCAAAACGCGGCGGGTTCACCCTGGATGTTGGAGCTGCCCAGCGGATCGTGCAGGGGCGCGAGGCCGTCCAGTGCCCGGGCGCTGTCGATGCGCCGGCTGCCGAAATGCCGCTGATGCCACTCGGCGGAGCGCTCGATGGCGCGTCTCCACTGTTCCGGCGTGGGCTTCACCACGTCGAACCGGCCGAGCAGACGAGGTCCGCCCGCGCCCTGCATCCGCACGGCGAGCATCTGGTAGGCGCGCGCGGACTCCGGATCGTTGGGGACCAGCGAAGACAACAGGCCGTCGTCGCTGCCATAAGCGGCGTACAGCAGGTGCACGGCCTCAGGCCGTCCCATGGCGAGCGCCCGCTGCAGCATCACCGGTGCCTCGCGCCGCCACGGGTCGAAGTCGGGCGAAGACAGGTAGGCGTAGCCGTCCCGGACATCAAAGGCCTGGCCATCGGCGTATCGCAGCATGGCCTCCGGCTCGCCGGCGCGGGCGGCCTGCCGCAGGTAAGCGCCGCCGCGCTCCCGAAGTGCAGCGGGCACGTCCGCGCAGGACAGCGCGAGCCGGGTGTAGTCCGCATCGCGCTGGCGAAGGGCCTCCGCGTAGGCCAGCTCCCCTTCCTCCTCCGCCTGTTCCATGCGTTTGGCCAGGAAGGGTCGGTTGCTTTCGTGGTGCATCACCTGCCGGCAGCGAATCAGTTCGATCCCGAGGCGGCAGGCGGCCAGCGAGTCACCTGCATCGGCGCGCTGCTGCAGCGCCAAGGCGATGCTATCGATGGGCGCACCGCGCGGCGGCAAGGGTGCGGGTGCCGGGCGTGCCGCGGGTCGTACCTCGGGTTCGGCCGAAGCGTTCGCGGTGGCCGGGGCCGCGGTCCCTGCGCGCTCGACAGCGGCGGCCGCCGCATCGGTGGGCGAGGGATGTCGGCCGGACGCCCACCACCAGGCCCCGGCACAGATCGCCAGCGCGGCGATCATCAGCAGTCGGGCGGCGTGTTGGCCTGTGGTCATCGGGGGCGACTTCGGGACGCGCGGGGCGTGGGCGTCCAGTAGAGCGAGTGCGCGGCGATCCGGCAAGGCGCGATGCGCCGGCCGGCGCAGCGGCGTGGCCGCCGCGCCGGTGGTACGGAGGTCAGCGGGCTTCGGGCCTGCGGGCCATGATGACGATCACCTCGTTGCCGTCGG